>JBAIYK010000096.1:0-35411 GCA_037915935.1 Solirubrobacterales bacterium | reverse complement strand
CGCCACGAGCAGCATCACACCCAAACCCCGCCCATCACCACCGACACCGAGGAAGCAATCGCCGCATAACATCCACCCCAGCGGAGCTACGCCCCAAGCAATTTCACCCGGAACCTGAGACGCGACCGAGTCGATCATCGTCACGGACGAGTGGCCGGCCTACAACGGCCTGCACCGGCACTTCATCGCGCATAGTCGGATCAACCACTCCACCGGTGTCTACGTCGAAGGAGACACGCACACGAACACGATCGAGGGGTTCTTCGGCCATGTCAAGCCCGCGATCAAGGGCACCTACCGCAAGGTCTCCCACCGCTGGCTACAGGGCTATCTCAACGAGTTCTGCTGGCGATACAACCTGCGCGGCCAGCGAGACCCTTCGATGTTCGCCGAACTGATCACGCGAGCAGCGCAACCGCTGAGCCTCAAGCAGCCTAAAAACAACGCCGATAGACCTATAGCTGGCATATAGCTGCCAACACTTCTCATTTTGAGACCCGTAGTGGTCTGTCGGGCACTTCATCGGGGGTTATGGCGTATCATTCGAGACGTGAGCAGTGCGCAGCACCCAGAGGGTTCTGGGCTGGCGGCACATAACCACGCCTCAGCGATGACACAGAACGGTATCAAGGTCGCAGATCCCCGAGCGTTCGCGGACTGGCTTGACCAAGAGCGCGCGTTCGTGCTCGCTGTCGAGCGGCGTGAAGATCGCTGGTACGCGCTGCTGGTGGACTTCGACATTACGGGCATGGGCGCGACGCGCCACGATGCGATCGAGCAAGTCTTCGATCTGCTCATGGCATACCTCGTCGCATACTTCGAGGATGGCCAGCCATTCTCCGCAGCGCTACGCCCGATCCCAAAGCTGCTACGAACTCGCATAAGGCTGGAGACGAGTATTGGCCGGCTCGTCCGAAGGCTCGGCGCCCGCCGGCTCGCGTTTGCAAGCGAGGACACCTACACGGTGCCTCCAAGCTTGCTCCCCTGCTTCAGCGTGGCCTAACGCCAATCATTCGGGGGCAACGGGTTCGTGGGGAAAGGTCCACAGGTAAAGCGCGGCCCTTTCTCGGCCACAGATCTCAGATACGCGCTCAAGGCGGATGGTTGGCACAAGCGCACAGGTGCCAATGCAGGCTCTCAGCACGAGGCTTGGGAGCATCCGAGCAAGCCTGGGAAGTTCATGGTCGATGCAAAGTGGAACGCACTTAAGATCTCCGATCCGATCTTGAAAGGGATGGTCCGCACTACCGGCATAGACAAGAAACGGCTGCTGCGACTCCTCAATCGGATCGACGATGATTGAGCCAGCGCGGTGAGGCAGCGGCCCAGGGTCTTCCCTGGGCCGCTGTGTCCGGCCTACTACGCTTCGATCTCGTCGGCCTCGCGTGCTGCGCGCGTGGGCCACGCGAAGTCGCCGCAGCGGTGGATCAGCCCGGCGGCTTGGAGGCTCCAGAGCGCGTCCTTGACCTGCTGCGGCTTGTCGTCGATGTCGCTCGATCTCGGCGACCGACCACGGCAGCCGGTCTACGAGCAGCGCCCCAAGGATCGTCTGCTCGGTATGCCGGTCCCCCTCGGGGTCGCGGGTATTCTCGTCCTCGTGCATGGGAAGGCCCTACCTTTCCGTGTGCAAGGCCCTGGCGGCGGCTACCGGCTGCCGTCAGGGCCGCTCTCGTTGTTCAGGGCCGCGCAGGCTAAACCCGCACCAGGACACGAAAAACAGGCTCAACGGCGCTTATACAGAGAAGACCCATGTGTGACGTTGAACACACTGACGTCGTCATCATCCGAGCGGAGCGCCGCGCACGTTTTCGGGCGCCCCTTCGTGCCTCGGCGCACGCCGCCGGCGCGATTCGGCCGCTGGGCTAAACCGAGCAGCTCGATCTGTTCGCCGCGTAGCTGTCCGCACCTCGGAGTCGAGGGCCAGGGCGCCGGGGTCACGTCCAGCCGGACCTTTATCGTATCCGCCCTTGCCCACTGAGACCGTACAAACCGATGTCCTGACCGTCACCGCATACTCGGCTCGGTTGGGCCGGGCGCTACGCACCGTAGGCGCCGCGGTCATCGAGGGCGAGGTCCAGAAGCCGAAGAAGTCGGGGAGCGGAGCACTGTGGTTCTCGCTCACCGACGGTGACGCGGTCCTGCCCTGCAAGATGTTCTCTAGCCAGGTTCGTGCCCTGCAGCACGCCCCGCGCGAGGGCGACCTGGTTCAGGTCGAGGTCGAGCGCCCCGATCTATGGACGCAGGCGGGCAAGCTCGATCTGATCGTCAGCCGGATCCGTCTCGCCGGAGAAGGCGAGCTGCTACGCAGGCGCCAAGAGCTGATCGACCGCTTCAGAAAAGAGGGCCTATGCGATCCCTCCCGCCGCCGCCGGCTACCTCGATTCCCGCGTGCTGTTGGCGTCATTGCTGGCGCGAACTCAGAGGCCATGAGCGACGTCGTGCAGGCGCTCACCGACCGCTGGCCAAGCGTCCACATCGTCACCTGCGCCTCGCTGGTGCAGGGCAAGCGCGCCCCGCGAGATCTCATCGACGCCCTTGCGCGCATGACCGAACACCCGTTGATCGACGTGGTGATCGTGGCGCGCGGCGGCGGTTCCGTACAAGACCTGGCGTGCTTCGATGACGAGGGTCTGTGCCGAGCTGTATTCGCCTGCGAACTGCCGGTCGTGTGTGCCATCGGCCATACCGACAACAACCCCGTCTGCAACCATGTCGCCTGGCCGGCATACACGCCCTCGCGCTCCGCGGAGTTGGTCGTGCCCTGCGCAGCGGAACTGCGCCAGAACATCGCCTCAGCGCGTAGCCGTCTTGACGATGTGCCCGGACAGCTCGCGCTCATCGTCGAGCGCGTGGAGCGCAACAGCGAGCGTCTGAACTGCGCTGCGGCACTTGATGATCGGACTCGGCTGGTAAACGAGCGCGCTGGCCAGGTTCAGCGCGCCCTGGAGGACTTCCTGACCGACCACGAACACGGCCTACAGCAAGCCGAGGGCACGCTCTCGGCGACCCCGCATCGCGCAGCCCGGAAGCTCGCTGCCGAGCGAGAGGGACTTCCGGCGATGGCTGCCACACTCGCCCGCGCCGGCGAGCGGGTCGATCGGCTCATGGTTGATGTCCATGCCCTCGGCGAGCGGGTGCGAACCGGAACGCGGCGGCAAACCGATGACCACACCCGAGACTACAGCCGAGCCCTCGACCGGCTCTTGCGCGAGGCGCGCGCCGGCGTCGCCCGCCGTGCGGCACGGGTGAGCGAGCTTGTTGGCCGCGAGGGTCTCCAGCTCAACGAGAGGTCGCGCCGGCTACTCGAAGACGCCCGGCGTGACACCGAGCACATTGGCGCGCTCATCGCCGCCCACGACTTCAGACCTCGCGGCTGGCTGCTGGCCACCATCCACGACGGCACGCCGGTCCGATCGACCGCCGACCTCTGCCCTGGGCAACGCATCCACCTTCGTCTGCACGACGGTCAGTCAAACGCCGTCATAGAAACCATCAACGCTGACACGGGGAGTAATACGCCATGAGCGCAACCAAGGAACTTACTTTCGAGAGCGGCTACCAGCGCCTGCAGACGATCGCCGGGCGGCTCAACGAGGACGAGGTGCCGGTCTCAGAGATGTGCGATCTGTTCGCCGAGGGCAAGGGCTTGGAGCAGGCCCTCACCACCTATCTCAACGAGCAGCGCGAGCGCGTCGAGGCCATCGAGCGCGGCGAGGGAATCCGTGTATTCAAGATCACGACAACGGCGCCTGCGGCCGAGGAGGACAGTGTCGGCGACGCCGACTTCCAGCCAGCTCCTGTGACGAGGGTCGTCGCTGGCGCTGGCGACGAGGACATCCCCTTCTAAAGACTCCCACCAGAGGTCGGACAGGGCGAGGCAGGTTGTGGGTCAGCCCTTCTCGCACTGTCTCTCGATATGTCGCCCGGACAGCGAGTATCAGCAAATGCCATCAGCGCCCTAAAGGACGCGCTGACCGCTGCCTTCTGGTTCAAGAAAGACCTCTACAGCTATGCCAAGGCTGCGGTCAGGGGCGAGCCGATGTTCTTGGCGGGGATCGGTTGGACGGACCCCGACGTGTACAAGCGCGATTCGGTTTCAACCTTCGTAGACCGGCTCGTTCGTGAGCAAGATGAGCACCAAGATCTCCTCTTGGCACTCTTGGTCGATGTCGCCTCGATGACCGACTTTCCGCAGTTGGCACGAGTGGAGGACCACGAAACGAAGATCATCGCGGCGCGCGAAGCCGTGGCTCGGCTGAGAGAGGTAGTCCAGCCATACGAGCAGGCGCTCGCGGAGCGACAGGCGGCACGCGATCAGATTGCTGCTGCACGAGCAGAGCACGCCGACCGGCGAGCGACGGCCCAGCGTCTCTCTGAACTGAAGGACCGCTACACGGAGATCCTCCAGTTGGAGCCGCATCCGCGCGGATTGGCCCTTGAGCCCTTCTTGCGGGATTTGTTCGACAGCTTCGACCTTGATCCGAAGGCGTCTTTTCGCATCACCGGAGAGCAGATTGACGGGGGCTTCACCCTGGACATGGAGCACTTTCTGCTTGAGGCCAAGTGGGAGAATGCCCGAGCCGATCGCGCCGCACTCGATGTCTTCGCCAGCAAGGTCGACCGCAAGGCCGAGAACACCCTGGGCCTGTTCGTCGCTATCTCCGGCTTCGAGCCCACGGCTGCAGAGATCCATTCAGGGCACCACTCGCCGCTGATCCTTATGGATGGCGCTGATCTTTACGCTGTTCTGGACGGGCGTATCGACCTCCGTGAGCTTCTGCGGCGTAAGCGCCGTCATGCAGCCATGACCGGGAACATCCTTTTGACCGCGACCGAAGTACTCAGCAGCTCCTGAGTCGTGTGCCCGCTTTACCTATACCAGCCAAATAGCGCTTGCACCATCAGCGACTTACAACGAGGGGTCAGCCGGGTCGAGGCGGACAGGCGTTCCGTCGGCTCGGATGAACGAGATGTCAATACCGAGGCGCATCGCGTTGGCGATGTTGGCCAGCTGGCCGAGCGTGAGGTTGCGACGGCCCGCTTCGATGGCGGAGATGTAGGAAGGGGAGACACCAAGTCGCTCGGCGACCTCGGCTTGGGTCAGCCCGAGCGCTTGGCGGGTCTTTCTGATCTCGCGGCCGACTACCTTCGCGTGGATCTCGGATACCGCGGTTCGCGGCACGAGGCTCAGGCGGCGGCGGGGTAGTGGAAACTGGCGGCGATCGGCTCGGCTGCGGCGACCTCGGTGACCGTTACGTGGATGTCGCCGCTGCGATAGCCGAAGGGCTGCAGTCGTGCCCAGCGTTCGGCGCCATCCACCCGCATGATGCGCTCCGTGGTCTCGGGGTCGACGATCGCGAGGTCGGGGTTGATCCACTCGGCGCGCGGCCCGCTGATGCTCACGTCGTCCCCGTCAGCGAGCAGCTGGGCAACAGGCAGCTCGACCCACTCCTTGGTGTCTGGATCGCGCTCGAACCTCGTGAAGTTGACTTGGATCATCAGGAGGCTCTCCTTCCATGTCGGGTAGGCTGGTTGACCTCTTGAGTTACGATGTTATCACGTCGTACGGAACAGGGCGGCATCTCAGAACTCGCCCGGGCGCAGAATCTCGCCTCTTTGGAGCATCAGCCGCGCCCTGTCCGCCAGCGCCTGCGCGCGATCGGGCAGGAGGAACCTCGCCACTCCAAGCAGATCGGAGTCGCTGAGCAGGCGAGCGAGCACGTCGCGCTCCTCCATGAGAAGAGCTGCGGCACCGTGCCGGTGGCGAGCAGCCACGAAGTCGGAGTAGTTGAGGATCGCCCGTGGCAGCGCGAAGGTGTAGCCATGATCGATCAGCGTCAGTCGTTCGCCATCCCAGCGCCAATTCCCATCGTGACGGTTTTGCTGAGCGATCAGCGAGTCCGGATTTCCAAGGCTTCCGAACTGCATGTATGCCGCACGGCGGCTGCGCCGCGCTCCGGGCCGACCCCCGACACGCGGATCATGATTGTGCTGAGGGCTTGTGTGGATGTCGTCCGGTCGACTGGATCGGCTCTATCTCTGGAGATTCGCCTCTGGGTCATCGAGGCCTTTGGCGGCGAGTGGCGTGGGCCATGTTCGCGCTTTGTTTGCACCCTGTCGGGGTCGCGATCGGGATCACGAGCGTTCGCGCAGGGCGCGAATCCGGTCCTGCATCTGCGGCAGGCGGACGGTCCTGAACCTCTCGGGAAGCCGGTCGTCGTCGAGCACGGCGTCGAAAGCCTCGATTCCCCGGTCAGATGCGAGCTTGGAGCATCGCTCTCCTTGCGAGAAGCTGAAGATACGCTCGTTGAGCTTCAGCACGTCGCGGATCGCCGCCTCGCCGCGCTCATCGAGCAGTAGTTGGCTGAAAGCGCGCGCGCAGACGATCGAAGCGCGGAGTTGGCGCCACGCAAGGTCGGTTTGCTTGTTTGCGAGGGCGCTGTTGTGGAAGCGGCTCTCCATGCAGCGCTCTGGGTGCATGACCCAGAGGGGGACTCGCCGATCTCCGCCAACAAGCAGTTCCGCCTCGATGGCGGTCCGTCTGATGTCCTCCGCGCTCATCCCGTAGACGCTTGCCATGACGTCCAGGCGGCGCTCATGACCTTCGGTGTCGAGGAAGATGGCAACGCCTGTGAGCGGGGTGCGGTCCTCGAACGTTGCTACGCGAACCCGTGCATTGAGCAGGGCGGCTGACTGTCGGAGGTCCGAGAAGTTGCCGAGAAGGTCGATATCTCGACTCGCCACCGCCTCGACAAGCGTGTCTGCGATCCGGTCTTCGAGCCTTGATGCCCAGATGGCGACCGCTTGTCCGCCGACCAGCACGACTCGACGGTCGCGGACGACGTGCTCCAGCCGGGCGATGATGCGCTCGGTTTCGTCGATCTTCAGCGGAGGCGGCTCCGCCTCACTCTGCTGCCCCTCAGCCACGTGCGCGGCTCTGGATCGTCGGTCAGGACAGCGAGTGCGCCGAATCGAGGTTGATCCGAATGCGATCCGGCGGAAGCGCAAACACCTCGTTTTCGCGCTTGAGCTGCTCGGGCGTCTTACGTCCAGAGCGCAGCGCCTCTTCATCGGCGCGACGATCCTTCTCCTCTTCGTCGAGAAGCACCTGAAAGTCAACATATTCGATCTGCAAGGTCATCGCTATTCAGAGCGTAACGCCTTCTACGGAGGCTATCCAACCGATTCGGCATCCTGGCCGCCCTCTTGAAGGATTGCCAGCGGCTCCTCGAGGTCGCCGTCGAGCAAGTGGACGTAGGTCGCGAGCGTGAATGCGGCCGAGTGATGGCCGAGCCAGGTCCTCCTCAGGTGTTTGCACATCCGTTTGCATTCTCGCCCAGGAGACGACTCTCGCCTCCTCCAAATCGACAAAAGCCCTGCGGTTGAGGCTGTCCGCAAACCTCGGTTGCAGGGCCTGCGCACCATGCCGGAGGAGGGACTCGAACCCCCGACACGCGGATTATGATTCCGCTGCTCTGACCAGCTGAGCTACTCCGGCCGGGAGCCGCAGTTTAGCTGCGCGGTGCATGGACGACGGGCTGGGCGGGGCCTGTCGGCGGCATGCGCAGCGCGGCCTCGGGTTATGCCCTGGCGTCGAGTCCCCTGACAGCGAGCGCGAGAACCCGCCCGCCGCCGTCGCCGAGCGCCAAGTCGGAGACATCGCAGCGCCACTGCAGCCGATTCGAGGGCCGCCTTGGCCGACGCGGCGCGGTTCCAGCACCACTGCGGCGCCTCCCCGCCGTACATGCGTCCAGTGGCCATCCCATCGAGCGCCGCGATCGCGGAGGATGCGCGCCGTAGGGGCCGTCGCGGCTTGGCAACCCGCAGCCCTGCAGCCTCCGCCGGACGCGACGGCCCGCCGAGATCGAACGACAAAGGACGGGGCTCGATGAACGATCTGTTCAGGTTCGTGCTGATGCGGCCGGCGGACGCGCCGGCGCCGGACGAAGTGAAGGTCCTCGAGGCCTCGTTCCTCGACTCGGCGATGAGCAGGAAGGCGGCGGTCGCCGCGGCCGAGGGCGCGCTGCGCAGCGGCAGGCTGCTCGCGGCCGGCCAGCAGATCCCGCACGCGGAGGCTGCGCGCGCGGTCGTGCGGCTGCTGGAAGGCGGCGCGCGCCCCGCCGCCGCGGTCGAGAAGGTCGTGAAGCAGCACGAGGGCGGCAAGGACGCCGCGGCGGTCGTGAAGGCGGCCGACTTCGCGAAGACGGTTGCCGCCGTCTGCGACACGCTCGTCGCGCTGAAGCTGCTCTCGCGCTCCGAAGGACGCGACGCCCCCGACCTCACGACGATCGCGCGCGGGCTCGACGCGATCGCGCGCACCGCCGAAAAGGTCGATCCCGTCGCCCTGCGCCCGCTCGCGCTGCCGGAGATCGCGGAGCTCCAGCGGCGGCCAGGTCGGGTGCCCTCCGGACCGTCCCAGCCGCCCGGCCCGGAACAGCCGAGCGACTCGGAAGTCGCCGCCGCGAAGAAGCGCCTCGCAGGCGTCGAGCAGGCGATCGCGGCGCTCGGCCGCCTGCGGGCGTCGGACTTCCAGGCGACGGCCGGCGCGAGCGAGCCGCCGAAGGCGCCCTCGCGCGCAGCCGCTCAACGGCAGGCTCGCGCGGCGGCCGGCGCGCTCGGCGCGGCGCGTCCCGGCACGCTCGCGCTGCGCGCCGAGCAGCCCTGGACGCTGTCCTCGAAGGCGGTGAAGGCGCTGCCGGGCGAGGCGCTCGACGCGATCGGACAGGCTGGCCTCGACCCGCAGCAGCAGCCGGTGCCGATGATGCTCGACTCGCTGAACAGCGAGCTGGTCAAGTTCGGCGAGACCGTGAGGCCGTCCTCGATCGTGCACCTGCTCGAGCCCTCGACCGAATTCGTCGGGCCGCCGAACGAAGGCCTGCCGAGCGGGCATGGGGTCGTGCAGCCGGTCGGCGTCGGCGACCTGCTGCTCGTGCGCGAACACGTGAAGGCCTACGAGGGCGGCGAGGTCGCCCACATCGAGAACGTCCTGAAGTCGGAGCACCTGGGCCGGGAAACCAGACGCCTCGAACGCACCGAGACGACGCTCACCCAGGAAACCGAGACGACGAAGGAAGAAGAGCGCGACACGCAGACGACAGAACGCTTCTCGCTCAGCAACGAGACGAGCAAGACGGTGAAGACCGACGCCGAACTGAAGGCGGGCGTCTCGGTCGACGCGAAGTACGGCCCGTTCGTCGAGGTGAAGGCGAACGCCGAATTCGCGACGAAGTCCTCCCAGCAGGAAGCGAGCAAGCAGGCCGCCGAGTACTCGAAGGACGTCGTCTCGCGGTCGGTCTCGAAGATCGTCGAGCGCGTGCGCGAACAGCGCACGGTCACGACGCTCACCGAATTCGAGGAGAAGTACTCGCACGGCTTCGACAACACCGCCGGCGCGGGCAACATCAGCGGCGTCTACCAGTGGGTCGACGAGGTCGTGCAGGCGCAGATCTACAACTACGGCAGGCGCCTGCTCTTCGACGTGACGGTGCCAGAGCCCGCGACCGCGATCATGGTCCTGCAGGCGGGCAACAAGCCGACGCCGCAGGGGGTGACGCAGCCGCACCCGCTGACGATAAACGCCTCCCAGATCACCGAGCACAACTACACCGAATGGGCGCAGCTCTACGACGCGACCGGCATCGAAGCCCCGCCAGCGCCGATGAAGAGCTTCAGCAAGCCGTTCGCGAACGTCCAGGCCCAGGACCCGCACGAGGCGGCCGGCACGGAAACGATCGCGATCGACGACGGCTACGCCGCGAAGTACGCGCTGCTGCAGTGCTCGATCCGCTTCTACGAAGGAGCGAGCCTGCGGGTGATGATCGGCGACGCGTGGGCCGACGCGTTCGGAAGCGAAGGCTACTTCGACATGGCTGGCGAGACGGGCGCGCTGCCAATCGCTTTTGACATGTGGCACATCGAGACGTACTCGATGACGATCGAGATCTTCTGCGAACGCACCGAGCACGCGATGCAGGCCTGGCGGCTGAAGACCTTCGCGGCGATCGAGCAGGCGTTCGTCGCGAAGGAAGCCGCCTACCGGCAGGCGCTCTCCGAAGCGCAGGCGGCCGCCGCGACCGCCGCCTACGGTCGCAACCCGGAGATCAACGCGCAGCTGATCAACGGCGAGCTGCGCAAGCAGTGCCTCACGCTCATCACAGGACAGGAGTTCGAGGGCTTCGGCGCGCTCGAGATGTCCTCGGAGGGGTTCGCGGAGCCGAGCCTAGTGCGCACCGCGCAGCAGATGCCCTACGTGCGCTTCTTCGAGCAGGCCTTCGAATGGGAGCGGATCACCTACACCCTCTATCCCTACTTCTGGGGCTGGAAGCAGGCGTGGGGCAAGCGCATGCTGCTCGAAGACACCGACCCGAAGTTCGCCGCGTTCCTGCGCGCGGGCGCCGCCCGCGTCGTGTTCCCGGTCAGACCCGGATTCGAGGACGCGATCCTGCACTACCTCGAAACGGGCGAGATCTGGAACGGAGGCCCGCCGGCGGAAGTCAACAGCCCGCTGTACGTGCCGATCGTGAAGGAAATCCAGGAAGCCGAGGGGGCGCCCGGCGAAGAGGTGCCGCAGGGTGAACCCTGGCTCGTGCGGCTGCCGACGACGCTCGTGCGCCTGCGCCCGAACGACGACCTGCCCGAATGGAAGAAGCAAGGCGAAGAATGGGTGCCGGCGAACTGAGGGGCTGACGATCGCCTCCCAAGCCGCCACCGTGCGCGTGTGGGCGCTCACGGACCCGAACCTCGTCGTTCAGCACGCCGACGCGATCGAGCGGGCCTTCCGCGACGCGCTCGGCGCGCGCGACCGCAGCCGCCACCGCGTGACGATCGCCGCGGGGCTGATCGAGCACGTAGACACGCAGGGGCTGTGGGGCACGGCCGGCGCGGAGCTGCCAGGCGAAGAACAGGCGCGCGAGCAGGCGGGCAGGGTGGTCGCGACGGTGAGCAGGGCGCTCTCCCCGCAGGGTGACCAAATGCTTGCGAAGGCGCTCGGGCCGGTGCTGCTCACGCCGCCGCAGCTGCAGCCGATCGACCTCTTCAGGGTCGCGGCGCCTGGCATGAGCACATGGGATCACTGGCTGCTGCGCGCAAGGCCGCGGCTCACGCTGCGGATCGAGGACGGCAGCAGCGCGGAGGTCCTCGGCGCGCAGGTCGAGGTGCGGATCGGTCCTGGCGGCGCGGTGCTCGGCTATCTGATCCGCTGGCGGCCGCTGCTCGGCGAGCACGTCGAGGTGCCGCTCGCGGATCCACCGCCGGCTGAAGGCAGCGGCGACCAGGAACCCCCCGAAAAGCAGGGGATCGTCTACGTGCTCGGGGGCGAAGCGGTCCCGCAGCACTATCTCGCCCCCTACTACCTCACCGCGCAGGGAGATGGCCTCGAGCTCGCGAGCGCCTGCGAGCTCGCGCTCGTCGTGCGCATCGTGCCCTACTCGGCCGAGGACCCGAGTCGATACGTCGCGGTCGTCGACGGCGGCAGCGGCGACTACGTCTTCGACTGGGGCCTGCTCGGGCTCTCGAACGTCGGCGAGGGGACGCTCACCGAGTTGGGCGAAGGCGCGATCGTGAAGGACCGCTCGACGACCCCCGAGTCGAGCCTCAGCGTCGTCGAGGTGCGCCCAGGAGCGCACATCGTGCTGCTCAACGTGATGGACCGCAGCACCGGCGCCTTCCAGCACCACAGCGAGCAGATCTACGTCGCGCCGGTCGAAGGCTCCGCAGAGCCGGTCGCATAGTCGCCGTGGCGCTCTCCTTCTCAGATCCGAGCACCGGCTGGTCGTTCGAGTGTCCGGCCGGCGCGGGCGGGGAACCGCTCGCGGGCGGACTCGTGCTGAAGGACGTGCGCCACCGTTCGAACAACTTCGCGCGCGATATGCGGCTGATCGGGCTGCGCCTCACCGTCGCCGAAGTCGAGCCCTCTGGCACGGTCGCCTCGAGGAGCAGCGTGTTCGTGCAGCTCGACAGCGCCTCATTCGAATTCGGCGCGATCCAGGAACTGAAGCCCTCGCTGGTCGTTGCGCCTCCCGCGCCGCCCTCGGCGGGCAGCACCTTCATGCACCGTCTGCAGCGCGCCGTCGGCGCGCTCGTGCTGCTCAAAAGCTACTTCAAGGACGCCGAAGGCAACTACTTCGGCTTCGGCGTGCGCGTCGACTACACGGCGAAGGCGTCGCTGCTCGCGCGCTGGGCCAACTGCGAGGTGAGCGCGCTGAAGCTCTCCCAGATCTTCCTGTTCTCGCACTACGGCGTCGTGCCTCCGCATGAGCCGGGGAAACTGCTGACGGCCACCCGCTGCCATCCGCTCAGCACCTACGAGATGACCGAAAATCCCGCCCTCGACCGCACGCGTCGCTACCAGCGGATCGAGAGCATCCGCTTCGACTACCGCCTGCACCTCACGCTCGACGCGAAGCCTGTGTCGTTCGGCAGCCCGGCGCCGACGCCCGGGACCAACAACGCCGGCCTCTTCCGCGACAACGACACGGTCAACGTCCTCGGAGCCCTCGGGGGAACGATCTCCAACCTCAGCTCCTCGCTCGGCGTCTCGAAGGCGGCCTTCGCCGCGGTCGAGAAGCAACTGATCCTCGAGGTGCTCGCGCCTGGCCTCGAGAAGGGCCTCTCCACCTACAAGGAAGGCGGAGCCGAATACACCTGCTGGGACAACGTCCACTGGTGGGGCTACCGCGGCAAAGGGCCGATGATCTCTTCGCCTGGCGCCTTCCACGCCGCCCACATGCACTGGCGCTGGGGCTCCGCCGGCTCATGGGTTCGCGCGACGATCCCCGAGATCGACACGACCGGCCGACCGAAGGGACTGCCGAAAGATCTGCCCGGATCGGCGACCGGCTCGCTGCTCGTCGACCCGCGTATCTGGATCCAATCGATCCGCGTCGCGGTGGTCCACAACCACCCCTCGCTCGACCCGAACACGAGCTGGGTGAGCCTCGACAAGCTCAGCGCCGAAGACTGGAAGAGCCTCTTCACCGGGCTGATCGCCGAACCGTTGGAAATCGCCGAAGGCGCCGACATCGTCTGCTGGTATTCGGTGGAGGTCCACCGGGAGCTCACGACGCCCTCCGGCATGACTCTGAAGAACAAGCTCGAAGGGACCGTGTTCCTGCACGGCCTCTTCTTCGCACACGAGGCGGAGCTGTCCACCCCGCAGGTGGGCGGCACCGAACCCCAGCACTGGCCGCACTCGGAGAGCGCGATCCGGTCCGGCAAACAGTGGTTCAGGGACGCGGGATAGAGTCCATCCCGCGATGCGCCCACCGCTGCTCGCCGTCCCGAACCTCTCCGAGGGCCGCGACGAGGGCCTGATCGACGCAATCGGCGAGGCGTTCGAGGCGGCGGGCGCGAGGCTGCTCGACCTCCACGCCGACCCGGACCACCACCGCTGCGTGTTCACGCTCGCGGGGGCGCCAGGGTCGCTCGCACCTGCGCTGCTCGCCGGCTTCGAGGTCGCGGCGAGCAAGATCGACATCTCAGACGGCCGCGGCCAGCACCCCCACGTCGGCGCGATCGACGTCGCGCCGATCGTCCACGTCGACGCGACGACGCGCGGCGCCGCATGCGCGGAGGCGCTGCTGCTCGGCGACCTCGTCGCGCAGCGCCTGCAGGTGCCGGTGCTGCTCTACGGCGAGCTCTCAGGTGGGCGCGTGCGGGCGGAGCTGCGGCGCGGCGGCCCGCTCGGGCTCGCGCGCCGGCTCGAGGCGGGCGAGCTGGCGCCGGACTTCGGCCCGCGCACGCTGCACCACAGCCTCGGCGCGACGCTCGTTGCCGCGCGGCCGCCGCTCGTCGCCTTCAACGTCGAGCTCTCGCCGCCGGCGGGCGTGCAGGAGGCGAGGCGGATCGCGGCGCTGATCCGGGAAGGGGGAGCCGAGGGCCTGCCCGGCGTGAGGGCGATCGGGGTCGCGCTGCAGCGCGGCGATGCTGGGGGCGACGCAGGCTCGGTCGCTGCTGCGCGCGGCCAGGCGGGCGCAATGACGCAGGTCGGCCAGGTCTCGCTCAACGTCGAGGACCCCTACCGCGTGCCGCTGCGGCAGGTGATCGAGGCGGTGCGCAGGCATGCCCGTATCGAGCGCGCCGAGCTCGTCGGGCTCGCGCCCGCGGCGGCGTTCGAGGGCTTCCCTGACGACGTGCTCATCCCCGGCTTCGATCGCAGCCGCCACCTGATCGAGAACGCACTAGGGTTGTAATCGGATGCCCCAGACGAAGCGCAGGCGCAAGACGAAGCACCGCGGCAACGCCGCGGGCGTGATCGAGGCCCGCGGCAGGACCGGCCGCAAGCCGACCGCCGCCGAGAAGACGGGGGGCGCCCGCACCGCCGGCGCCCGCGGCGCGGCGGGGAGTCAGGCGGCGAGGGCGAGCCGCCTCGACAGGCCGCCGACCTGGAAGGGCGCCGTGCTGAAGTCGATGCTCGCCGCGGTCGCGATGATCCTGCTCGGCACGCTGCTGACGGGCAAGCCGAAGCAGATGATCCCTCTGTTCCCGATCGTGCTCGTCTTCTACATCCCGCTCAGCTACTACACCGACGCCTTCCTCTACAAGCGCCGCCAGCGCCAGAAGGCGAAGGCGGCGGCGGAGCGGGAGCGGGGCGGAGCCACGGGGAGGGCCGGCGCCGCCGGGCGCAACGGCAGCGCCACGGAGGGCAAGGCCGCCACGGAGAAAGCGAAGGCGCCGGCGGAATGAGCGCCGACTGCCCGCAGGCGTGGGGCGCGCGATGACCGACGTCCGCTCCTTCAGCGTCGGCCCGATCCAGGAGAACGCCCATCTCGTCAGGGCGAGCGGCGAGGCCGACGCCGCCGTGCTGATCGACCCGGGCGAAGAGCCGCAGAAGCTGCTCGATGCCGCGGAGGCGCTCGGCGTGAGGATCGAGGCGATCCTCCTCACGCACTGCCACTTCGACCACATCGGCGCTGTCGCGCCTGTCGCGAAGGCGACGGGCGCGCCCGTCTACTGCCCGCAGATCGAGCGGCCCGTGCTCGCCGACGTGATGCGCTGGGTGCCGCCAGGGTTCGGCCCGTTCGAGAGCTGGGAGGCCGAGCACACGCTGCAGGGCGGCGAGCGCCTCACGCTCGCGGGCCTCGAGATCGAGGTGCTCTTCACGCCGGGGCACAGCCCAGGACATCTCACCTACGCGATCGCGCCCGCGGGCGAGCCACCCGCGCTTCTCTCGGGCGACGTGCTCTTCCAGGGCTCGGTCGGCAGGGTCGACCTGCCTGGCGGGGACTGGCCGACGCTGCAGCGCTCGATCGCGACCCTGATGCAGCGCTTTCCGGCCGACACGGTCGTCTACCCGGGCCACATGGGAAACACGACGCTCGGGCGCGAGCTGCAGAGCAACCCCTTCCTCACGGAGCTGCGGCAGGAGGCGGCGCTCGCCGTCCCGGCACAACGCGGCGAGACGTCCAAGCAAAGTTGAGCGAGCCGCGGATCAAGGCGCCGCGCGGCACCTTCGACGTGCGCGGGCAGGACGTCAGCGCGCGCAGGGCGATCGAGGAGCGCGCCAGGTGCATCCTCGAGTCCGCCGGCTACGAGCGGATCGAGACGCCGTGCTTCGAGGCGACGGAGCTGTTCGCGCGCACCGTCGGCGAGGCGACGGACATCGTCAGGAAGGAGATGTACACGTTTGAAGACGGCTCCGGCCGCTCGCTCACGCTGCGCCCGGAGGGCACCGCCCCCATCTGCAGGGCCTACGTCCAGCACGGCATGCACAAGCAGCCCCAGCCGGTGAAGCTCTGGTACCTGTCAAGCTTCTTCCGCTACGAGCGCGCCCAGGCGGGCAGGTTCCGCCAGTTCTGGCAGGTCGGCGCGGAGGCGCTCGGCAGCGAGGACCCCGCGCTCGACGCGGAGTCGATCCTGCTGCTGCACCGCCTGCTCAGCGACCTCGGCGCGAGGGACCTGCGCCTGCGCCTCTCGAGCCTCGGCAGCCCCGCCGCGAGGGCCGCGTACAGGCAGCACCTGATCGAGCACCTGAAGGGCCGCGAAGGCGAGCTCTCCGAGGACGTGCGCAGCAGGATCGAGCTCAACCCGCTCAGAGCCTTCGACTCCGAGCACCCTGGCACGGTCGCGGTGATGGAAGAGGCGCCGCTGCTGCTGCACCACCTCGACGCCGAGGACCTGGAGCACTTCGAGCAGGTGAAGGCGCTGCTCGACGCCGCGGAGGTCGCCTACGAGATCGACCCGACGCTCGTCAGGGGCCTCGACTACTACACGCGGACCGTCTTCGAGCTCACCTCCGACGCGCTCGGCGCCCAGAGCGGCGTCGGCGGCGGCGGCCGCTACGACGGCCTGATCGAGCAGCTCGGCGGCCCGCGCACAGCAGGCATCGGCTGGGCGGCGGGGATCGAGCGGATCATGATCGCGGGCGCTCCCCCCGCGACCGCGCCGCCCACAGTCGACCTCTACGTGTGTGTTGGTGGCGGTAATGAGGATGGGACCGCCTCTGGGGGCGGTCTTGGGGTTGGCAGTGCGGTTCGCAGGCGCGCCTTCACGTTGCTGTGGCAGGCGCGCACCGCGGGCCTCATCGCGGAGATGGAGCTCGCGGGCCGCTCGCTCTCAGGCCAGCTGAAGCAGGCGAACCGCCGCGGGGCGCGCTTCTCGGCGATCGTAGGGGAGGACGGGACGGCGCTGCGCGACATGCAGGACGGCGGCGAAGACGAGCTGCACAGCGAGACCGTCGTGCACGAGCTGCTGCGCCGCCTGCGCACGCTCTGACACGCGGCTTGCAGGCGGTCGCCCCGCCGCCGTCGAAAGGCTCAACTTCAGGGCCCCTGATGCCGAGGTATAGGCGATGGCGCAAATCTCCCGGCCCTACCAGGTGGTCATCGTGCTCGTCGCCGTGCTCGCGCTCGCGTGGTTCACGGTCTTGCACAGCCACCTCTCGCCGAGCTCCGGCGGCTCCTCCTCGGCGGGCTCCTCGCACTCGCCCTCCGCGGCGCAGGCGGGCGCGACCGAGCGCAACCAGGGCAAGCCGACGAAGGTCTACCACGGCTCCGTCCCCGGCCTGAAGGGCCTCTCGAAGGACATCAACAAGGCTCACGAAGCGGTCGCGACCGCGAACGCGCAGGCGCAGCGGGCGGAATCGGGCAAGGCGTCGACGGCGCCGAGCGTCCAGACGAGCGCGGCCCAGCGCGCGACCAGCGCGCACGCGGCGAGCCCCGCCGCGACGAAGGCGCACTCCCATCGCTCCGGCTCGCACGTTGCCGCCCGCAGCCACGCTCGCGTCAGCCACTCTTCGCACCTGAGCACCCGCCACCCTGCGGCCGCCGTCTCGCCGGCCGCGAGGGTCGCCGGCCAGCTGCACGACGGCAAGGTCGTGCTGCTGCTCTTCTGGAAGCGCAGCTCCTTCGACGACCAGGCCGTCCACTCGCAGGTGCAGGCCGCGAGCCGCGCCCTGCGCCGCAAGGTTGCCGCCGACTACGCGAAGCCGAGCGAAGTCGGCGCCTTCGGCACCGTGACGCGGGACGTCTCCGTCGTGCAGACCCCGACCCTGCTCGTGATCGACCGCAAGGGGCTCGTGACGACGATCACCGGCCTGACGGACGCCTTCGCGATCGAGCAGGCGGTGAGGGAAGCCGAACGCTGAGGCCCGACTGCGGCATCGCCGCCGCGCTCGCACTTGCCACCGCCAACCCCTCAGGCCGGCCCCAAGGCCGGCCCACAAAAAAGAAAAAGGTCCGCTGCTAGGTTCGAGGCAGATGGCGGAGCGGCGAACCGAAGCGCCACGGCCCGACGCGGCGGGCGGCCAGCATGCGAGGCAGATGCGCGTCGCGAGGACGCTCGCCTGGGCAACGGCTGCGCTCGCGGTCGCCGCCGCGGTTGCGTACGCGGTCGTCAGCGGCGTCTCGCACCTGAGGCCCGCGCCGCCGCTGCCGAGGCACAGGCTCGAGGGGCCGCGTGTGAGCATCGCCTCGCTGCATGGCAGGCCGGCGCTCGTGCTCTTCTGGGCGAGCTGGTGCGGGCCGTGCGGCAAGGAGGCGGACGCGGTGAGGAGCTTCGCGCAGAGCCCCGCGGGCGAGGGCAGGATCGTCGGCGTCGACTGGGGGGACAGGCGCCGGGCCGCGAGGGCGTTCCTTGCCAGGCACCGCTGGGGCTTCGCGAACGTGAGGGACGCGAGCGGCGAAGTCGGCCTCAGCTACGGGCTGACGAGGCTGCCGGCGCTGTTCGTGATCGACGGTCACGGCGACATCTACAGGGCGTTCTCAGGCGCTCAGACGCAGCGCAGCCTCGAAGCCGCGCTGCGCTCCGCGGGCGGGCACTGAGCGCGCCTCGCGCTCAGGCGAGCGCGGGAAGCTCGCCCCAGACGACCTTGCCGGACGCCGTGTGCGTCACGCCCCAGCGGCTGCAGATCGCGGCGACGATGCCAAGGCCGCGCATGCTCCGGGGGACGATGCGATCGGCGGCGGGGGAGGGGTCGCTCACCTCGATGAGGAGCTCGAGGCGCTTCAGCTTCAGGGTGACGGTGAAGGGCAGGCCGACGTGCAGCACCGCGTTCGCGGCGAGCTCGCCGAGCACCGTGCTCGCGTCGTCGGCGAGCGCGTCCTTTCGCCACTCCTTCAGCGCGTGGAGCAGCAGCATCCTCGCCTCGTGCGGGGCGTCGCGGTCGGCGGAGAGCTCGAAGGTGCGCTCGCGGTCGGCGGGCTCGGCGCCGCCGCAGATCGGGGCGCTGCCGCTCAGCATCGAGGTGTGCAGGTCGCGCATCTGCCGCAGCGCGTGCGCGTCGCAGGGCGCCGAGACGACGCTCGCCTCGTAGGCGCAGAAGAGCGAGAACTCGCGCTCGCGCGCGAGCGCGTTCCAGACCCGCTCGAGCTCGATCGCGCTCAGCACGTCGCCCTGCCGCCAGAGCAGCGCGACCATCTCGCCGTAGAGGCGCAGCGGGCGCCCCCTCCTGCCCGCCTGGTCGAGCAGGCCGCGCAGCACCCGCTCGCAGGCTTCGCGGTCGATCTCGCGATCGTGCACGAACGCGGAGAGCGTCTCCTGCGCGTCGAGGGCGAGCAGCGCCCCGCTCGCCTTCGCCCGCTGCAGGTCGACGCCGGCGTCGATCAGCGCGGCTTCGAAGGCGTGCCTGTGCTCGCTCGTTGCGACGATCACCGCCGTCTCGTCCGAGCGCAGGCCCGCGGCGAGGTAGGGGCAGACCGCGTGCACGAGCTGCGCGTCGCTCTCGTAGAGCTGGACGACGTGCTCGCCGGCGCAGATCTCGATCGCTGATGTGTGGCCGTCCATGTCGGTTCTAAACCTCTGCTGCGACGGTCTTTCCCAGCGGCTCGGGAAGCTAATCCTTCGGCGTTGGGCGCCTTGGGCATCGGGCGCCTGACGGTGGCTTCGTCACCGACGTTTCGTCGCTGACGTGAGGGCGCCCGCGGAGCGGCCTCGCCACCGCGTTTGGGCGTCTGCCGAATGGATAGAGAGCGGACGAGTCGATCGACAGGAGGAAAGACATGGCGGAGCTGAGCGCGCGCGATGGCAAGCTCGTCCAGTACCTGAACGAGGCGTACGGCAAGGAGAAGGAGCTCGAGACGGCGCTTGCCGCCCACATCGGGATGACGAGCAGGCCGCCCTACAAGAAGCGCCTGCAGCAGCACCTGAGCGAGACGAAGCGCCATGCGACGGCGCTGGAACGCCGGATCAAGAGCCTCGGCGGCACCGCGGACGGCGCGCCGATCGAAGGGCTCGGCCCGATCTCCGCGGGGACGGGCGCTGCCGTCGAGCTCGGCAACAGAGCGCTCGCCGCGGCGAAGGGGCCGCTGCACGCGATCAGGGGCACGGGCGAGCAGGAGAAGATGCTGAAGAACGCGAAGACGGAGTTCGCGCAGGAGCACGAGGAGATCGCGACCTACACCGCGATCGAGACGCTTGCGCAGGCGGTCGGCGACTCCGAGACGGCGAGGCTCGCGAAGGCGATCAGGCGCGAGGAGCAGCGGATGGCGAGCTTCCTGCAGAGGCTGATCCCGACGCTGACGAAGGCGGTCGCGATCGCCGAGATCCCCGCCTCCGAACGCAGGAACGGCGCGAGGAGCAGCCGCAGCGGCCGGAGCGGCAGCAGCCGCAGCCGCAGCGCAGGGACGAGGCGGCGCGGGGGCAGCACGACGGCGGCAGCGCGGACGAGAGCGTCCTCGCCGCGGCGGGGCGGGGCCTCGCGCGACGGCGGGACTCGCACGCGGGCGAGGTCGGGCGCCTCGGCGCGCAGGGGCGGCGCTTCGACTGGCGGCTCGCGCTCGACGGCGGCGTCTCGCAGGAGCGCCGCGGGCTAGGCGAGGCGCGAGAGAGGCGACCCGATCGCAGCCGTCTGCGCTCGAACTCTTGATGACATCGTCAGGTGGCGGAGCGCTCTGGCGGCGAGGCGACATCGTCGTCCGGCTGGGGGCCCCACCTTCGGGCTGAGGCGTTCCATCGTCCGCTGACGACCCCTGAGAGCACCGGATCGAGAAACGCCGCCGCGTGCTCATATGCGATCTGCAAGTCTGCCTCGATGCCGACGCTCTCGGCAAGCCTCGCGTACGTGGCCGCCCACGCAGCCGGTGGTCGCGGCAGCTGGGAGGGCAATGGTTGCCGAGCGCGCTCGCCGAAGGTCCGTTGCAGGCTCCTTGCGAACGCGGTCGCGTCGATCGCGGTCGAGCGTTCTATGAGCAGGATGTCGACGAGGTCCTTCGGTCGAGTGCTGCGGCGCTTCTCGTCTCCGTAGGTGCGAGTGTAGGCATGCACCTTCTCGGCGAGATGCTGGAGGATCGGAATCGTCGGCAACTCGAGCGGCAGGATGCTGGCGAAGGAGAGCAGACCGGTGGTGCGGATCGTGTCGGGTTCATAAGAGGTGGAGTCGAGCAAGCCGACGTCGACGCGGAACTGATCGAAGGTGCGCCCGCCCAACTGGACGGTCACGTGGAAGCGCACCGCAGCGAACTCGTCGGCGCCGTCCAACTCGTCCGTCCTGAGCGCTGCGAAGGTGAAGAAGTCATCGAGCGCGAGCTGCTGGGCTTGGGCCATGTCGAGGGTCGCAGCGTCCTCGTCGTCTTCGCGCCCGAGATCGATGTCCTTCGTCGATCGTGTTCGGGCGTCGAGGCGAAAGTCGAGTGCGAGCGCGCCCTTCAGCACCCAACGCTCAGGGGCGACGAGCAGCAGGCGGCGCAGGAACACTTCGAAGGCGACGCGCTTGCGCAGCCGCGCAAGGGTCAGGTTCGTCTCTGCGGCCTCGTTCTTCAGGCGCTGCTCGAGCGCCTGCCGAAACGCCGCCGCGGTCGCATACCTCACCTGGCCTCTGCGATGCCGAGCAGCGCCTCTGTCAGCTGGACCTTTTCGCGGCGCTCTGCTTCTTCGCGAAGCTGTCCGACCGTGAGCAGTCCACGCCGCAGCGCCTGTCTGATCGCCATCTCCAGCTGCTCGGGTTGAATGTGGCCGGCGACGTCCGCGAGCGTGCGAGCTGGCGCCGTGAGCGGCAGGCCGTCGCGCCAAACCATCGGCACGTGCACTCGGTCGGCGTGCGTGTGCAGTCTGACGTCCGGCGGAGCGCGCAGTCCGTGGCGGCGACGGGGGACGAGGACATGCACGGCGTCTGGGATGTTGTCGCTGAGATCGAGCAGCGCCAGAGCGCTCTCGTGGCAGAGCATCGCGTCCTCGCCGCCGATCGCCATCCATGATCGGCGCATCTCGTCATGCTCGTCGATCGGGAAGCGCTTGATGCGGTAGAGACCTCGACGCAGGCGCTCGAAGCGGCCGCTGCGCGTGTGGTGGTCGACGAGCTGGCGGCTTATGTTGTGTGCGCGCGCCTGAGCAGCGGTGAAGTAGCCGCCTTGCTCGTAGGCGTCGGCCTCGAGCGCCCGTAGATCAGGGGAGTGGGACGTGTACTGCATAGGACAAGTATAGCTTGACCTATGCGACATTGCTGCGCGCCTGGTCCGCGCATATGAGCCGGCTGCTGCGGGCGACCGTTCAGAGGCGACGACCGGAATCGAACCGGTGTAGACGGCTTTGCAGGCCGCTGCGTAGCCACTCCGCCACGTCGCCGAAGGGCTCAAGCCTAGCGGGCGCGGGGCGTGTGCAGCGAGAGCCGAAGTCGGTCGCAGCCTTTCGTCGGGTGCCGTGCTGCTCCGCAGGCGCGTTGATAGGCTGAGCTGGTCCCAGGGCGATTAGCTCAGCTGGGAGAGCGCCGCCTCGACAAGGCGGAGGTCACTGGTTCGAGCCCAGTATCGCCCACTGTTCCGTGCATTGTGCGAACCGCCGCCGGGACGCGGTAGGTGGGGATGATCTTGTGGGGGCTGTGGACGCGGATGTCCTTGACGAGAACTCGCAGCAGCTCCTTGGCCTGCTCGGGGCTGGCGGCCGCGATGAGCTGGTCGAGCCGGTCGGCGAGCGCCGCCAGGTTTGCCGTGTCGGGCCGTGTGTCGGCCTGTGCGGCGAGCGTTTGGGCGAGCTGGTCCTCTTGGTCGTGCAGGGCCTGTAGGCGGGCGTGGTGGCGGGCGATGCGCTGCTGGCATATGTCGGGGTCGAGCTTTGCGTCCTCGAACGCCTGCAGGTAGCGGTCGATCTTGCGTTCAAGGCTTGCGATGTCCGCGCGGACCCCCGCGAGCTGCTGCTCGTGCTGCGGGCGGTCTGCGTCTGCCTGCTCGGCGGCGTGTGCGAGCGCGTGGCCGATGAGCTGTCCGTCGCGGTAGATCGCGGCGAGCTGGGAGAGTACCGCGCGCTCCAGGCGCTCCATCGGCAGCCGCTGCCCGTCGCAGCGGCTTGTGCCGTACTTGTAGCGGGTGGAGCAGGCGTAGTAGGTGTAGCGGCCTTTGCGTCCGTGCGCTGAGGTGCCGACATAGGCGCGTCCGCATTTGTGGCAGCGCACGAGCCCGGAGAGCAGGAACTGGGATGGGTTGCCGCGGCGCAGGCTTGCGTCCTTGTGGCGGCGCGTGAGGATCGTCTGAGCGCGCTCGAAGATCGTCTTCTCGATCAGCGGCTCGTGTTGGCCTTCGTACAGCTTGCCGTTCCAGCGGATCATGCCGAGATACGCGGGGTTGGCGAGGATCGCCTGCAGTGCGTTCGGCGACCAGCCGTGCTGTCCCGGCGGCTGAGCGCCCTCGGCCTCCAACGCGCGCGCGATCATGGTCGTGCCCTGCCTGCCGTCGGCGTAGAGGCTGAAGATGCGTCTGAGCACCGGCGCCTTGACCGGACACGGCAGCAGCGCCTTGGTGTCGGGGTCGCGCATGTACCCGTAGGGGATGCGTCGGCCCATCCAGCGGCCCTCCCGGACACGCCGCTCAAGACCGGCGGTGACGCGATCCACGATCGTGGCGTGCTCGAACTCGGCGAACACGCCGAGCATCTGCAACATCATCCGCCCCGCCGCAGACCCGGTATCGAACGGCTCGGTCGCGGACTTCAGGACGATCCCGAGCTGATCGAGCTCCTCGCAGAACGCGGCGAGCTGGCGCACCTTGCGCGAGAGGCGGTCGACGCGGTAGACGAGCAGCAGGTCATAGCGCCGCTGGCGCGCGAGGTCGAGCGCGGCTTGCAGGCCGAGGCGCTCCAATGTCGTGCCGGTCGCCTGATCCTCGAATGCGCTTGCCACGTGCCAGTCCTCCATCGCCTGGCAGTAGCGCTCCAAGCGCTCGCGCTGGGTGCCGAGCGAGGTCGGCTGGTGATCCTCGTCGGTGGAGATGCGTGTGTACAGACAGACGCGGGTCATGACCGCTGCTCCTCCTCGTCGCCGAATGGCTGTCCGCGGTCGAGGAGATCAGATCCGGCGTCGGATCGCAAGTCCAGGTCGGACGGTCGGAAGGCACCGCCGTATTGCAGCTCGCGGGAGTGGCGCTCGTCCCAGTCCTCGAGGTCATGGGCGCCGCAGAACTGGCAGCGCGCAGGCGCGCGGTGGGGCTGCCAGGCCGCGTAGCGGCGGGGTTGGGAGAGGGGCTCGGACGGGTAGACGACCTCATCGCAGGCACGGCAGATGTGCAACTGCTCGCCGTCCACGAGCGCGAGCACCGCGCCGCGGCCCTGCGTGAACCGGACATGCAGGGGAACCTCGTGCTTGCGCCGCTTGGCCTCCTGCTCGCGCCATGCCAGGTAGCCGGCGCGCAGCCGCTCCTGCTCTGTGCGCTCCCGCTCATCGCCGGCGGCGTCCTGCACCGCACGTTCCCAGGCGTGGATGTCGATCAGCCCACCCGAAGCGAGTTGCTGCTGGTGGCGGCGCAGCTTCGGCCCACAACCGTAGCGGCGGGCAAGCTCACTGATGCGCCTGCCCTGGCGTGCGCGGTAGACCTCGGCGAGCCGTCGCGCCGCTTCACGGTCAGCCGGGGTTGTCGGCACCGGCTCAGGCGCGAACTGGGCCTCCAGCGGGTCAGGGTCGAGCTGGCGGACCAGCGCCGCGAACGCGGCCCTCTCGATCTCGTCCATCGGCTCGGTAGATGCGAGCAACAGCTCAAGCGCGAGCGCCCCCGGCGTGCCGAACCGCTCGACGTGCTGACAGCGCGCATACAGGCGGTGCTCTTGAAGGAGAGCACGCCGCGCGTGCAGATCGCCGCGCAGCCGCTGACGTTCGGCCTCGGTCGCATCCCGCTCGGCCTGTTCCTGTGCTCGCGCGGTGTCGTATGGCGCACGAGCGGCGTGCAGGCAGTCGGGCAGCGACAGCCCGCCGCCCGAGACGGTCAGGTCATCCCAGCAGGGCTCGCTCAACGCTCGCTGCGGCTCGCGAGCCATCGCACACGCACCTGCCGCGAACCACGACACGTTCTCTGAGCGGCGGTCGTAGTAGCCGCCGCGCTCGGCCTTCTCAAGCAGCGTGGCGAGCGTCTTCAGGAACGCGAGCGCACGCGCCTCCGTCGTGGTGAGGAACAGCAGGCAGGGGCAGAAGGCATAGCGCTCTACCCAGGCGACGTGCGCGGCATACGCGGAGTAACAGCCCGCCTTGACCTTCAGTCGCGCGTGGCTCATCGTGCCCAGGTCAAGCTCCACGAACGCCAACAGCCCGCGGCCCTCATCGTCGTGCAGTTCGATCAGCGCGTCGGGCGCAAGGGTCCGCGAGCGCCCCTCAGCCTGGAACCGCTCACGCGGCTCGCGCACGAAGCGATCAAGGCAAAGTCCCAGACCTCGCGCTTGGGTGACGAGCAGCGCATACATCTCGGTCACGCCCGCCGCGTGCGCCAGGAACAGCGGGTTGGGCTCAGTCCGCTCGCCTCCACGCGGGACGGGCGCTCCGCGTGCGAGTGTGTCGGCGCGGCGTGAGGGCCACAGGTGATACGGAGCGGAGCCACGCTCTCGGTAGGGGCGGCTGCGACCGAGCAGACCAGCACGGTGCAGATGATCGGTGCGGTAACGCAGGGTACGCCCAGGCATATCCGAGAGCAGAAGCTCAAGCTGGGTCGAGGTCACGACACGCTGACTGCTCACCAGCTCGATGATCCGCCGGTCAAGCTCGCTCAACGACACCGCCAGCGCTGGACCGACACGCACACGCCCGCGCCTCGCAACGGCAGTCATGAAGACCTCGAAGATCGAGAACTACGATTACAGTCGGGCGCGCCCGAACCCTCCGAAACCGCGACAGAACCGCCGTTTCCGCGCCGCCCGGCTTGCCAATCGGATGTGCAGCCATTGGCAAGACGTGAGCGACGCTGGCGGCGAGCGGAGCGTTGGCAGCGGGCGCCTGAGAACTCGCCGCTGCGCTCCGGCTCATCAGTGCGCCCAGGCACCGGGCGCTCGGCGGCGAGGATCAGCGCAGAGAGCAGCTCGATTGCTTGCGCCGCCTGCTGCGCCTCAAGCGACTCAAACCGCGGCCGGTCGAGCACCGGCTCGGCACCCCGGTCGATCTCGCCGCGGCTATGGCGGGCCGGCGCTGCGGAAGCGTTCGCGCGACGCGCTCGCTTCGCGGGCCGCCTGGAGCGATCGTGCCGCTCGCCCGGAACGGGAGAGGTCTGGTGTTGGGGAAGGTGTTGAACATCATCAGTCGATCTCTTCATACAGTTGTGTGCCGGCGGAAGACCGCCAGGGTCCGGGACGGACCCCAGCCAACCAACGAGAGCACGATCTCCGGCGGATGTCAAGGGCCTCTGGCGGCCCTCAACGCGATCGACGCGGGATCGAGGCCAAACGAACAAGATGCTCTCGTGGTGGCGTGTATTCATCGCCACCCATTCCTTGCACATGGCACTCGCAGCGAACTGGCAAATCACTTGTAAGCAGCTCGCAGAACCCGTGGTCATGCTTCATTGCGCGTTGCTCATGAGGTACGTCTGGAGGTGCCACTGGGCTACGTCTACGCCCCGATCGGCAAGGACGCAACCCCTGTTTGCCGGCGATTACCGGGGGATAGCGCTCTTGTCGTGAGAACTTCTGAGCATGCCCGTTTGCGGCCCCCCGGTGACGATCCGCGCCGTTCGCACTCGGTCTTCTAGACTTCGCAAGCCCAGGATGATCGGAGTGAGGCGATGACGAATCTAAGAGGGAAGGCAATTGCCATCAACGACCCCGGCGAGATGCTGCGACGCATCGCCAAGCGCAACAACCGCATCATCACCCGGATTGACAGGCACCAGGACGCAGCGAGGTTCGGCAAGCATCTCGCCAGCCGCACGCGCTCAGACATCAAACACCTGGCGGACCTGCTCAAAATCGAGCTTGACGAGAGCTAAGACCTGGCGGAGCCCTAAGACCACTTGCGCGCCGCGCGAAGCTCGTTCCAGGAGGTGAGCGTGGGCTGGAGAGCTTCCAGCGTCGGGACGACCACGTTCTCGTAGTCTGCGGTTGAGCAGAGCCATTCGACAAGCGCAATCACGGCCGCCGCCGCGAGGACGAAAGACTTCTCTGGCCGCTGGCGGCGTTTGCCGCGCTCGGGCTCGTACTTGGGCATCGAAACGGCAACCCCAAGTTTCTTCTTGGTCTGCAAGGCAGCTTCGATGCGGGCATACGATGGCCCTGTGATTTTGCTCACGGGCTCAGGTATGAGCGCAAGAACCGCGCGGGCGGCAAGATCGCCAGGCCCGGCAAGGGCGCGAGGCTTTAGAACCTCAAGCGGCATGCCATAGCCTTTTCGCTGGCGGGCCTTCTCTTCGCTGATCAGCGCGTGCTCTGTGATCAGGTCAAGCAGTTCCATCATCACGTCATTGACGTATCGTCCGTAGAAACGGTCGAAGGCATCGGGCCTCGCCAGCAGCCAACCAACGAGCATCGGCAGAAGGCTTTCCTCTGGAATGTCCCCTCCGTCCCACTCGCCGTACTGAGTGGCCGTCACAACGGCTTCCGGCCAACGATGATTACTGCCAGCGGCAAACTCGACAGCCCAAACCAGATGCCGCGTGGTTTCTCGTGGGCGCAGGCGCAGCACGGTCACCGCATTCTAACTTGGGCGCGCCTTCATCTCCCCCTGAGTGCCCCGTTACATGAGCCACTTGGCCCGAGTCTCCGGTTGAGGCGCTAGAGCTTCGCTCGGCCATTGAGGATTGGGCGAATGACCGCGCACGCCGATACACTCGTCCGTGGAGGTCGTTTTCATGCAGCCGATCCGCACTGACTTCACGGGCTACGAGGGCAAGTACGTCGCGATCGACGCGCGTACGGGCGAGGTCGTGCTCGCCGACGAGGACCCCCGCGTGGTGCTCGAACAGGCCAAGGGCCGTAATCACATCGTCGTGCACGGCCGCGTGCCCTACGCGGACGAGCCTATCTACGTCGGCCTTGGCTGAGGCGCAGCCGCCGCTTCCGTGGCTCTACCCCTATCGGGAGGACGCGCAGTCCACGCGGCTCGGCGATCCGGTTTTCCGGCCGTTCGTGCCGATCTCGCTCATGCACGGCGCGCAGTGCACGTGGTCGCTCACCGGGCTGATCGACAGCGGCGCCGACGCGATCCTCGCGAGCGACCTGCTTACCGAGCAGCTGGGTATTGATCTCTCAGACCACGAGGGCCAGACCACCCATGCCGTCGGCGGCAGGGTCGCCGTCGCGCGCTACAAGACCATCGGTCTTCGCCTGCACCCCCGCGACGCCGACGAGCAGCGCTACGTCGAATGGCAGGCCCAGGTCGGCTTCATCGAGGGCTGGCACAGCGACGGTCTTGTGCTTCTCGGCAACGTCGGCTTCCTCGACCGCTTCACGGTCACGATGAGCCGCTTCGCCCAGGCCATCGCGGTCGAGGAACGCACAGCCTTCGACGAGCGCTACGGCACCGTCCTCAGCGCCTGACCGAGCTGCACCGCAGGCGCGCGCCAAGACTCCCGTCACGCGCGATCTACGCCCCGACGTCCAGCACCCAGCCCTCGAACTCGGCGACATCCGCCCGGTTCGCGCAATGCCCAGGATCGCCCATTCGGACAGAATGCCTGTGTCCGAGCGCTTTCCGTCGCACTCCTATCGAGCACGACCGTTCCAGCCGGCTCCGGCGCAGCCTCAGAGCTCGCGTCTGACTTCTCCGAGCCCGCTCGATCGCCTCCTGTCCCGCTGCTACGAGGCGAAGCAGCAACTGCCTGCGATCGTGGAAATCGAGGCCACCAGTGCTGCGCTTGATCGAGTTGCTCTCGAAGGTCGCCGGTGTCTGTGACTGTACAGCGGGGGTCGTCGTCGGTAGTTGTTGAGGATGGCGATGTGTGGAGCAGTACGGTCGCGGGAGACGATGAGTTCGCCGACCTGGCCCATAGGCAACTTCGGAGGTGGGCCATGGGTATTCAGGCGGTCATCCTTGCGAAACGCACAGTTCCCGCACCAGCTGCGCCTGACCTGTGGGCGGAGATAAACCGCACGCGGGAGGTCGCGCTGAAAATCAAGGCCAAGCTCGGAGCGCTCGCCGACGCCATCAAGGCATCGCCCCTTGACCACGAAGCCGTCACTCAGGCCGAAGAGACCCTCAGGCGGGTCCTCCGTGAGGATCGCATCGCCGCCCTCTGCGATCAGATCTCCAGTGTGCCTGCCGCCGAAGATGGGCGTGCTCAGGTTCACGACCCCGAGCTCTGGAAGCTTCGTGGCGGACTGCTTGAAGCCGACGCGGCGCTGAATCGCGTGCTTGGTGGTGCAGACACGTCCGCACGGCTCGGAGCGATCGATCAGGCCCGTGGGGAGTTGCAGGAGGCCGCGGAGACCGCGCTGGACATCACAGCGGCAGACGAAGCCGAGGACGCGCTGGAAGGCCGTCGGGTCGGCTCAGTCGTGGCGATGGCCGACCTCTTTCCAGAGCTCAAGGGCAACCTCGAATGGCAGAAGCGGCTCGCCGCGCGGCTCAAGGTGCGCGCTCCGCGCCTGTTCGTCGACGACGAACGTGGCTATCTGTACGTCGAGTCCCGTACCCTGATGGCGCGGATCGCGACGTACCTCGCGCCGCTGCTGTGGGCGGCGCTGGGCGCCGCAGTCGTCCTCGCGCCTCACTGGCTGGGACTCCGGCTTGACGCCAAGCAGGACTTCTGGAGCGGATGGCGCGACCCGCTTGGCGCCTACGCACTCGTACTGGGCGGCGTCGTGCTCCACCTCCTCGTGGCCGCCCAGAAGGAGATCCAGTCGAAGTCCGGCGCGCCGCTGCCGCTCGGAAACCCGCTTGATTGGCTGAACACGCGCTGGGCCTCGATCGCGCTCACCTTCGTGTGGGCGGTGGTGGTTGTGTTCGGCCTGGCGATCACGGAGCCGAGCGGAGCGAAGCTCGACGGGAACGGGGCCTGGCTCTTCGTCTTCGCCGGCTTCAGCGTCGACAGCGTCGCCGGCCTCTTCCTGGCACGGTTTGACGTCGCGGCGGCGAAGGGCACCGAGACGGTAAAGGAACGGGTCGCAGCTGCGAGCAAAACGGCTGTGACAGCCCAGGTGTCCAAGTAGCCGGCCGAGAGCGTCTGCTCTCGGGCACGGATGTGGCACTGTCCGACGCCGCATGGTCCCACGGCGATCAAACTGGGCTGCCAAATGCCGAGCTCGCGGACTATGCAGAGACGATCGTCCACGACGATATGCCCGTGCCCGCACTGGAGTCCGAACGCAGCGTCAGCCGACACCAGTCGCCGGCGCCGCCATCAGCGCGTGGTTTGCGCGCCGCCAAGTTTCGCCCATCGCTAAAGAGCTCCCTCAAATGATGGTTCGACGATCCCACGCCAACCTCGCGCGGGCAGACTGATGTCGGTGGGACATGTCGCCGACAGACGGGGGTCATGGCCAAGCCTTGCCTGAACAAAGGTCGTCCATAACCTCCCGCATCCTGTCTGCCCGGCGATCGAGAAATCGATCGAAGTCGCCGCTCGCCAGGTCTTCGTAGTCGATGAGATGTGAGCTGAGTCGCTGTCGCACCTCCGCTTCCCCGAGCGTCGCCGCGTCGGCGCGATCACGTAGGTACTCGACTGGCGGCTTGGCTGAGATCGTCCGGTTCGTACGCCATGTGATGAGTGCACAATTCAGCGTTACCGAAGCTGCGTATTCAGGTATCTCTTGGCCAGCGAGATACGCGACTGGAAACAAGTGGTGGTACTCGCGCCTGTTCGCATTGGAGGGAGATATCGCGGCGCCATCCGCGATATCCAGAGCGCCGGCGCGGAAAGAGATCGCCAGAATGGCACGCGACAGCCGATCACGTCGCTTGGGCCAACTAGCGGTTCTTATCTCGTCGACTGACGGCAGCGACTCGTTGAATATCGGTGCGACGACCTCCTCGCTACCGCCGTTCTCGACGACTGGCGCGAGCGCGGTGAAGTCTTGATAGCTGGCGGTAGCCGCTGCGGCCTCGTAACGGGCGGTCACGAACGCACGCCAGAGATACGTCCGCAGTAGTGTACGCACGGCCCCCAGCTGGTCAGGGCTCTCCGGCGCCTTCGCCCACAGGATAGTCAGGGGCGCGAGTACGACCTCGCTCGGGAGTCGGGCTCCGTCGATGATGTGCTCTTCTTCGAGGAATGCGACCAGCTTCTCAGCGCCTGTAACAAGCTGCGGCCAGTCGGCGACCATCTGGTTGAAGTCGAGGAACACCTGCTCACGCCGCGTCGGCCGTCTGCCTTGTAGCAGTGCCGCGGCGGGCAAGACCAAGTCGGCTGGATTGATGTAACGCTCAAGCGCCGGCACCTGCCCTTCGAGCGACGCGACTAGGTCGTGCAACGACTCGCCGGTCTCGCCCTCGACGCGAGCGACGATGATGTCGAACGCTGTCAACGGGACCGTCCGGGTGTTGAGCTTGACGAACACGTCGAGTACGACGGTGTCCGAGCTCTGGACGGGGAGGGCAAGGAACGGAAGGTTGAATGCACTGACGCGCGCACGCAGGCTGCCTACCAAAGGCTGGAGCTCCAGCAAGTGGTCCTTGTCGCCAGCCGTAGCCTCCCACAGCCACTCGCTGCATTCCTTCTCCCCGTCCGAGCCGGGCCTGAGGAGCCGAGCTGGGAGCAACTGCCGCCGCAACACTTGGCGAGGGTCGTCGCACCACACGGGGTAGCGCTTTTCACCGCGCCACCAGCGTCCCTGGCTCACCGTCGCGAACTGTCGAGGCTCGTCGTCATCATCGCTAAGCTCGCCACTGATGTCTATGTAGTGGGATCGATCCGGGTACGTTTCGGTCAGCGAACGCCACAGCGCAGTAAGACGTTGCTGGCCGTCGAGAAGGAGCTCGGTCATCCGCTCGGTAGGCTCGGGCGCTCCAGCGAGCGGGCGCGCGTGGAACGGTGGCTGATCGCCGATCTCGAGCACGAGAACGGCCCCTGCCGGCAGCTCATCTATGACCGTCTGGATCAGGTCATCGATCTCGCGGTGGCCCCACGCCTCGAAGCGTTGGAAGCGCGGGAGCTGGACCTGTCCGCTAGCAATCCTCGTGAACCATTCCGCTAGTGACCTGTTGCGCGCGTCCATCGATCCCCGATCTCTCGTCTATTCGGCCGCAGGCAGGGTAATCGACGCGGTAGTCGCGTGCCGTCCAAGCGGCCAGTTCGCAGATGTGGGCGATCTGAGAGCGCCGCTCGTATCGACGGCACGCCCGAGCCGTGGTCCATCCTTATGCGCGCGGAACGCGCATGCTCTCAGCGCTAGTAGCGGCCTCTGTTGGTCGCCACCGCGGGGTCAGAGTTCGCGCGGCCTGACGGCGACGCCAAGCCTGGCGACACCGCGCAGCAGGCGCTCGTCCACACTGACGAGCTGACAGCCGAGCATCTGTGCGAGCGCGACGTACTGTGCGTCGTACACCTTCGCCCATCCAAGTTCATCGGCCACGCGCCAGGCGGCCTCGATCAGGCTCGCCGGCCTGCGGATCTTCACGGGAGCCTTGAGCAGGCGCGCGAGCATCGTCTTGGCGCGTGCCTTTGTGATCTCTTCTCGCCACGCCATCTCGTGCAGCACCGAACTCGCCTCTATGGGCATGAGCTGCGGCGCCACAAGCTCATGTCCTTTGAGGCGGGCGAAGCCTACCGGCGTGTGGCACGCGGCGACCGCTACCGACGCATCGACCACGAGCATGGCCGTCAGTGGCCGCTGCGGGAGCGATGCAGCGCGGCGACCCAGTTCGGCGCAGGTGAGCCGTCATCACCGATCTGCCACTCGTCGGGCAACTCAGCCATCGGGAACAGCGCGTCCTCGATCATCCGCAGGTCGCGGTCCTCGATCGCGTGGTGTTGACCGACCCGCCGCGCCGGCAGACGCCCCGAGCGGATCCAGCGACGGATCGTCTCAGGGTTGCGGCCCACTCGATCGGCGGCCTGGGCTACGGTCAGCATGTGGACGATGGTACGCCTCGCTGCGGATGCCTATCGTCCACTCCAGGCGTACTGTAAGGGCGTAGAGGAGACCGAAAGTATGTCCGAGGCGAGCTGCATGAATCGCTTTCTGTTCGTTCTGTGGGACGGCGGCGGCAACGTCTCTCCGCAGCTGGCGATCGTCCGGGAGCTTGCGAGACGTGGTCACCGGGTGAAGGTGCTCGCCAGCAGCAGCCTGCGCGAGCGGGTGGCGGCGGCGGGAGCCGAGTTCGTCGCGTTCACACGCGCGCCGGACTTCGACCCGCGGCGAGCCGAGACCGACGGGCTGCGCGACTGGGAGGCGCGCACGCCGATTGGCGCGTTCGCAAGAGCGCGCGACAACCTGCTGTTCGGTCCTGCCGAGCGCTTCGCCGAAGACGTAGTCGGCGAGCTCGAGCGCGAGCGCGCCGATGTCGCGGCTGTCGACTTCATGCTGTTTGGCGCCCTCGTCGGTGCGAAGGCGGCCAGGGTGCCGGCGGCGGCGCTCTTTCACACCGTCTACGCAGCTCCCGTGCCTGGCGTGCCACCCTATGGAACGGGCCTGTCGCCCGCGCGCGGGATCGCGGGCCGCCTGCGCGACGCGGCGCTCTCCAGCGCCTCACGGCGCCTGTTCGCACCCGGCTTCGCGCCGCTGAACGCCGCGATGGTCCGCTACGGTCTCTCGCCGGCCGCCGATTTCGCCGATCTGCTCGACCGCATCGACCTCGCGCTCGTGCTGACCGGCGCGTCGTTCGACTTCGCCGCGCGTGCGCCGCTGCCCGGCAACGTGCGCTACGTCGGCCCGGCGCTCGAACGCACTGGGGACGGCGTGGGCTGGGAGAGCCCCTGGCCCGCCGAGGACCTAAGGCCACTCGTGGCGGCGAGCTTCAGCACCAACTACATGGACCAGCGCGATCTCGCGGGCCGGGTGCTGAGAGCGCTTGCGGGACTGCCCGTGCGTGGCGTGCTGACCACGGGCCCGGCGCTCGACGTGAGCGGGCTTCCCGTCCCGGAGAACGTGGCGGTGCGCGACTGGATCCCCCACGAAGCGCTCTTCGCCGACGCGAGCCTCGTCATCACCCACGGCGGGCTCGGCACCGTGCACGCGGCGCTGGCGGCGGGCGTGCCCGTCCTCTGCCTGCCCTGCGGCCGCGACCAGGCTGACAACGCGGCACGCGCCGTCCACGCCGAATGCGGGCTGCGGTTGAGCTCCCGCGCGAGCGTCCGACGCCTGCGGCGCGCCATCGCGGCCGCGCTCCTCTCGAAGGACGGGCTGAGCGCCGGCGCGCAGCGCATGGCCCAAGCGTTCGCGCGCGAAGACGGCGTCACCGGCGCGGCGGACGAGCTGGAGCGACTCGCCGCCGCCGGCCACGGACGCTGACCGGCACGCTCCGAGCACGAGCGCGCCTCGCTGCTCTCTGCCTCGTGGGCCTCTCGGCGCAGGCGGGCGAAACATCTCGCCTCGCACCACCGTGCGCTCGCCTCCGGCCCTGAGTGCCGCGGTGCCGGAGTGGTGAGAAAGCGCGGATCGCTCAGGCGTGAGCCACGACCTCCCGCACTTCGACGTCTTCGACCGTCACTCCGGTCGGAGCCATCGACCTGACCTGCTCGCTCATGCCGTTGGCGGCCTCCTCGGACTCGAAGACCACGATCGACAGGCCCGTGTCGTCCTTTCGCGTCCAGTACCCGGCGACGAACCCGGGGGCCTGCGATGCGCGCGGGACGACCTGCTCGCGCAGCGCGCTTTCAGCGGTATCGAGGTCGCTGATCCTCACTTTGACGACCACTGCATGCATGCTGTCCTCCCTCATCGCCGAATTGAGAGGCGGATTCTATAAGCCGATAGCAGCGCCCGTTGGCCCAATGCTCGGGGGTTCCGGGCGGAGATTGCCCATACCTGCCTCGAGTCCGCGAGCGGCGTTGAACGCCGCTCGTCGGCTCCTGCATCGAGTGTTGCGCATCTGCAATCCATCGCCCGCCATTCGTCCAGATCGCACGGCTGCCGAAACAGGTATCGCAAGCCGGGCACGATCCGGCCAAGCAGAACAGCCTGAGGGCGAGGAGATCGAATCGCAATGGCAGACGAGACCGCGACCCCAGCAGCCGACGGCGCGCCGGAGGAGCCTGAGCGCGCGCCGCAGCAGGCCGAGGCCGCGGCGCCTGCGAGCGCAGCGTCCGCGAGCCCTGCACCGACGGCTGCGGCTGCACCCTCGGCCGAGACTACAGACAGCGGCGACGCAGACGACGCCACCGGAGACGGATCTCGCGCCGACGGCGGGGGCGACAGCAAGGCCGGCGAGGACGGCGCAAGCGCCGACGCCGCTGAGCGCCGCCTCTCCGCGGTGAAGCGGATCGCGCGCGACCGCAGGGCGATCGCGGGCGTCGCGGCGCTGCTGTGCGTGATCGCCGGAGTGGTCGGCTCGCTGCTCGCGACCCGCCCGCTCGTAAGAGAAGACGAAGGCAAGGCGCGCGAACGGTTCGACGCGAGCGCGGCCGAAATCGCCTCGAAGCTGAACCTTGCGGCTCAGCGCGAGGAAGACCTGACGATCGCCGCAAGCACCTTCTTCGCGAGCAACTCGAAGAGCTCGCCGACGCAACTCAATGCCTGGACGACGTGGGCTCACGTCCTGCGCCGCTATCCCGAGCTGCAGCGGCTCGCGCTCGTGCCGCTCGTGCACTCCTCCCAGCTGAGCGCGTTCGCGGCGCAGGTCGGCGCACATCGGCCGCAGCGCGGGACGACCGCAGCTGCGGTCGCCGAATCGTTCGGCGCGGCCGGATCGGTCGTCCGCACCGCCGCCG
>JBAIYK010000054.1:0-8988 GCA_037915935.1 Solirubrobacterales bacterium | reverse complement strand
CCCGGTCAAGGCCGGAGCGGGCGGTCCTGCAACGCCCTGTACAGCAGCGCCGCGGCCGCCGCGCTCACGCCGAGCGACTGCACCCTGCCTCGCATCGGCAGCGTGACGAGCGCGTCGCACGCCGCCGCGACCCGCGGCCGCAGGCCCCTGCCCTCGCTGCCGAGCACGAGCACGACGCCGCCGGAGTAGTCGGGCTGCTCGTAGGGGACTGCGTTCGGCGTCCCTGGGACCGCCGCTCCGTAGCACCAGCAGCCGGCCCTGCCCGCATCGGCGAGGAAGTCCGCTATGTTGCGCGCCCTCGCGATCGGGAGGTGCTCGACCGCGCCGGCCGACGCCTTGCAGACGGCGGGCGTTATCTCTGCGCCGCCGCGCTCGTGGATCGCGAGACCGCTCGCCCCCGCGCTCTCCGCCGTGCGGCAGATCGAGCCGAGGTTCTGTGGGTCCTGGACCTCGTCGAGCACGACGATGAGCGGGTCGGGCGGCTCGAGCAGCGCCGCGGCCGAGACGTACGGATAGGCGCCGACGCTCGCGCAGAGACCCTGATGCGCGTCCGAGCCGCAGCGGGCGGCGATCTCCTCCGCGGTCGCGACGCGGGGCTCGATTTCGGCAAGCCAGGGCTCCCGCGCGACGCGCTCGGTCGCCCATACCTCGCTCACGCCCGCCGCCCTGCGACCGCGCAGCGCCTCGCGGACAGGGTTGCGGCCGTAGATCGTCATCGGGCCGGTCTCGCCGCGGCGGCGCCTCTCGCGCGTGCCGTACGCGTCGCCTCCGCCGCGCTTGCCGCGGGCCGCTCCTCGCACGGGGGACTCGGCGCCGGCGCGTTCGCCACTCGTCGCTCGCCGCGCGGTCGGCTTCGCGCCGCCCTGGCCACCTGACCGTCGCGGTCCGCTCACCGCTCGACCGCGAGCGGAATCAGCTCGAATCCCTGTGGGCCGTCGCGCACCTCCCAGCCCTGTGCCCTGATCTGCGCGCGCAGCTCGTCGGCGCGGTCGAAGTCCCTCGCCCTGCGCGCCTGCTCGCGTTCCTGAGCGAGCCGATGCGCCTCCGGATCGATCGCCGCGACGTCGCCGACAGAGGCGATCGGCTGCAGATCCTCGAGCCCGAGCACGGTCAGCATCTCGATCAGGTCGGCGTCGCCGGCAGGCTGCTCGCGGCGGTTCGCCTCGCGGACCCACTCGAACAGGCTCGCGAGCGCCTTCGGCGTGTTGAAGTCCTCCGCGAGCGCGGCGAAGAAGTCCTCCTTGTGCTGCGCCATCTCCGGCGGGCTCGGCTCGCCCTCTTGCAGCCGTCTCATCGCCTCGCGGATGCGGGTGACGCGCCGATCCGCGTCTTCCAGCTCCGCGTCGGAGAAGGCGAGTGGCTGGCGGTAATGGCCGCCGATCAGGTACATGAGGACCGCCTCGCTTCCCCACCGCTGCACGACCTCGTGCAGCGGCGCGATGTTGCCGACCGACTTCGCCATCTTCTCGCCGGTCGCCTGGATCATGCCGTTGTGCATCCAGATCCTCGCGAGCTCCGCCCCGCGTGCCGCCCTCGTCTGGGCGGCCTCGTTCTCGTGGTGGGGGAAGACGAGGTCGGAGCCGCCGCCGTGGACGTCGAAGCCGACGCCGAGCAGGCTCTCGGCCATCGCCGAGCACTCGATGTGCCAGCCTGGCCGGCCGACGTGCCACTCCGGCGCCACGGAGCCGCTGGGCAGGTGCTCGCGCGGGTCCCAGCAGGTGTCCTCGCCCTGCTTGTGGGACTTCCAGAGCGCGAAGTCGAGCGGGTCGCGCTTGCGATCCGCGGACGCGATCCCGGTCCCCGACGCGCCCGGACCTGGCCCGTCTTCTCCCTGGTCCATGTCCTCGATCCTGCGATGGGAGAGGGCGCCGTAGCGCGGGTCGGAGCGCACGTCGAAGTAGACGTCGCCATCGCTCGCGTACGCGTGGCCGCGCTCGATCAGCGTCTCGATGTAGGCGACGATCTCCCCCATCGTCTCCGAGGCGAGCGGCTCCTCGTCGGGGCGGCCGAGTCCGAGCGCGTTCGTGTCGCTCACGTAGAGCCTCGTCATCTCCGCGGCGAGCTCCGCGCTCGGCCGCCCGGCGCGGCGCTCCGGGTCGGCGTTCTCCAGGTCGGGCCTCGCGGCGTCGTAGATCTTGTCGTTCACGTCGGTGACGTTGATGACGAGGGTGACCTCGTAGCCCTCGTGCTGCAGGAACCGCTTCAGCAGGCAGAAGACGACGAACGGGCGCGCGTTGCCAACGTGGATGCGGCTGTAGACGGTCGGGCCGCAGGCGTAGATGCCGATCCGGCCGGGGTCGCGGGGGCGCAGCGGCGTCAGCTCGCCGCTCAGCGTGTCGTGCAGCCTGATCTCGCGCATCGCCCGCAACCCTACCGCCGCGTTGGCGCGCGCTCACTCGCAGCTCCCGGACATGCGCTGAAAGCGCGCCTGAGCATGACTCCGACTGTCGGGCGGCTGCCGTCCTGCTCAACCGTCGGGCGAGACCGCTATCAGATCGAGTGTCTCGATGTAATGGACTTGGAGGTCTTCGAGGTTTGCGAGCGTCAAGCGCACCTGTGCCGTCGCGCGGCGCCCGCGCATGCCAGGAAGCGTCACCTTGCAGCGAACCGTGTAGCCGGTCAGCGGTGGGTCGACTCCCAAGCCATCTCTCCCCGGAACGCCGAGCTCGACCAGGGCTCCAGTCGGCAGAGCATCGCTGAGCCGGGCAGCGAAATCTTCGGCCCACTCTTTGGTGGGAGCGGCGACCACGACATCGGCGTACACACGTTTTGGAAGAACGGCGCCCGGCGGCGTGCGTGCAAGCTCGCGCAGCAGAACGGAGACGGCGGCGGACTGGGCGCGCATGATCGGCAACTGCATGCGCCACTCGTGCGTCTGACGAGCATGCTCTTGGATCAGCGCCTCCAGACACTCGAGCGAAGACGAATCTGTGTGTGCCGCCATCGGACCGAGCTCGATCATACAGACCTTTTGGTCTCTACGTCGTCGATGCGACGCCAAAGGGTCGCGAGCTGGAGGGCGATGACGGCGAGCGCATCATCGTCTGCCCGCCTGAACTGCTCGAGCGCGATGAGACGTCGGTCGACCTTCCGGTCGTGCTCCGCAGCCACGCTCTCGATGTCGTGCTGCTGCCCAGCGCCGGGGTAGCCGATGATGTTGCCGAACTGGTTTGGCAAGTGTCCTAGAGACGTCATGTAGGCAAAGGTCGACACGGCAGCCAGTACCCCAAGGACAGCCGCCGCCCGCTCTAGATGAAGCAGGACCGGAAATCCGAGCGCGATGCCCGGAAGCCTCGCGGGCGCGCCATAGAGCAGGCTCGCCACGAAACTGACCGCATAGGCTCCGGGGATGACGACGAGCCAGCCGCGCCATCGCCGCAGTGGCGAGATGCTCGGGTCGCCCGCGTCCTTGCGCACCATCGGACCCATGCTTCCAGCGCACGGGGACGAAACAGTCGGATTCGAGCGTAGGACGGTGGCGGCTGCCGCGCCTGCTAGCCCTTTCGCGAAGGCGGGCGATTCGAGCCGGACCGCGGCGGCGCGGCCGGCTCAGCCCGTCTCGGCCAGGCTCACGACCGCGAGCGCTGCGACGCCCTCTTCGCGTCCGACGAAGCCGATGCCCTCGCCCGTGCTCGCCTTCACGTTCACGCGCTTCTCCGGGATGCCGAGCGCCTCGGCGAGACGGCTTCTGATCGCCTGCCGGTGGGGGCCGAGCTTCGGGCGCTCCATCACGAGCGTGCAGTCGACGTTGGTGAGGCGCAGGCCGCGATCGCAGATCAGCGTCAGCACGACGGCGAGCAGCGCGAGCGAGTCGGCGCCGCGGTAGCGCTCCTCGCTGTCCGGGAAGTGCTCGCCGATGTCTCCGAGGCCGGCCGCGCCGAGCAGCGCGTCGATCACCGCGTGCGTGAGCACGTCCGCGTCGGAGTGGCCCTGCAGGCCGCGCTCGTGCTCGATCTCGACGCCGCCGAGGATCAGCCTGCGGCCGTGCTCGAGCCGGTGCGAGTCGTAGCCGATCCCGACGAGGCTCATCCTCGCGGCCTCTTGCCGCACGGCCGGCATGCTCGCATCCGCTGATGCAGGCCGCCGCTCACGCGACGCTCGCCCCGATCTTATGCAGGCTGCGTTTCCGACCTGAGAACGCGCACAGCTCCCTCACGCCGACGCTGTCGAGCAGCTGCAGCGCCTGCTCGTAGCCGGCGCCGACGTCGGCGGGCACGTGGGCGTCGCTCGAGAGCGCGACCGGCGCTCCCGCCTCGAGGCACATCTCCAGGAACGCCTTCGCGGGGTAGATCTCGCCGACGGGCTTGCGCAGTCCCGCGGTCGACACCTCGACTGCGATCCCCGACTCTGCGATCCCCTCGATCGCGGGCTCGTAATAGCGGCGCAGGTCCCCCTCGGGCACCCGCGGCCCAGGGCGCGCGGGGCGGGCGGGGCGGGCGGGTTCCCATACCTTCACGAGATCGGGGTGGGCGAGGATGTCGAAGAGGCCGCTGCGCGCCGCCTCGCCGAGCGTCTGAAAGTAGCGCCGCCAGATCTGCTCGGCGCTGCTGCCGCCGTCCCAGATCGAGTAGTCCTCCATGTCGAGCGCCTGCTCGGCGACGAAGTGGACCGAGCCGACGACGTAGTCGAAGTCGTGGGCCTGCAGCAGGTTCGCGATCCTGTCCTCCGCCCCTGGCACGAAGTCCGCCTCGATCCCGAGCTTGAGATCCGTCTGCTCGCGCACGAAGGCGCAGTGCTCGTCGAGGTCGTCCGTGGCGTTCTGCACCCAGAAGGGATGGCGCCAGACGCTGAGGGCCTGCTTGAAGCGGTAGACGTGTTCGGAGACGCCGAGCTCGTCGATCCCCTGCTCGGAGGCGACCGCCCGGTAGCGCTCGACGTTCTCGGCGGTGAAGTACCGCTCCGCGGGCGTGCCAGGATCGTCGGGGCGCAGGTGGAGGTGGTAGTCGCTCAGCATTGGAGGGCCTGCGCGATTCAATCAGGCCCGCCGCGCAAGCAACATCGCGGCGAGGTCGAGGTCGAGCGGGGTCGTGATCTTCAGGTTCTCCGCGGTCGAGGGCACGATCGTGACCGCGCCCCCCGCGCGCTCGATCAGCGAGGCGTCGTCGGTCGCCTGTGCGAGCACGTCCGCGGGCGCGGCGAGCGCGCGCTCAAGCGCCTCCCGCCTGAACGCCTGCGGGGTCTGAACGGCCCACAGCTCCGAGCGCGGCAGCGTCTCGAGCACGATGCCGTCTCTCACGCGCTTGATCGTATCGCTTGTCGGAACGGCGGCGATCGCTGCATCGACGTGAGGCGCTTGCACGGCTGCGATCACGGCCTCCGCGAGGGCGGGGGTGAGGAGCGGACGTGCGGCGTCGTGGACGAGCACGACGTCGGCGTCTGCCCCACCCTCTTTCGCCGCTGCGAGCGCTTCGCGCACCGATTCCGAGCGCACCGCGCCGCCCCTCACCCCGACGGTGCCCGGGGGAGCGGCGACGCCCTCCGGCAGCGCGACGACGATCTGCGAGACCGACCGGGTCCTGCTGAGTGCCTCCACGCTCCACTGCAGCAACGTGCGCCCATGCAGCTGCACGAGCGCCTTCGGCACGCCGGCGCCGAGGCGCTCCCCGCTGCCGGCGGCGACGATCAGGGCGATGGCCATCGACGTGGCGCTCGCGCACGCAGCAGGATCGCGGCCGCGGCTCGCTGCTGCGTGCGCCGGAGGGCGGAGGGGTCCGTTACTTCGCCGCCACCGCGAGCTTGTCCGCGGCCGAGCTCGCGAGCAGCTCGTCGAGGTAGCTTTCGGCCTCGTCCTCGTCCTTGTCGAGCGCGTACATCAGCTCCGAGGCGAGGATCTTCTTCGCGCGCGTGAACATCTGCTTCTCGCCGGTCGAGAGGCCCTTTTCGCTCTCGCGGATCGCGAGGTTGCGCACGACCTCGGCGAGCTCGTAGATGTCGCCGGTCTTGATCTTGTCGCGGTTGTGCTTGAAGCGCCGGTTCCAGTTCTTCGGCATGTCGGAGACTTCGTCGCGCAGGACGTCGAGCACCTTCTTCACGGTTTCCTCGTCGATCACGCGACGCAGGCCCGCGAGCGCCGCGTTCTCGGTCGGCACCTTGACGGTCATGTCGTTGTGCAGGATCTTGATCGTGAGGTACTCGCGCGTCTCGCCGAGCACTTCCATCTCTTCCTTGCACATCACCTTGCCGGCGCCGTGATGCGGGTACACGACGTGGTCGCCGAGCTCGAACTCGATGTGCTCGACCTCGACTATCACCTCGACGTCCTCGTCGAGCTCCTCTTCGGTTATCGCCTGTGGAATGGTGTTTCCTCCTTCTTGGGGCCAGTCGCTGCCGGCCGTCGTCGTTTCAGGTCTGCAGGTACCGATCGACGAGATTGATCTCCTGCAGCCGGCGCAGTCCCTCTCTTATCTCCTTCGCCCGAATCTCTCCGACGCCCTCGACCATCTCGAGCTCCGCGTCCGTCGCGGCGAGCAGCTCGTCGAGGCCGCCGAACTCCCCCACGATCTGGGCGACGACGAGCTTCGGCAGCCGCGGGATCCGGCCGAGGATCCTGTAGCCGCGCGGCGAGACGGGATAGTCGAGGGTGTTCAGCTTGCGGTCGTATGCGAGCAGCTCCGCGAGGCGGCCGAAGTCGAGCAGGTCCTGGTGGGGCAGGCGCGAGATCTGCTCCATCGCGGCCGCGAACGCCTCCTCGGAGTAGTGCGCGATGTAGTCGTGCACGAGCGCCGCCTTCTCGGTCGCGGTGCCGACGATCGTCTCCTCGAGCTGCATCTCGATCAGGCGCCCCTCGCTGCCGAGCTCGACGATGTAGCGCTCGATCTCGACCGCCATGCGCGTGACGAGCTCGGAGCGCTGCAGCACCGTCAGCACGTCGTGCAGCGTCACCCCGCCCTCGAACTCGAGCGCGGTGAGGCGGGTCGAGACCTGGTCGAGGCGGGTCCTGTACTTCTCGAGCGTCGCGAGCGCCTGGTTCGCCTTCGCGAGCACGACGGGGATGTCCTCGAGGATGTACTTGACGCCTTCGACGTAGAGGGAGATCACCTCGCGCCGCTGCGAGATCGCGATCACGATCGCGCCCGTCTGCTTGGAGACGCGCTCGGCGGTGCGGTGCCGCGTGCCCGTCTCCTGAGTGAGGATCGTCGGGTCCGGCATCAGCTGGACGTTCGCCATCGAGATCTTCGTCGCGTTCGCGCTGAGGATGATCGCGCCGTCCATCTTCGCGACCTGGTAGAGCATCGCCGGCGAGTAGTCGACGTCGAGCTTGATCCCGCCGGAGAAGAGGAAGCTGAGCTCCTCGGGGTCGCCGATCGCGAGCAGGCCGCCCGTGCCCGCGTTGAGGATGTCCTCGAGGCCCTCGCGCAGCGCGGTGCCCGGCGCGACCATCTCGAGGGCCCGCATCAGCCCCGGCTCAGGGCGAGCGTCGTTGTCGAACTCTTGCCCTGACCTTTGTGCCACGACAGGTCATTTTACGCGATTTAGCTTTGGTTTAGCGCCGTACCGCGCATTCAGGCGGCCGCTGCGACACGGTGCGAGCGTGCGGGCAGCGCGAGCGCGAGCGCCTCCCTGATCGTCGCCGCCTCGCAGGCCCGCCCGCCGGCGCCTTCGCGCAGGCTCGCGCTTGCGCTTTCGCCCGCGCCGCGGGGGGCGATCACCTCGGCGCAGCCGTGCTTGGCCGCCTCGGCGAGCCGGCGCTCGGGGTGGCCGACCCAGCGCAGCTCTCCCGTCAGCCCGAGCTCGCCGAAGCAGGCGCGCGGCGCGCGCGGGTCGGAGCGCTGGATCGGAGCGCCGCGCGTGGCGGAGGCGACCGCGAGCGCGAGCGCGAGGTCGACGCCCGGCTCCTCGACGCGCACGCCGCCGACGACGTTGACGAACACGTCCTGGCCGGCGGTGCCGACGCCGCCGTGGCGGGCGAGGATCGCGAGCACGAGCGCGAGCCGGTTGCGGTCGAGGCCAGAGACGACCCGCCGCGGCTGCTCGAGCTCGGAGGGCGCGACGAGCGCCTGCACCTCGACGAGCAGCGGCCTCGAGCCCTCCATCGTCGCGAGCACGACGCTGCCCGGCGCCCGCGTCGCCTCGGCGACGAAGCGCGAGGAGGCGTCGAGCACCTCGACGAGGCCGCCGTCGCGCATCTCGAACAGCCCCGCCTCGTTCGTCGATCCGAAGCGGTTCTTCAACGCCCGCAGCTCGCGGTAGGGGCGCTCGCGCTCGCCCTCGAACTGGAGCACGCAGTCGACGAGGTGCTCGAGCACGCGCGGCCCGGCGAGCGCGCCCTCCTTCGTCACGTGCCCGACGAGCAGCGTCGCGATCCCCTGCGCCTTCGCGGCCTCCATGACGGCGGCTGCGACCTCGCGCACCTGCCCGACGGTCCCAGGCGCGCTCGTCAGCTGCGCGCAGCGCAGCGTCTGCACCGAGTCGAGCACGCACACCGCCGGCCGCTGCGCCGCGAGCGTCGCGATCACGCAGTCGAGGTCCGTCTCCGCGAGCACGGGCACCGCGAGCGCGTGAGGGCCGAGCCGCTCGGCGCGCAGGCGGACCTGCTCGGCCGACTCCTCGCCCGTCACGTACAGCGTCTTCGCTCCTGCCCGCTGCAGGTTGGCGAGCGCCATGTTCGTGAGCGTCGACTTGCCGATCCCAGGCGAGCCGCCGAGCAGCACGAGCGAGCCCGGCACGAGCCCGCCCCCGAGGACGCGGTCGAGCTCCCCGATTCCGACCGGCAGCCGGACGAGATCGGGCTCGGTCAGGTCGCGGAGCGGGACGGGCTCGCTGCCGGGTCCCGTCGACCCGGCAGCGGCCGAGGTCGACCGGCGGCCGGGCGCGGGCTCACGGACGAGCGTCTCGACGAGCGTGTTCCACGCGCCGCAGGTGCGGCACTGCCCCTCCCAGCGGAGGAACGCGTCGCCGCATGCCTGACAGACGAATCGGCTCGTCTGCCGCGGCATCGTGGGCGCCGCGGCTCAGTGAGCCTCGACGGGCGTCTTCTCGTCGAGGGCG
>JBAIYK010000135.1:0-24747 GCA_037915935.1 Solirubrobacterales bacterium | reverse complement strand
AGGCCATCGGGCCCTACTCTCAGGCGGTCCGGGTGGCCAACCTCGTGTTCTGCTCGGGCCAGATCCCGCTCGACCCCGCGACCGGAGAGCTGGTCGGGCAGAGCCCCGGCGAGCAGGCGCGCCGCTGCCTGCAGAGCCTGAGCGCCGTCTGCGAGGCGGCCGGGACGACGCTGCAGCGGGCGTTGAGGGTGACGATCTACATGACCGACATGGGCGCCTTCACCGAGGTGAACGACGTCTACGCCTCCTTCTTCGATGCAGACCCGCCTGCCCGCGCCGCCGTCGGAGTCGTCGCCCTGCCGAAGGGGGCGCAGGTGGAGATCGACGCGATCGTCGCCCTCGGCTGAGGCCGCCCGAGGCGCTGGGCCTACAGCTCGGCGCCCTGGAAGGCGCTTTCCTCGGCTCCCTACGACCCGAGCACGCGCCCGAGGATCTCGCGCATGATCTCGTCCGAGCCGCCGCCGATCGGGCCGAGGCGGGCGTCTCTGACGGCGCGCTCGGTCCAGTGCTCGGCCATGTAGCCGAGGCCGCCGTGGATCTGCAGGCAGGCGTCCATCAGCTCGAAGCACGCGCGCTGCGTCAGGAGCTTCGCCATCGTCACCTCCGCGACCGGCTCCTGCCCTGCGTGGAAGCGGCGCAAGGCGTCGTAGGTGACGCAACGTGCCGAATAGACGCTGCTCGCGAGGTCGGCGAGCCTGTGCCTGATCGCCTGGTGCTTGGACAGCGGCCTCCCGAACGCCATCCGCTGCTTCGCATACTCCGCCGTGCGCTCGTAGGCGAGCTGCATCGCGCCGACCGCGCCGAGCGACATCGCAAGCCGCTCCCACTGGAAGTTCGCGAGGATCAGCTTGAAGCCCTCGTTCTCGCCGCCGAGCAGGCAGTCGTGAGGCACGAAGACGTCCTGGAAGGAGATCGTCGCGGTGTCCGAGGCGGCCCAGCCGAGCTTCTGCAGCTTGCTGGAGGCGACGCCCTCGCCGCGCTCTATCACGAAGAACGAGATCCCGTGGTGGCCGCCCTCGGGCGTCGTCTTCGCGGCGGTGACGACGAAGTGCGCCCGCACGCCGTTCGTGATGTAGGTCTTCTCGCCGTTGATCAGCCAGCCGCCGTCGACGCGGCTCGCGCTCGTCTTCAGCGCCGCGACGTCCGAGCCGGCGTCGGGCTCGGTGATGCCGAGCGCGCCGATCAGCTCGCCGGCGATCGCGGGCCTCAGCCAACGCTCCTTCTGCGCCTGCGTGCCGAACTTCCAGATCGGCGGCGTCGCGATGTTGACGTGCGCGCCGATCCCCGCCGCCGTCCCGCCTGAGCCGATCCTCGCGAGCTCCTCGATCAGCACCGCCTCGTGCAGGTGGTCGCCGCCCTGGCCGCCGAGCTCGACCGGGTACTTGAGCCCGAGCAGGCCCTGGGCGGCGAGCTTTGCGAAGACCTGGTCCGGGAACCATTCATCGCGCTCCCACTCCTGCGCGTGAGGGGTCAGCTCGCGCTCGATGAAGCCTCTGATCGAGGCCCGCAGGTCTTCGTGCTCTTCGCTGAAGGGGGGTGTGGGGACCATCCAGAAGGATCAGAGCCCGTATGAGCGGCCGATCACGTCGAGCATGATCTCGTCGGTGCCCGCGCCGATCCGGTTCAGGCGCATGTCGCGCCAGACGCGCTCGACCCCGTACTCCTTCATGTAGCCGGCGCCGCCGTGGATCTGGATGCACTCGTCCGCGACTTCGACCGCGACGCGGGCGGCGTGCAGCTTCGCCATCGAGATCTCGCGCACCGGGTACTCGCCGTTGTTGAAGCGCCAGGCCGTCACGTAGACCATCTGGCGGGCGGACTCGATCTTCGTCGCCATCTCCGCGAACTTGTGCCTGATCACCTGGAAGTGGCCGATCTCCCGCCCGAACGCCTTGCGCTCCATCGCGTACTGGAGCGTCCGCTCGAAGCACTTCTGGGCGCCCGAGACGCAGCCCGCCGCCCCGATCAGGCGCTCGCCCTGGAGCTCCCACATGATGTGGTAGAAGCCCTTGCCGACCTGCCCGAGCACCGCGGAGGCGGGCACCCGCACGTCCTGGAAGGCGAGCAGGGCCGTGTCAGAGGCGTGCATGCCGAGCTTCTGCAGCTTCTTCTCCCTGATCACGCCAGGGGCGTCCATCGGCACTAGGAAGAGCGTGAAGCCGTCGTAGCCGGCCTCCGGATCTGTCTTCGTGACGAGCACGATCACGTCCGCCCGGTGCCCGTTCGTGATGTAGGTCTTCGAGCCGTTGATGACGTATTCGTCTCCGTCTCTGACCGCGCGCGTCTTGATCCCCGAGACGTCCGAGCCGGCGTCGGGCTCGGTGATGCCGAGGCAGAGGATCTTCTGCCCCTTGATCGCGGGCACGACCCATTCCTGCTTCTGCTCCTCGCTGCCGAAGGCGAGGATCGGCGGCATCGCCATGTCGGTGTGGACCGCGATCCCCATCGCGAGCCCGCCCGAGTTCGCGTTGCTGATCTCCTCCGCGAGCACGAGGCTCGAGTAGTAGTCGCCGCCCTGGCCACCGTACTTCTCGGGCTTGTCGAGCCCGAGGAAGCCGAGCTCGCCCATGCGGTGGAAGACCCAGTTAGGGAAGGTGCTCTCCTCCCACTCGGCCGCGTGGGGGGCGAGCTCCTTGATCGCGAAGCTCCTGATCGACTCGCGCAGCGCTTCGTGCTCGTCGGTGAAGATGAAGTGCTTCCTCTTCGCGTCGAAATCCGGCTTGATGACGCTGCTCTCCGCGGTGGCCATGCTGAGCGGCTCCTCCTCGTTCGTTGGGACCTGCGTGCGACTTCGAGACCGACCCTCCGCGTCTCGGCTGCGGAAGCTATCGCAGGCGAGGGCGAAAGTAAACAGTAGGACTGCGTACTTTGTGCGGCGCGCCTGCGATCCGCACCACTCGGCAGCCGTCCTACTACATGTCCATGTGGGCTTTTACTAACTCGACTTTGCTATATGATGCCAGCGTGGCTCTGCACCGGCCGGACGATCTCTTCGATCGCGTGCCCGAGTGGGAAGACCTCTCAACGTTCGCGAGCGCCCGAGGCGGCGGCTTGCGCGTCGCTGTGGTTCATGGGCGACGTCGCCAGGGCAAGTCCTACTTGCTTCGACGCCTCGCCGCCGCGACGGATGGCTTCTACCATCAAGCCCTGGAGGAGGAGGCGGCTCCCGCGCTCGAGCACCTCGGCGCCGCGCTCGGTTCCTGGCTCTCGGTTCCTGGTGGCAGGCTGGCGCTCGCCGACTGGAGCGCCGCGGTCGACGCTCTTGCTGGGCTCGACACCGCCGTCGCTCCCGTCGTCGTGATCATCGATGAGCTCCCCTACCTCCTCGACCGCGTACCCGAGCTCTCCTCTCTATTGCAGCGCGCCGTGGACACCTCGCGCGAGGGCTCGCAACGTGCGGTCCGCCTCGTTCTCTGCGGTTCCGCGCTGTCGGTGATGAGCGGATTGCTTTCAGGACAGCGCGCTCTGCGGGGCCGGGTCGCCAGCGTGCTGCGAATCGACCCCTTCGACTTCCGCGAAGCCGCCGCCTACTGGGGCGTGGCGAACAACTGGCCGGTCGCGTTGCGACTGCATGCGATCGTAGGAGGCACTCCTGGCTACCGTGACCTGCTCGCGCTCGAACCACCTTCTCACGTCGAGGACGTGGAGCGGTGGCTGGCGGCCGGCGTGTGCAATCCCGCGTCAGCGCTGTTTCGCGAGGACGACTATTTGCTCGCCGAGGAGCGCGGTCTCAACGAACGGGCGCTGTACCACTCGGTGCTCTCGGCGATCGCCGCAGGCAACCGCAGCGAGACGAAGATCGCGGCGGCTCTCGGTCGCGAGCGCCAGGCTCTCTCCTGGCCGCTGCGCGTGCTCGTCGACGGCGGCTTCGTGGTGCGCGACGAGGATGCGCTGCGCCGGCGTCGACCCTCATACCGCATAGCTGAGCCGATCGTGCGCTTCCATCATGTCGTCACCCGCCCGGACCTCGCCCGCTTCGAGGAACGCCGCGCAGCCGAGGCGTGGGCCGATGCCCAGCGCCGCTTCTCCACGCATGTCCTTGGCCCACACTTCGAGGATCTTGCTCGTCGCTGGACTGCGCGCTACGCCTCCGCGCAGACCACCGGCGGTCGCCTCGCTCGGGTGGGAGCGACACAGGTCAACGACGCAGCTGGCCGCTCGCAGGTCGAGATCGACGTTGTCGGGGTCCTCGCTGGCGAGTCCGGCAAGGTGGGCCTGCTCGGCGAGGCGAAGTGCGGGGGCGAGCCGGCTGGCGTCGGCGTGCTCGCACGCCTCGAACGCTCGCGAGCGCTCCTCGCCACGCGGGCGTCTCTGGCGGCGACGGTGAAGCTCGCCGTGTTCTCGGCAAGCGGCTTCGATCGTGCCCTGCTCGCTGCGGCCCGACGACGCGACGACGTCGAGCTCGTCGATCTCGAGCGTCTCTACACGGGTGACTGAAGGTGCCCTCTCCAACGTCGAATGGCACGGCGAAGTAGGATCAGCTGGATCTGTCTCCCCAGCCGGTCGCGCCCTCGAGGAGAAGGACGGCATGTTCGACTGCCCACGACCACAGGCGCTCGCCACAGCGGCATTGCTCGCATCGCTCAGCGCGATGCTGCTTGCCGCGCTCGCTTCAGGCGCCGGCGCCGCCGACGCAGCAACCCATGCGATGCAGCAAACCGCCGGCTCGGCGCAGGCGGCGGTTCGCGACTTGCCGTCCGGTGCGGCCTCTGCCGGCTTGCCGGCCGCGACCGGCGGCTCGCCAGCGACGTCGCCGGGCAGCCTCATCGCGGCGCTCGTCGGTCGTCTCACTTCGGCGTCCGGTCTGCCTGGTCCGATGCAGCTCGCCGGTCGTCTGATCGCTTCGCCTCGCATCCCCGATCTCGCCGCGATCGCCTCGGCCTCGCGCGCAAAGCTGCCTCCCGACCTGATCGCGCTCGAGCAGAAGATGAAGACGCTGCACATCAACAGCGAGCGGGGGTCGATCTTCGTCCTGCTGACCGGGGTGAACCTCGGCAGCCTCTTCAAGGTCGTGACGAGCAGCGGCTCTCGCCACGCGCGAGTCCGCGGGCGCGTTCGAGGACACGTGCGCAGGCGCAGCCACGGGCACAGGACCAAGCGACTCGGCGCTCAGCACGCGCTCGGCTTGCTGCCCTCGTTCACGCTCGACGCGCTCCCGCTGCTGACTGCCGACTTCGAAAGCAGCGTCTCACCGAAGCTCGCGATCGTGCGGGCAGAGCTGCTCGGAGCGATCCCGATCCAGATGCGCGAGATCGGCGAACAGCTCTACACGCGCAGCCCCTTGCTCGCCGAATTGGATGGCGGTCGGCCGTGGGTGTACCGCAGTCCTGCCGAAGCGGCGGAAGCGAAGGCGAAGGAAGGCGGTGCGGGCGGCCAGTCTTCGTCGCCGTCGCCGATCGGAGAACCGGACGGCGCGCAAGCGGGATTCGGGAAGCTGACCGCGCTGCTCGACGGCGCGCGGTCGGTCGTCGAGCTGGGCAGCAGGACGGTCGACGGGCAGGCGACGATCGAGTTCGAGGCGAGGCTCGAGCCGCATTCGAAGCACGGCGCGAAGCGGCGGCTGACGCAGCGCGAAAAGCGGCTGGAGCGCGCGAAGGTGACGCTCGACCTCTATCTCGCCCCGAACGGCCTGCCGGTGAGGACGGTGCTCGACATCAGGCGGGGCGAGGTGAGCCTGACTCTCGGGCTCGACATCGTCGCGACCGAAATCCCGATCGTCGTGCAGCCGCCGCCGGCGAGCGAAACGATCACCGGGGCGGAACTGAAGAAGGCCGAGGAATCGAGCGAAGGGTTGCACCCACCGACCAAGCAAGAGGAGGCCGAACAAAGGCGCTTCGTCGCGTGCGCGAGGAAGCGGCTTGGAAGGCACCCAGGCAGGGCGAGCAAGCGCAAGCAGAACAAGACGCTCCACGAATGCGAACGGATCGCGAAGCAGGCAAAAAGTAAGCAGTAGCGCTGCGCACTCCGCACACCGGCCGCGCCCGGTTAGGATGTCCGCGATGTCTGGCGAGCACGTGCTCTACGAGGTCGCAGACGGCGTTGCGACGATCACGCTGAACGACCCTGACACGCGCAACTCGCTCTCGGCGCAGATGCTGAGCGGGCTGCACGAGGCGTTCGGCAGGGCGCGGGACGACGATGAGGCGCGCTGCGTCGTGCTCTGCTCCTCGCACGAGAAGGTGTTCTCCTCGGGGGCGAACCTGAGCGGCTTCGGGCAGGACGTGCCGCTCGTCCACAAGCACTTCGGCATGGAGCTGTTCGCCGACCTCTTCAGGCTGATCGGCTCGCTGGAGAAGCCGACGATCTGCGCCGCGGGCGGCCACGTGCTCGCGGGAGCGCTCGGGCTCGCGCTCTGCTGCGACCTGATCGTCGCCTCGGAGGACGCGACGTTCGGCACCCCTGAGATCAACGTCGGGGTGTTCCCGTTCATGATCATGGCCCTGATCTACCGCAACGTCCCGCGCAAGAAGGCGAACGAGATGTTGCTGCTCGGCGAGCGGATGAGCGCGCAGGAGGCGAGGGCGGCCGGGATCGTCAACAGGGTCGTGCCGAAGGATCAGCTCGATGAGGCCGTCGCCGAGTGGGCGAGCAAGCTCGCGGGCAAGTCGCCCGTGATCATGAAGCTCGGCAAGCAGGCGATGAGGCGCCAGCTCGACATGCCGCTCGACGACGCGCTCGACTACCTGCGTTCCCAGCTGAGCCTCGCGGTCTCGACCGAGGACGTGGTCGAGGGCGTGAGCGCCTTCTTCGAGAAGCGCGAGCCGCGGTGGAGGGGCCGATGAGCGAGCCGAGCAGCCCGCCGACCTCGCTGCTGCGCCCGCTCGTGCAGGACCTGGAAGCGCGCCGTGCGCAGATAAGGCTCGGCGGCGGCGAGGAGAAGATCGCGAAGCAACACGAGCAGGGCAAGCTGACCGCGCGCGAGCGGATCGCGCTGCTGATCGACGCGGGCACCTTCGTCGAGCTTGGCATTCTCGGCAAGCCCCACAGCACGCAGCGCGCGATGGAGGGCGTCGAGGCGCCCGCGGACGGCGTGATCACCGGCTATGGCAAGTGCGACGGGCGCCTGATCGCCGTCTGCGCCTACGACTTCACGGTGATGGCGGGCTCGATGGGGATGACGGGCGAGTTCAAGGTGAGCCGCTTGAGGGAGCTCGCGCTCACGAAGCGAACCCCGTTCGTGTGGCTGCTCGACTCGGCCGGCGCCCGCGTCCAGGAGGCGGCGGGGGCGATGTTCGCGGGCTCGGGGCACCTCTTCAGGGAGGAGGTCGTGATGAGCGGCGTGATCCCTCAGGTCGCCGCCCTGATGGGACCCTGTGCCGCCGGCACCGCCTACATCCCAGGGCTCGCGGACTTCGTGCCGATGGTGAAGGGCCGCGGGTCGATGGCGCTCGCGGGGCCGCACCTCGTGCGGGCGGCGGTCGGCGAGGACGTGACGCAGGAGGAGCTCGGCGGCGCGCGCGTGCACTGCCGCAAGTCTGGCGTCGGCGACATGGAAGTCGACAGCGACGAGCAGTGCATCGAGAAGGTGAAGGAGTACCTCTCCTACATGCCCTCACACTGCGAGCAGCCGCCGCCAAGGGTCGCGTGCGGCGATCCGATCGACCGCCGCGAGGAGTCCTTGCTCGACGTCCTGCCCGAGTCGAATCGCAAGCCGTATGACATGTATCAGGTGATCGAGGCGATCGTCGACGATCGCTCATACCTCGACGTGAAGCGCCAGTGGGCGAAGACGGTGATCACCTGCTTCGCTCGCTTCGGCGGCCGCCCCGCGGGGATCGTCGCAAACCAGCCGAAGCAGCTCGGCGGCATCCTCGACAACGACTCCTCCGACAAGGCGGCCCGCTTCGTCAACCTCTGCAACGCCTTCGGCATCCCGCTCGTGTTCATCCAGGACGTGCCAGGGTTCATGGTCGGCACGAAGGTCGAGGCGGAGGGCATCATCAGGCACGGCGCGAAGATGCTCTACGCGGTCGCGAACGCGACCGTCCCGAAGGTCACCGTGATCACGCGCAAGGCCTACGGCGCGGGCTACTACGTTATGTGCGGCAGGGCCTACGAGCCGGACCTGATCGTCGCCTGGCCGAGCGCGGAGATCAGCGTGATGGGGGCGGAGGGCGTGGTCGAGATCGCCTTCCGCAAGGTGGTCGAGGCCGCCGATGACCCGGATGCGAAGCGCGCGGAGCTGATCGCGGGCTTCAAAGAGATGTTCGACGTCTACATCGCTGCGGGCAACGACCTGATAGACGACGTGATCGACCCGCGCGAGACCCGCGAGACGATCTGCCGGGCGCTCGAGATGGCAGAGGGCAAGCGGGTGCAGCGGCCCTGGAAGCGCAACGGAGTGGTGCCGGTATGAGCGTCGATGACCCCGCAGTCATCACCTGCGCGATCTCAGGCGTGATCGCGAACCGGGACCAGTGTCCCGCGATCCCGTACACGCCCGAGGAGTACGGGCAGGAGGCGAAGCGGGCCGTCGATGAGGGCGCGGCGATGATCCACATACACGCCCGCAGGCCCGACGGCACGCCGAGCTACGAGATCGAGGACTTCCTCGCGATCACGGAGGCGATCAGGCGGGAGGCGGGCGACGTGATCGTCAACTACTCGACGGGCACGATCGGCGTCCCCGTCGAGAAGCGGGTCGCCTACCTGAGGGCGGGCCTGCCCGAAGTCGCCGCGCTCAACATGGGCTCGATGAACTACGCGAAGTACTCGAGGTCGCGCAAGGCGTTCGTGTTCGACATGGTCTTCCCGAACCCGTTCTCCGAGATCGTGGAGCTGCTGCAAGCGATGAACGAGCTTGGCATCAGGCCCGAGCACGAGTGCTTCGACGTCGGCCACGTCGGCAGCCTGCACCCCCTCCTTCACATGGGCGTGCTGAAGCCGCCGCTGCACGTCGACTGCATCATGGGCGTGATCGGCGGCATCCCGCCAGGCGCGAGGAACCTCGCGACGATGGTCGAGAACATCCCCGGTCTGCACGGCTACGCCGAAGGGCGGGGCGGCGAGGCAGGCGGCGGTGCTCGCGGCGTCGGTCCCGACGGCGGCCAGCGCTCGCACTGGGGCGTGATCGGGATATCGCGCGATCAGTGGCTGCTCGTCGCGGCCGCTCTGACGCTCGGCGGCTCGGTACGGGTCGGGCTCGAGGACAACCTCTACCTGCCGAACGGCGAGATGGCGCGCAGCAACGGCGACCTGATCGCGCAGGCGCGGCGGATGGTGGAAGACGTCGGGCGCCGGCCGGCGAGCGTGGAAGAGGCGCGGTCGCTGCTCGGCGTGACGCGAAGACAGGCGGGGAGCGAGGCCGGCCTCGGGCGCTCCGCGGAGACGACGACCGAAGGAGCGCGCTGAGATGGGCCTGCCGCTGCAAGACGTGAAGGTGCTCGACCTCTCCCGGCTGCTGCCAGGCGGCTTCTGCTCGCTGCTGCTCGCCGACCTCGGCGCCGACGTGCTGAAGGTCGAGGACACGGGCCTCGGCGACTACATCCGCTGGTCGCCGCCCTACTACGAAGGCGCCCACGAGAGCGCGCGCTCCGCGCTCTACCTCGCGTTGAACCGCAACAAGCGCTCGGTGAGGCTCGACCTGAAGAGCGAGACGGGCAGGGAGCTGCTGCTGCGGCTCGTGAAGGAGTTCGACGTCGTGCTCGAGTCCTTCCGTCCCGGCGTGCTGGACCGCCTCGGCGTCGGCTACGAGCGGATGAGGCAGGAGAACCCTGCGATCGTCTACTGCGCGATCAGCGGCTACGGCCAGGACGGGCCGAAGCGGGACGCCCCAGGCCACGACATGAACTATCTCGGCCTGATCGGGCTGCTAGGTCTGACGGGGGAGAAGGGCGATGGGGCCGGTGGGGGTCCCATTCAATCGGCAGGCCAGATCGCCGACATCGGCGGCGGCGCGCTGATGGCGGCGATCGGGATACTCGCGGCGCTGCGCGAGCGCGACGGCTCGGCGGGACGGGCGGGATCCGGGGAGGGCCAGCTCGTCGACGTCTCGATGTCAGATGGCGCGCTCTCCTGGCTCGCGCTCGTCGCGGGCCGCTTCTTCGCCGACGGTCTGACGCCGCGCCGCGGAGAGCTCGAGCTGGCGGGCGGCCTGATCTGCTACCGCCCCTATCAGTGCTCCGACGGCTGGGTGAGCCTCGGCGCGCTCGAGCCGAAGTTCTGGCAGGCGTGGTGCAGGGGCGTGGGCAGGGAGGACCTGATCGAGCGCCAGTTCGAGCGCCCCGGCTCCGACGCCCATCGAGAGGTGGAGGCGATCTTCAAGGGCAGGACACGCGCCGAATGGGAGGCGTTCGCCGCCGATCAGGAGTGCTGCCTCGAGCCGGTGCTGAACCTCGACGAGGCGCTCTCCTCGGAGCTCGTGAAAGCGCGTGAGATGGTCGTTGAGATCGAGCAGCCAGGCGTGGAGGGCGGGGTGCGCCAGCTCGGGGTGCCGGTGAAGCTCTCGCGCACGCCCGGCGCGCCGGCGCGGATTCCGGCGCCGGCGCTCGGCGAGCACACACAGGCGGTGCTGCGCGACCTCGGCCTCTCGGAGGAGGAGATCGCTGCGGCGATGCAGTCCGGCGCCGTCGCGGGCGCGACAGCGGGGCCGCTCGCGGCGGACAGAGACGCAAGCCAGGCGGCATGAGCGAGCGGCGGCAGTCCCCGGCGAAGGCGCGAGGCTCCGAGGCGCGCCCGCCGAGCGAGAACGGAGCCCCGCTGAAGATGAGCGAGCTGTCGCGTCGCTCGGGCGTGAGCGCGGGCACGATCAGGCACTACCTGCGCGAGGGCCTGCTCGGCGACGGCTCTGAGATCACGCGCACGAGCCGCAACATGGCCTGGTACCCGGCGCATTTCGTGCAGCGGATAGAGCTGATCAAGCGCCTGCAGGAGGAGCGGTTCCTGCCTTTGCAGGTGATAGCGCGGCTGCTGAGGCAGGACCCGGACCGGGCCGAGGCCCTGATCGAGCTCGAGGACAGGATCGTCGAGCGCGCGCTGCAGGGCGCCGACGCGCGTAGGCTCTCCGCAAGCGAGGTGAGGAGGCGCTACGGGCTGCCGGCGAACGTCCTGAAGCGGCTGCGCGAGCTCGGCGTGCTGACGCCGAGCAGGGCCGGCTACGACGAGCACGACGTGAAGATGATCGAGGCGATCTCGCGCTTCCGGGCGGGCGGCTACGAGGAGAAGCTCGGCTTCACCGTCTACGACACGCTGCGCTACCGACAGGCGCTGCAGCCGCTCGTGCGCGAAGAGGTGAAGGCGCTGCTCGACCGGCTCGCGGGCGAGGTCGAGGTGGAGCGGGCGCTCGAGATGATCGCCGCCGGCGTCGAGCCGCTGCGCGAGCTGGTCGGCGCGATGCACTCGAAGCTGCTGCTGGCAGAGCTGCGCCGCGAGCGCGAGGGGCGCCGCGAGCGGGCGGGCGAGGCAACGCGAGAGGCGGGGCCGCACGCGCGGGGCGCAAGCGCACGCGCCGCCGCGAATCGGCGGCGGGGGACTATGCTTCACAGATGATTGACTGACTGGTCAATCGAGACGGCGAAGCTTCCCGGAAGGAGGCAGTGTAGCGGTGAGGGTCGCGGCGGTTCAGCTGAGCTCGACCGGCGAGAAGGCGAGCAACCTCGCGGCTGCGGATCGACACGTGCGCGCGGCGGCGGCCGACGGGGCGGAGCTGGTCGTGCTGCCGGAGAAGTGGACCGCGATCGGCGGCCGACAGACGCTGCTCGCGGCCGCCGAGCCGCTGCACGGCGAGGCGATCTCCTGGGCGCGGGCGATCGCGGCCGAGCTGCAGATCGACCTCGTCGCCGGCTCGATCGCGGAGCGTCAGGAGGGCGAGGAGCTGCTCTGCAACACCTGCGTCCATATCGACCGCGAGGGCGAGATCCGCGCGCTCTACCGCAAGATCCACATGTTCGACGTCGAGGTCGACGGGCGCGTCTACGAGGAGTCGGCGCTCGAGCGCCCCGGCGAGGAGGTCGTGGTCAGCGAGACGAGCTCACGCCTGCCGCTCGGCCTCGCGATCTGCTACGACCTGCGCTTCCCGGAGCTGTTCAGGATCCTCGCGCTGCGCGGCGCGCTCGCGATCGCGCTGCCCTCGGCGTTCACGCTGAAGACGACGACCGACCACTGGGAGGTCCTGCTGCGCGCGCGGGCGATCGAGAACCAGACGTTCGTGATCGCCGCGAACCAGGTCGGCGAGCACGCGGACGGCAGCAGGTCGGGCGGCCGCTCGATGATCGTCGACCCGTGGGGCGCCGTGCTAGCCCGCCGCGACGAGGGCGAGGGCCACGTGGTCGCCGACCTCGACCTCGACCGCCAAGCGGAGGTGAGGCGCAAGCTGCCCTCGCTCGCGAACAGGCGCCCGCAGGCGTACGCATGGCCGGAAGGGGAGGCGAGCCCGAGTGTCGAGGCGAGCCGGTCGGGCACGGAGGAAGGCCAGTCACGTGTGGGGGCGAGCCGGTGGGGCGCGGGGGCGAGCCAGCGGTGAGCGCGCTGCGCGCCGAGAGCGCCCCCCAAGACCGCCGCCAGGCGATCCTTGACGCGGCCGTGAGGGTGTTCGCTCGCCGCGGCTTCCACGCCTGCCGGGTCTCCGACATCGCCGACGAGGCCGGCGTCGCCTACGGGCTCGTCTACCACTACTTCGGCTCGAAGGACAGCGTGCTCGACACGCTCTTCCTCGAACGCTGGAGCGTGATGCTGAAGATGATCGCCGAGGTCGACGCGACGAGCGTCGCGGCGCGCGAGAAGCTCTACGCGATCGCCTCCTTCATCGTCGACAGCTACAGGCACGACCCGGAGCTGATGAAGGTGATCATCGTCGACGTGACGAGGGCGGCGAACTCCTTCGGCCAGACCCACCTCGCCCGCATCGAGGAGGCCTACAGGGGGATCGCGAAGATCGTGAGCAAGGCGCAGCAGGAGGGCGCGTTCAAGCGCGAGCTCGACCCGCAGTTCGCGGCGCTGACCTTCTACGGCGCGATCGAGCAGGTGCTGACGGGCTGGATCTTCGAGCTGCTGCCGATCGGCGAGGAGCACTACGAGCGCGCGAAGTGGCTGATCGTCGAGACGATCTGCAGCGGCCTCGCCGACGGCGGCGCTCGGCCGGTCGAGTGACTCGACCGGCTCAACGAGCCCGGTGCGCCCACCGAACCGACCGTCTGACGGCCCAACGAGCCGACCGGCCGGTGATTAGACTGTGGCCGAGATGGAGAGCGACATCGTGAAGCGCCTGATGTGGTCAGGGGTGCTGGCGGCGTTCGGGGCGCTCGCGAGCATCGCCTCTCACCGTGCGGCGGCGATCGTGTGGAGGCGGATGTTCGACGAGGAGCCGCCAGAGTGAGCTCGGCGCACGTGAACGGCGTCGCGGACGCGATGAGCGAAGGCAACGGCGCGGGCCCGGACGTCGCGTTCGGCGGCGCGCTGCCCGACTCGACGGGGGCGGGCTCGCGGCGGCCGGAGGTCGCGGTGGGCGCCGCGTTCCTCGGCGGCTTCCTGCTTGCGCTGCTGCTGCGCCGGGTACGGTCATGAGCGCCCCAGGCGCCGTGAAGGAGGCCCCGATGCCGACGGAGGACGAGCGCAGCGATCAGCGGACGAACATCGCCGCGGCGATCACCGAGGTCTCGGAACGCGCGTCGATCCTCGTGCGCGAGGAGATCGAGCTCGCGAAGGCGGAGGTGACCCAGAAGGCGACGCGGCTTGCGAAGGGCGCGATCGTCGGCGCCGCCGCGGGCGTCTTCGTGCTCACCGCGGTGCTCTTCGCCTTGGTCGGCTGCGCGTGGCTGCTCTACTTCGAGCTGCCGATCGGCAACCAGTTCACCTACTTCTGGGGCTTCTTCGCGATGGCCTTGATCCTGCTGCTGCTCGGCGTGATCGCGGGCGCTTTCGCCGCGCGGGCCGTGAAGGCGGGCGCCCCGCCGACGCCGGACATGGCGATCGAGGAGGCGCGCAAGATCCGCGAGACGGTGAGCTCCGGCGGCGACACCGACGACTTCGGGGCGGTGCGCTGATGGCCGGTCGCTCGCCTGCGGAGATCCGCAGCTCGATCGAGGCGAACCGCGCGGAGCTCGCGCTCTCGCTCGAGCGGCTGCGCGGCGAGGTCGCGGTGATCACCGACTGGCGCGGCCAGATCGAACGCCACCGCAAGGAGGTCCTGATCGGCGCGACGGTCGCCGGCTTCGTGATCGGCGGCGGCATCGCGGCTATCTTCGGCCGCAAACGTCGGCGCAGCCGCTAGCTCCGGCTATCGGCCGTCTAGCAGCGTTTTCGGGACGCCGCCGACGCCCAGCAGACCGGGGCCGGTGTAGGCGCCGATCACGGGGCCGACTTCCGAGACGAACAGTGGCTCGCTGCCGAGCAGCTCCTGACAGCGCTCGACCAGCCGCTGCGCCTGCTCGGGCGCCTGGATGTGCTGTACGGCCCAGGCGTCGAGCCCCCGCTCGAGCAGGTGCGCTCCGTAGTCGACCATCCGCTCGAAGGCCCGCTTCGAGGTTCGCACCCGCTCCACCGGCGTGATCTCGCGCTCGAGCGTGAGGATCGGCTTGATCTGCAGCGTGCCGCCGAGCCACGCCTGGGCCTTGCCGATCCGTCCGCCGCGGCGCAGGTACTCGAGCGTGTCGATGCAGAACCAGATCTTCGCGTGGGCGCGCGCCTCGCGCACGCGCTCCGCGACCGTCGCGAGGTCGCCGCCCGCGCGCGCCGCCGCGGCGCCGGCGAGCAGCAGGAAGCCGAGGCCGCCGCAGCCGGTTTCGCCGTCGAGCACCTCTATCCGATCGCCGAGCCCGCGCTCTGCGAGCATCGCACGCGCCTGCCGCGCGGCCTCGCAGGTGCCGGAGATCCCGCCTGCGAGGTGCACCGAGACGACGTCGAGGCCCTGCTGCAAGAGCGGCTCCCACACCTCGAGGAAGTCGCCGATCGAGGGCTGCGAGGTGCTCGGCGTGTGCGGGTCGGCTGCAAGCCGCGCGTAGAAGGAGTCGAAGCCGTCCATCTCCGACTCGCGTACCGATTCGCCGCTCCAGCCGACATAGAGGCTGACCTGCTTGATCCCTTCGCGCTCGACGAGCTCGCGCGGCAGATAGTGCGTCGTGTCGCTGACGATGGCGACCTGTGCCATGAGGCGCGGACCCTACAGGACGGTCAGGTCCAAGCGACGTCCACAGGACCTCTGGCGCAGGCGGGCGTCTCGATCCGGCGCAGGCGGGCCCCTCGGGGAGCCGTCGAGGCGGTCTCGAAGAGCGGCTGGCGGCGGGTGTATGTCTTATTTTTAACTGCGGTAGCTATGGTATTGGCGAGGCCGCAGCGACGGCCACGGCCACGTCGAGCCTGGCTCAGCCGAGCCGGTTCTCGATGCTGAGGCCCTGCCCAGCCGGCTGCGGCGACTCCAGCGGCTCCTCGGCAGGCGTTGCCTCCGCGGAGACGCCGAGCACCTGCGAGAGCTCGCCCGTCTCGTACATCTCGGTGACGATGTCGCAGCCGCCGACGAGCTCGCCCTTCACGAACAGCTGCGGGATCGTCGGCCAGTTCGAGAGCGCCGATAGCTCCTGGCGGATGCGCGCGTCGGGCAGCACGTCGACGGCCGCGAACGGCGCCCCTGACGCTTGCAGCGCCGCGACCGTGCGCGCGGAGAACCCGCAGGCGGGCGCTTCTGGGGTGCCCTTCATGAAGAGGATGATCTCGTGCTCGGAGATCGCCTCGGCGATCGCGTCGCGGATCGGGTTCGACTCGGTGCTGGACATTCGCACGCTCCTATCGGCTTGGCGTCTGCTGGGCGGAGGCCGCCGGCTCGGCGTCCTCCTCGCTGGCGGCGTAGGTTGGGTGGACGGCTTCCCTTGGGCTGGCGGTCGTTGGGCTCGCGCTCTCCGCAGGCGTCTCCGTCCTCAACGAGAGCGCGTGGATCGGCCCGCCGATCTCGGCGCCGAAGACCTCGTAGACGAGGCGGTGCTGCTCGATTCTGCTGCGGCCGGTGAACGCGGCGGCGATGACGCGGGCACGGAAGTGGTCGCCGCCCCCGGTGTAGTCCTCAACCTCGGCGCGTGCCCCTGGGATCGCCGCCTCTATGCGCTGCTTGATCTCCTCTGCGGTTGGCATGCCATCACATTAGCGAGGCGAATTCCTGCGCTGCCGCCGGGCTCTCGCCCGAGCCTGGCGCGTGCAGAGCCGGCACGGTCTCGCAGGTGACGAGGCCCTCCTTCTCGGTCAGCTCGTCGACGATCTGGAACGACCTCGCGGTTTGCTCAGGGACATCGATCGCGATCGTAAGCACGGGGACGTGGCGGCGCAGCTGCAGCAGGCGGTCGCCGTGCGGGGCGTGGTCGCCGTGGAAGCCCCAGACCCCGCGCAGGCTCGTGGCGCCGGCCGCCTGGGAGGCGCGCAGCCTGCGCACGATCTCGACGCTGAGCGGACGGCCCCTGTGCGTTGCGCTCTGGGAGGCGTAGACGGTGAGCTTCTGATGGAGCGCGGCGCCGCGCCCGTCCGCTGGTAGCGGCTGCGGCGAGCTGGAGGGCAGCTGCGGCGGGGTGGACAGCAGCGCGCCGTCACGCTTGCAGATCTGCACTCGCTCGAGCGTGATCAACAGGTCCGGAAGCAGGCGGCGCAGCTCCGGCAGCACCCGCGCGATCCGATCGCCGTCGCCGACCGCGACGACGACCGCGGGCACGTCGAGGTTGCGGGCGAGGAAGCCGGCGCGTAGGCGCTCGCCCGCGCGCGTGCCGTCGACGCCGAGCAGCACGCTTGCGCCGGCGATCCCGCGGCTGTGCAGCAGCTCGGTGATCGCGACGTAGGCCGGTCTGCGTCCGACGCGCTCGTGGCGCCCTACGTAGACGGTGAGCTTGCAGCCCTGCCGAAGCTCGGTCGGCAGCGTGGTCTCCGCTCCGCCGCGCAGCAGCAGCGCGCGCTCGAGCGTGACGAGGCCGCGCCGCTTCACCGCGAGCACGCGTTGCAGCAGTGCCTGCATCCGCTCGCGGCGATCGACCGCGACCGAGACGACGGGCAGGTCCTCCGAGAGCGTGAGCAGCCGGTCGGTGCGCAGGCGGTGGTGGCGCCCGAATCCCTCGACTCCGCGCAGCAGCACGCTCGCGGTCACCTGCTGCTCGGCGTAGATCCCGAGCAGCTCGTCCGCGAGCAGCCGGCGGCCTGTGCGGTCGCGCTCGCCGAACCAGGTGGTGAGCTTGACGCAGTCGGCGCTCACAGCCGCGCTCCGATCGCGTGCCCGAGCGCGACTGCGGCGATGCCGAGCGCAAGGCTTGCGAGCAGGTTGAGCGCGGCGCCTGCGAGGTCCGCGTCCTCGGTCAGCCGGTGGGACTCGAGCATCCAGGTCGAGAAGGTGGTGTAGGAGCCGAGCGCGGCGCCGCCGGCGAGCACCAGCGCATCGCCGGAGAGCGCGAGCCCGCTGAGCAGGCCGAGCAGCAGAGAGCCGCTGAGGTTGACGACGAGGGTGCCGACCGGGAAGGCGTTGGAGAGACGCGCGCCGATCGCGGCGTCGAGCAGGAACCGCAACGTCGCGCCGAGGCCGCCGAGCGCGGCGACGCCGAGCCAGGTCCAGGCGCTCACCACAGCCTCCGCGCCCGCCGCGTCGCCGCGGTCACGACCCAGACCGCGAGGTAGCCGGCTGTCACGCTCGCGAGCAGATAGCCGGCGGCGAGTCCGGCATGCCCGTGTTCGACCATGCGCAGGGCCTCGACCTGCATTGTCGAGAAGGTCGTGAAGGCGCCGCAGAATCCGGTGCCGAGCAGAGGCCGGCGGTAGGTCGAGAGCGGCAGCCGCTCCTGCAGGCGCGTGATGAGCCAGCCGAGCAGGAGCGCGCCGCCGATGTTGATCGCGAACGTCGCCCAGGGCCACTGCCCCGCCGGCGACGCGAGCCGCCTGCTGAGCCAGACCCGCAGCAGCGCCCCTGCGACGCCGCCGAGGAAGATCGCGCCGAGCTCGCGCAGGTCCGCTCTGCGCAGGCGGGCGAGGAGGGGCGTCGGCGGGGACGCAAGATCCAGGGGCAACTCGGCGACGGCGCCAAGGTCAGAGGCAGTCGGCGGCATCGCAGGCTCCTTTCGCACGGGGAAGACTCTTCGCGAAAGGAGCCATCAGCCCTGTGAGGGCGGTTCGGAGAGCGGCCGCCGCGACCAGCTCTCGCCTCAGGGCTCCATCTGAGGCGCCGCAGCATAGCGCAGCTGCTCACGCACCCATCGCCCATCGGCGGAGAGCTCGGCGAGGCCTATCGCCGCGGCGACACGAAAACGACGGGGGCCGCCAGTAGCCTCGCTGCCTGTGAATGAGGTTCCGATCACGGTTCACTGGACTCGCCATGCACTGGAGAAGGCCCGGCAGCTCGGCTTTGCGAGGCATGATGTCGAGACAGCATTGCTCAAACGCCACCACGAGCGGCGCCGCAACGCTGGTCAGGCCGGCTGGTTGCTTGTCGCGGCGCGCTTTGTGATTGCCTACGAGCATCCAGATGGCGACGACGTGCTGGCTGCGCGAGTCGTGACGGTGTGGAGACGGCGGTAGCCTTATGAGCATGCGGATCGATGGACACTACGACGCTGAGGCTGACATCGCCTGGGTCCGCTTCGAGGGCTATGACCCGAAGACCGTGGTGGCCGAAGAGACGGACACTGGGTTGCGCGAACTCGATCCAGCTACAGGCAGTGTTGTCGGATTGGAGTTCTGGCAGGCGAGCAAGCGACTGCCAGAGGACTTCCTTCGGATGTTGCCGCCACCGCAGGTCGAGGTTGTTGCCTGACCCAAAACCCCGCTCACAGACCGAAGCTCTACACGTGCAGGCGCGCCTGGACAGCCGCCCTACCGCACGGCGCGCACGCTGAGATAGACCGGACCGCTGCGCGAGCAGGCTTCGAACGGAAACGGGATCACCTTCGAGGTCGTCTGGCCGGGTGGGAAGACGCGCAGGCCCGCGGCCGTCGTCTGGCGGCAGGTGGCGGCGGGGAAGTTGCCGGCGGCGACGGTCCGCAGGATCGCGGTCGCGGTCGCGCCGTCTTTCAGCCGCACCGTGTGCGGCGCAGCGCCGCTGCTTTCGCGCGCGGCGGCCCTGCCGAGCTGGCGACCGTGGATATCGATCGCCGAGACGCCGGGAAAGCCGTGCAGCGTGCAGGCGTGCCCAGACAGGTTCGTGAGCTCGAGCTTGTAGAAGACGCTGCCCGCGGCGCCGTTGCCTTCGGTGTTGAGCCACACGACGAGGCCGGACGTCGCGCAGCGGGGCGCGCGCGCCGCCTTCGCCGTCGCCTGTGCGGCCTGCGGGCCGATGAGCCCGGCAAGCGGCGCGAGCGCGGCAGCGCCGATCACGGCTGAGACTACGAGTCGCTTCGTCGAGAGCCTGCGCGGTTGCATTCCTGTCTCCCTTCTAGCTGTCAGCGTCTCGAATTCGAGCTCGTCGTCCTCGCACGCCAAGATACAGATCGGCGCGGCCGCATCTCAGACGCCCGTGCCTGCGGCTTCGGCAGCTTTCGCGCGCTGGCGGCGTCGTCCCAACCGCCAGAGCCAGGGCTCGGTCTCAGCCGTCGCCCCCCTCCTGCAGCTTCGGCAGCTTCTGTCGGATGCGAAGCACCTCGGCGAACAGGTCGCCGTGCGCGGCGACGCGCTCCAGCGCCTGCTCGGCCTCGAAGACGAGCATGGCCTCGTCCTCCGCGTCGAGGCAGGTCTGCACCTCCTCCCACGAGACGGGAGTCGAGACCGTCGGGCGCGCCATCGCGCGCAGCGAGTAAACGGAGACGGTCGTCTTGTGCTCGTCGTTTTGGCTCCAGTCGATGAGGACCTTGCCCTTCCGCTCGGTCCTGCCCATCGCGGCGAGCACGAACTCCGGCTGGCGCTGCTCGAAGAGGTTCGCGACCGCGTGCGCGAAGGGCTTCGTCTGCTCGTAGGCGACCTCCGGATCGTTGAGCGGCACGTAGACCTGCAGCCCCTTCGAGCCCGAGGTCTTCGCGAACGCCCGCAGCCCGAGCTGCTCGAACATCTCCCGCAGCTGCAGCGCGACCTCGCAGCAGGCGAGCATGCCCGCGGGCGGCCCGGGGTCGAGGTCGAAGGCGAGGCTCGTCGGGTGCGACAGCGCGGAGGCGAGCGAGAGCGAGGGGTGCAGCTCGACGTCGGCGAGGTTGCCGAGCCACACGAGCGTCGGCAGGTCCTGGCAGAGCGTGTAGGCGATCTCGCGTTTGCTGTGGCCGCTCCAGACCGCCGCCGTCTGCACCCACTCGGGGCGGTGCCGCGGCGACTGCTTCTCGTAGAAGTGCTGGCCGTCGACGCCGTCCGGATAGCGCTTCAGCGTCAGCGGCCGATCGCGCAGGTGCGGCAGCAGCACGGGCGCGATCGCGACGCACCAGCCGATCAGGTCGCCCTTCGTGAAGCCCGTCTTCGGATAGAGCACCTTGTCGAGGTTCGTGAGCTTCAGCGTCCGGTCCTCGACATCCACCTCGAGCCCGCCGCGCACGGGGCGGCCCTGCGCGACCAGTTCCGCGAGGCGGTCTGCCGGCCGCGGAACGGCCTGCTTCGCGTTCCTGTCATCCGCTCGCGAGCCGGCCTGCTTCGCGTTGCTGCTGCCCGCGCGCATGCCGCCCTGCTTGCGCCTCGGCCCGCGGCCGTCCTGTCGCGCCGCTGGGTGCGGGCTCGTCGTCGGCGCATCCTCCTGCGGCGGCGGCTGCGGGCGCTCGCGCACCACCTCGCGCGCGGGCTTGTCCTCGCGCAGTCCCTGATAGGAGGGAGCCCGCAGGCGGCCGTCCTTCGTCCACTCGACGAACTCGACCTCGCAGACGAGCTGCGGGCGCACGAAGTGCGTCCCCCGCGCCGGCTGGCGGCCGGCGAACGGCGACTCCTTCTGCGCGAGCGGCTCGAGCAGGCGCATCAGGCGGTCGAGCTCCTGCTCGTCGAAGCCGGTGCCGACCTTGCCGGCGTAGCGGAGCGCGCCCTGCCCGTCGTGGACGCCGAGCTCGAGCGCGCCGAAGTGTCCCGCGCGGCCGCCCTTGCCCTCCGTCCAGCCGCCGATCACGAGCTCCTGGCGCTGCGAGTGCTTGATCTTCAGCCAGCAGCTCTCGCGCCGCCCTGGCAGGTAGGGCGAGTCGAGGCGCTTCGCGACGACGCCCTCGAGCCCCTGCCGCCGCGTCGCCTGCAGCAGCGCGTCGCCCTCCCCGACGTGGTGCGCCGGCGTGCGCCAGCGCTCGCCCTCGAGCTTCAGATCGACGAGCCGCTGCCGCCGCTGCTCGTAGGGCAGCTCCATCAGGGAGTGGCCGTCGAGCCACAGCAGGTCGAAGAGGAGGTAGGTGACGGGGGCGCTCGCCGCGAGGCGGCGGACGGCGCGCTCGCCGCGCAGGTGCATGCGGTTCTGCAGCGCCTGGAAGCTCGGGCGGCCGCGCTCGTCGAAGGCGACGATCTCGCCGTCGAGCAGCGCCTCGTGCGATCCGAGCGCGCGGGTGAGGCCGCGCAGCTCGGGGTAGGCGTCGGTGACGTCGTTGCCGTTGCGCGAGAGCAGGCGCAGCCGGCCAGGCTCGCAGCGGGCGATTGCGCGCACGCCGTCCCACTTCACCTCGAAGCCCCAGCGCGACTGATCGGTCGGCATGCTCGAAAGCCGCGCGAGCATCGGCTTCACGAGCTCCGGCATCTCCTGCGCCTGCGGGTCGGCGGGCGGGTCGATGCGGTGGATCATCCAGTCCTTCTCCTGCCTGCCCGCCTGAAAGAGGGCGTAGCGACCCTGAAGCCGCTGCCCGTCGAAGACGACGATCACCTTCTTTGGCTCCCACTTCTCGCAGCGGTAGGAGCCCTGATCCCAGATGCTTACCTCGCCTGCGCCGTAGCTGCCCTGTGGGATCGTGCCCGCGAAGTCGATGTACTGCAGCGGGTGGTCCTCGACGTGGACGGCCTTGCGGTTGTGCTGCGGGTCGTGAGGGATCCCATTCGGGATCGCCCATGAGACGAGCACGCCGTCGCGTTCGAGTCGCAGGTCCCAGTGCAGCCGCCGCGCGTGGTGCTCGTGAACGACGAAGCGCCCCCCTGGACCTGGCTGCCCATCCGAGCTTCCCGCCGGCTCCGGCGTCGGCCGGCCGCGCTTGCGGCGATACTCGGAGAGCGGGGGCGCCATCTCAGGGCGTCTCGCCTCAGCGCCCTATCGCAAGCCCCATCGGCGCGCCTTCGCCGTTTTCCACCTTTTCGCCGGCGAGGATGAAGCTCTGTTCGACCTGCGAGCCGTCGATCGCCGCACGCCCGATCGTGCCCGAGCCGAAGTTCGTCCAGTAGAGGTGACGGTCGGCGACGGCAATCCCGAACGGCTCGTCGAGGCCGATGACGAAGCTCTGGTTCACGTGCGTGCCGTCGAGCTTCGCACGGCCGATCGTGCCGCTCGTCGTGCTGCCGAAGATGTCGTTGTCCCAGTAGAGGCGCCTGCCGGCGATCGTAAGCCCCGTCGGATTCGTCGCGCCTCTGATCCAGCGCCGCTGCGCGTGGCTGCCGTTCAGGTCGACGCGGCCGATCGTGCCCTTGTCGCGGTTGGTCCAGTAGATATGCCTGCGGTCGACCGCGAGCCCGCCGATGAAGGTGCCCTTGCCGATCTTGATCAGGCACGGCTTTACGTGCGTGCCGTCGAGGTTCGCACGACCGATCATCGCCGAGCTTCCGGTGACGGCAGTCCAGTAGATGTAGCGCGCGCTGAGTGCGATCGCGCCCGCGGAGGCGCGCACGCGCAGGAAGTTCTGTCGCACGTGCGTGCCGCTCAGATTCGCGCGCCCGATCGTGCCCGCCTCGGTGTTCGCCCAGTAGATGAAGCGCGAGTTGACGGCGACCGCGCCAGGGATGTCCGAGGTCGCGATGAAGCCCTTGTTCACGCCGCTGCCGTCGAGGCTCGCCCTGCCGACGGTGTCGATGCCCGGCCCGCCGGCGCCCCTGCTCGTCTCCGGGTTCGTCCAGTAGATGTGGCGAGCGGCGGCGGCGTGCACGCTCGGCGCCGCCTGCGCGGGAGCGAGGCTGAGCAATGCGAGCACGAGCAGAGCCGCCGACGCGCCGAGGCCGCCGAGCGCGATCCGGCGCCGCCGCGGTGTGTCTGCCGCCATCACGCGGCCAGTATCGCACGCGCCCGCCGGGAATCGGATGGCTTTCGCAACCCCTGCTCTGGCCGGCGCGCGGGGGTGGCCGGCGCGCGGGGGCGGCGAGCGCGCCGCATAATCTGCTCGCGTGCAGCCGCTGCAAGACCTGCGGGAACGACTCGCCGAGCTCGCCGACCTCTCGTCGCTGCAGATGCTCGCCGAGTGGGATCAGCTCGTGATGATGCCGAAGCAGGGCGGGGAGGCGCGAGCCCATCAGCTCTCGACGCTCGCGCGCATCGCGCACGAGCGCGCGACGGCGAGCGAGATCGGGGAGCTGTTGCAGGCGCTCGAGGGCGAGCAGCTCGACGAGCTGGACCGCGACCTCATACGGGTCGCGCGCCGCGACTGGGAGCGCGCGAAGCGGGTGCCGGGCGAGCTCGCCGCGCAGCTCGCGCACGCGAGCGCCGCCGGCCAGGAGGTCTGGGCCGCGGCGCGGGCGGCCGACGACTTCGCCGCGTTCGCGCCCGCGCTCGCACGCAACGTCAAGCTCGCGCGCAGCTACGGCGAATGCGTCGCCGAGGGCGAGCAGCGCCCGTATGACGCGCTCCTCAACGACTACGACTACGGGCTCTGCAGCGCCGAGCTGCGGCGGCTCTTCGGCGCGCTGTCGAGCGAGCTGCCGCCGCTGATCGAGCAGGCGACGGCTTGCTCGCCGCGGCGCGAGCTCGCGGTGCCGATCGCCGCCCAGCAGGCCGCCGTGCGGGGCACGCTTCGCCGCCTTGGCGTCGACGCCGAGAGCTGGCGCGTCGACGTCTCCGCGCACCCGTTCACGACCTGGATGTCACCGAGCGACACGCGCATCACCACCCGCTACGGCGACGGCGACGTCGAGTCGCTGCTCAGCTCCCTGCACGAGTACGGGCACGCCCTCTACGAGCGCCAGATCGATCCGGCGCTTTCGCGCACGAGCCTCGGCGAAGGCACCTCGATGTCGGTCCACGAGTCCCAGAGCAAGCTGTGGGAGAACCACGTCGCCCGCAATCCCGCCTTCGCGGAGGTGCTCGCCGCCGAGCTTAAGGCCGGCGGCTTCCAGATCGGCGCGGCGGAGCTGCACGCAGCGCTCGTCGGCGTGCAGCGCACGCTCGTGCGGGTCTCCGCCGACCCGCTCACCTACCCCTTGCACATCGTGCTGCGCTTCGAGCTCGAGCTCGCGCTGATCGAAGGCGATCTCGCCGTCGCCGACCTGCCCGCAGCCTGGCGGGATTGCATGCACGAGCTGCTCGGGCTCGAGGTGCCCTCCGACGCGCTCGGCTGCCTGCAGGACATCCACTGGGGCGCCGGCAGCTTCGGCTACTTCCCGAGCTACGCGCTCGGCTGCCTGATCGCCGCTCAGCTCTGGGAGGCGATGCAGGAGCAGATCGGGCCGCTCGAGCAGGATCTGCGGCGCGGAGAGGTCGACCCGATCAAGCGCTGGCTGGGAGAGCGCGTGCACCGGCACGGACGACGGCTCGACACGATCCCGCTCGTCGAGCGCGCGACGGGCGGCGGCCTGACGGTCGAGCCGTTCCTGCGCTACGTCGCGCCGCTCGCGGGCCGCTGAGCGCTCCGCCGGCCCGCAGCCGGCGGCTGCTATCGTCTCGCGCACAGTCGAGGCGCTCGCCTCGATCTAAAACATGTGTAGGCGCTCGTAGTCGTTGCTCATCGGCAATCTCCGGGTTCTCAACACGTAACCGTCGGAGAAAGAACACAATGGCAACAGGAACCGTGAAGT
>JBAIYK010000027.1:0-12527 GCA_037915935.1 Solirubrobacterales bacterium | reverse complement strand
ACGCGGTACAGCGGCGGCTATCACCGCTCTGATGACCGGACGCGCCTATCGCGAGTCGGCGCATATTGCGGCCGCGCTTGGACCATACGAGCATTACCCGGAGAACCGGGAGGCCCACAACGGCGTGATGAAGATGCACCGCGACGCTTCGTATGCGATCGCGGAGGAGACCTGCGCCGACGGCGAGCTGCTCGCCGCGGCGCGCCGCTCCTGGGACGAGGCGGTCGAGCTCGGCGATCGCTTCGGCTATCGCAACGCCCAGGCGACGGTGCTCGCGCCCACCGGCACGATCTCCTTCCTCATGGACTGCGACACGACCGGCGTCGAGCCTGACTTCTCGCTCGTGAAGTACAAGGAGCTCGTCGGCGGCGGCCAGATGACGATCGTGAACAGGACGATTCCGCTCGCGCTCTCGACGCTCGGCTACTCAGACCAGCAGATCGAGCAGATCGAGGCCCACGTCGCCGAGCACGGCAGCATCGTCGGCGCGCCGGGTCTCGCCGAGGAGCACCTGCCCGTCTTCGACGTCGCCGTCGGCGAGCGCGCGATCTCCCACGTCGGACATCTGAAGATGATGGGGGCGGTGCAGCCGTTCATCTCCGGGGCGATCTCGAAGACCGTCAACATGCCGCAGAGCACGACCGTCGAGGACATCGCCGACGCCTATCTCCAAGCGTGGCACCTCGGGATCAAGGCGCTTGCGATCTATCGCGACGGCTCGAAGACCGCCCAGGCGCTGAGGACCGACGCCCAGCAGGAGCAGAAGCGGGAGCCGGAGGACGTCGAGGCGCTCGTCGAGCAGGCGGTGGCGAAGGCGCTCGCGGAGGCGGGTCCGATGCGCAAGCGGATGCCGCAGGAGCGCGAATCGATCACGCACAAGTTCTCGATCGGCGGCCACGAGGGCTACATCACCGCCGGCAGGTACGAGGACGGCTCGGTCGGCGAGATCTTCCTCACCGACATCGGCAAGGAGGGCTCGACCCTGCGCGGGATGATGAACTCGTTCGCGACCGCGATCTCGATCGCGCTGCAGTACGGCGTGCCGCTCGAGACGCTCGTGCGCAAGTTCAGCTACATGCGCTTCGAGCCGGAGGGGATCACGAACAACCCTGAGATCCCGTTCGCGAAGTCGATGCCCGACTACATCATGCGCTGGCTCGCCTCGCGCTTCCTGCCCGCGGACGTGCAGGAGGAGCTTGGCATCCTCACCGCCGAGGTGCGCGCGCGCAAGGCCGCCGAGGAGACCGGCCAGGCGATCGCCGCCTCTGACACCGCGGGACCGGCGAAGCAGGAGCCGAGCGCACAGGCGGCCGGCACGGGCGATGGCGCCCCCGCCGCGAGCGCGCTCACCGACAGCCCGCCGGTCGTGCCCGCGAAGCTGAAGGGCCTCGACCTCGGGCCGGCGTGCAGCCAGTGCGGAGGCATGATGCAACGCACAGGCTCCTGCTACACCTGCAGCTCCTGCGGCAACAACACCGGCTGCGGCTGATTCCGTAGAAACCACGTGCAGACAGGAGGCGTTGCCGCGATGCGGATGACTGTCGCGACGGCGATCCTGCGCGCATGTCAACGCCATCTGAAGATCAGCCATTTGCTGGTGACCCGCCCTATCCGGTGCAGTTTTCGGTCGACTATCCCGACCGGCCGCTGAACAAGCTCACGACGCTGTTCCGGATCTTCACGGTCATTCCGATCGCGATCGTCGTCGGAAGCGTCAGCGGCGCGACCTACGCCACCGGCGCGCGCTACACGGTCGCCGCCGCCGGTGGTTTGCTGTTCGCGGGACCGCTGCTGATGATCCTGTTCCGTCAGAAGTACCCGCGCTGGTGGTTCGACTGGAACCGCGAACTGCTGCGGCTGCACAACCGTCTCGGCGTGTATCTCGCCCTCATGGACGATCGCTACCCCGCCACCGATGAGACGCAGTCGGTGCATCTCGAGTTCTCCTACCCCGACGCGCAGCTCGAGCTCAACCGCTGGCTGCCGCTCGTGAAGTGGCTGCTAGCGATCCCGCATTACATAGTGCTGTTCTTCCTGACGATCGGGGCGGTGATCGTCGTCATCGTCGCGTGGTTCGCGATCCTGATCACGGGCCGCTTCCCGAGGGGCCTCTTCGACTATCTCGTAGGCGTCGGGCGCTGGTCCAACCGTGTGACGGCCTACGCGATCATCCTCGTCACCGACCGCTATCCGCCCTTCAGGCTGGCGCCATAGCGACACGCGCGAGACACCGCCGCGCCGCTGCTGCGGGCCAGCCGCCTGCGGGCGCTCTTCCGGAGAGCGAGCGGGCGGCCTTCAGCCCGCGGCGCGCTCGACGAGCGCGTCGTGCGCGTCAGAGCGGCTCAGCATGCTGATGAAGACGGCGGCGAAGGCGACGCCGAAGACGAGGAACTCGACGAAGCACATGCCGGCGCCCGCGAGCTGCTGGTCTGTGATCGCGGAGATCCCGTAGGAACGCGGCGCCGAGGCGTAGAGCGGGTACTCGACCTTCGTCAGCCAGGTGAGCGGCAGGCAGACCGCGGCGGAGGCGATGCGCGTGAAGCCAAGCATCGCAAGCCGCTGGCCGTTCGGCCGCAGACGAGCCCTTGGCAGCGGGTCGATCACGAGCCACCAGACGGCAAGGCCCGTGTAGAAGAGCGTCGCGTGCTCGATCACGTGCACGAGCGAGTGCTGGGCGGCGTAGTCGAACACGCTTGGGATCGCCCAGCCGATCGTCGCCGCCGCCCACAGCGGCAGCGCGAGCGAGGGCGAGGTGAGCGTGCCGATCGCGCGCCCGAAGCGGCCGCCTGGAGCGATCGTCGCGAGCGCGTCGCGGGGCAGCCCGAGCGGCAGCAGCGGCGAGCGCAGGCCGAGCACGAGCAAAGCGGGGGCGACGTCCGCGAGCAGCACGTGCTGGGCCATGTGCGCGGACAGCAGCGAGTCGTGGCCGATCGCGTCGAGCGGCGAGCAGGAGGCGATGACGAGCAGCAGGATGCCTGCCGCGTAGGGAAGCCAGTGTCCCGCTCCGACGGCGGACGAGCGCCGCCGCGCGCGCCGGTAGGCGTCGACGTAGAGGCCGCTCGCGAGCGCGAGGATCGCGACCGCGAGCGGTTCGAAGGTCCATGAGCTCCAGCTCGGCGCGGCGTGGATCACGGGCGAATCCTATACATGCTCGGCCGCGAGGGCGTCGCTGTCGATCAGGGCGAGCGCGTCCGTCGATGGCCGCGAGGCGGTCACGATAGGGCGTCTCCGCGAGCGCTGAGGTCCTGCGCGAGCTCAGCAGCCGGCGCGGCTATTCGTAGGAGGCGGGCGGCGCGGGATCGTGCTGCGTCGAGGCGATGAGCTGCAGCAGCTGCGCGCCGGTCGTGCCGCCGAGCACGCGCAGGCGCGGCAGCCTGTAGGGGTCGCTCGCCGGGCTCGCCCAGCCGGGCACGACGGTGCTCGACCCGAGGTATCCCGCTTCCTTCACCGCCGCGATCACGGTCGCGTCGTAGTGCCCTGACGGGTAGCAGAACCAGTGCACGGGGACGTGGTAGAGGCGCTGGATCGTGCGTCTCGAGGTCGCGACCTGTTCGTGCAGCTGAGAGGCGTCGAGCGCGATGAGGTCGGCGTGGCTGATGCCCTGGGTGTCGAGCTCCCAGCCGGCCGCGACGAGCCCCTTCACCTGCGCCTGCGAGAGGCCTCCTTCAGAGGTAGGCAGTCCCGTCAGCTGGATGTTCTCGACCGCCTTCCAGCCAAGCCTGCGCAGCACGGGCAGGGCGTTGCCGTACTGGGACTGGTAGCCGTTGTCGAAGGTGATGACGACCGGCTTGCTGGGGAGAGGCGTGCCGTCGTGCCAGTGGCTCCAGAGCTCGTCCTGGGTGACGGCGTGGAAGCCCGCTTGCGCGAGCGCCTGCATCTGTTCTGAGAACTCGGGCGCAGGGACGTAGAGCCCGGGAAACGGCGCGCCGGCAGGCGGCGGGTTGATCACGTGATACATGAGGATCGGCGCGGATACGTCGCGCGCCGCCGGCGAGACGCCCGCCGGAATCGCTGCTTCGCTCGCGCCTTCGCGACGATGCGCCCCACCTGCGTGACGATGGCCGCCTGCGTGCCGCCCGCCGCTCGCGCCAGGCTGGGACGAGGAGGCTTTGCCCCCGCCCGCGCTCGCGACTATCGCCGCCACCGCCGCGATGACGACGAGCAGCGCTGCGAGCACGACCGCGCGCCCGCGCCGCTGCACGGCCCGATGAGGGCGCTGCTGCCGGCGCGCGCTGTCGCGGTCGGCGTCTATGTCTCCTCGCCGCCTCTCAGTTGATGCGCTTCTTCAGGGCGCTCGCCGCAGAGAATTTCGCGCTGTTGCTCGCGGCGATCGAGATCGTCTCGCCGGTCGCGGGGTTGCGCCCCTCGCGTGCCGCCCTCCTGCTGACGCTGAACTTGCCGAACCCGGCAAGGGACACCTCGGCGCCTTTCGCCAGCTGGTTGGAGACCGCCTCGAGGGTCGCGTCGACCGCCTGCCTAGCCTGGCCGGCGCTGAGACCTGTCTGTTGCGCGACCTCGTCCGCCAATTCGTTCTTCGTCATCGCACCCTCCTGAAGGTGTGGTCGATCGAGAAAGGCTAACGGGGGGAGAGGACGGCTTGTTCTGCGGCCGTGCCCGGCACCGGATCGGATGAGGAGTGGGAGGGCTCGGAAACGGCTCCGGCGGGCCTCGCCCGCCCCGCGGAATGAGCGGGCTCCGAGACCGCTCCGGCGAGCCCCGCCCGCTCCGAGGGCTTCTCGAGGGTTGGTCCCGCGCGCCCCGTCCGCCAGGTGGGTGGGCTCTCGCCAGGCACGGCGCGAGGCGCGAGGCGCCCGGCCGCGAAGCAGCACCAGATCGCCGATATCCAGATCGCGCACGCGAGCAGGACGTGGACCCAGACGAGCGCCGCCGGCAGTTCCGCGTAGTACTGGACGAGGCCGACGACGCCTTGGAGCGCGAGCGCTACGCAGAGGATCGTCGCCGACCGTCTCAGCGCCGCGTCCCTCGAGCGCCTGCGGACGATCCACCACAGCGCGAGCGCCGCGACGCCGAGCAGCGCCGCGATCTCGGCGTGGCGGTGGATGACGAAGTCCATCGTGCCTGCGCCGTCGAAGCTGAGGCGGTTGATCGGTTCCCCAGGCGCGCCTCCCGCGTCGGGAGCGGCCGCCGTCGCCGCGGTGCCCGCGAAGACGACGAGCGCGGTGAGCGCGAGCACCCCACGCGCGCTGCGGACGAGCAGCGGGTCGGCGCTCGCCGGTCGCTGCCCGGGCGGATGCAGCGTGCGCCAGAGCAGGCTCGCCGCGGCGAGGATGATCAGCATCGACAGCGCGAAGTGGCCCATCACCCAGCCGTAGTCGAGCTTGCCGAGCACGGTGAGGCCGCCGAGGACCGCCTGGGCGAGGACGCCGAGCGGCAGCAGCAGGCTGATCCTCGCAAGGTCGCGCCGGTACGGGCGCCGGCGCAGAGCAGCGACCCAGGCGAGGATCGCGGCGATCGACACCGGCGCCGTCAGCATCCGGTTCGAGAACTCGATCACCGCGTGGCCGCTGAGCGGCGGGTAGACGTGGCCGTAGCAGCGCGGCCAGGTCGGGCAGCCGAGGCCCGACCCCGTGAGGCGCACGGCCGCGCCCGTCAGGACGATCAGCGTGAGCGCGCCAAGCGCGATGCCCGCGATCACGGTGTACTGCCGTGGCGTGACCGTGAAGCCGTTCGTGCGCCTTCTGAGGCGCTCTGCAAGCGAGGCGCTGCTCATCTTCGCTAAGGATGCCAAGCATCCGCCGCGAGGGCGGTTCTCAGCGCCGGTCGCGGGACTCGAGCCAGCTCAGCGCCTCGCGCGCGCTGCGCTTCGGCGAGACCGGATAGAGGGCGCCGAGCACGGCGCCGCGCTCGCAGATCAGCGTGAGCCGGCGGTAGCGACGGGCGCCGAGGTCGCGAAAGGTGGGCAGCTGCAGCGCGTCCGCGAGCGCGCAGTCGCGATCGCTGATCAGCGTGAACGGCAGCCGCTCCTGCTCCGCGATCTCGAGCTGCAGCCGCGGGCGTTCGCTGCTGAGGCCGACGATTCTCGCGCCCTGGGCCGCGAAGTCGAGCGCGTACTCGCGGAAGCCTGAGCGCTGGACGGCGCAACTGCTCGGCTGCGGGGAGCGGGGCTCGGTCGGCGGGTCGTCGCCTGGATAGAGGTAGACGACGATGCGATCCTCGGTCAGCCGCGAGAGCTCGACCTCCTCGCCCGTGCTCGCGAACAGGCGCAGCGATGGCAGTCGCATGCCGACCAGGCGCTCCATCGACCGCATCCGACGCACTCTCCGCTCCCTTCGTCAGTTCCAACTTCTCGACAAGTATCGGCGGCAACCTATTCGAGATTGAGACAAAAGGCTTCGCGTCCAGAACAGTTCGAATCTGAGCACGTCTTGATCTCCCGCCTCGCGGGTGCCGGCAGGCAACGGCCGATGCGGCGCTATCTTGGGGCGCGATGCCGCCTCCAGGGGTCGTCGAGGTCTGGGTCGCCGACCTCGACGAGGTGCCCGACGAGCGGCTCGCGCTGCTCTGCGCGCGAGAGCGGGAGCGCGCGGTCCAGATCCGGGACGAGCTTCGCCGCCGGCGCTGGTCCGCCGCGCGCGCGGTCCTGAGGGATCTGCTCTCGACAGCGACGCGCGCCGATCCCGCCGAGCTCGAGCTGGACATGGACGGCAAGCCGCGTCTTCGGCGCCCGTCCAGGCAGGAGGTGGGGGACGCCCAGGAGTCTCTGCGGTTCAACCTCTCCCACTCGGGCTCGCTCGCGCTCTGTGCGCTCTGCGCGAACCACGAGGTGGGCGTCGACGTCGAGCTCGCGGACCGCAGAGGAGCAGAAGGCGAGCGGCAGCTCGCGATCGCGAAGAGGATGCTCGGCGAGCAGGTCGCGGCGAAGCTGCAGGCGCTTGCTCCTCACGAGCGCCACGAGCAGTTCCTGCGCGCCTGGGTCGCCCACGAGGCGACCGTGAAGTGCCTTGGCGTCGGCCTGAGCGGCGAGCGGCAGCCCTCCGCGCTCGCGGGGGTCTGGGTGACGCCGATCGAGCTCGGCCCCAACGCCTTCGGCGCGCTCGCGGTTCAGGGCGGACCTGTTGCGGTGAGGCGCGAGGTCTGGGGGCCGATCAGGTCCTTGGAGTGGGGTCCTGGTCTATGAGGCGGTCGAGATCGGCGCGAAGGCGGTCGATTCGTCGCCCGCGGCTGGCCTGCGAAGCTTCTCTGCACAGCTCCGCAAGGCCGATCGCTTCGATCGACTCTCCGAGGCGGTAGCGCTCTTCACCCGAATAGACGACGAAGGCACGCTGCGGCTGCAGGTCGGCGAGCGCTGAGTGAAGACCCCGCTCCACGGTCGGCGCGAGACTGCGCTTGATCTCGATCGCCCAGGTCTCGCCTCCTGGCCAGGCAAGGACGAGGTCCACCTCGGCGCCGTGGCTCGTCCTGTAGAAGCTCGGCTGCACCTGAGAGCCGGCGGTCGCGATCAGGTTCTCGATCGCCATGCCCTCCCATCCTGGCCCGACGATCGGGTGCCCGAGCACGGTCTCCTTGTCGGGCAGGCCGAGCAGCGCGTGCAGCAGGCCGCTGTCTCGCAGGTACAGCTTCGGGGAGCGGACGAGCCGCTTGCCGACGTTCGGCAGATGGGGAGCAAGGCGGCGGACGAGCAGCAGGTCGACCATCAGATCGAGATAGTGCGCGATCGTTGCGCTGCTTACGCCGAGGCCGCGAGCGATCTCAGCCGCGTTCAGCACCCCGCCCTGGCGGTGGGCGAGCATCGTCCACAGTCGTCTCAGCGTCTCAGCAGGGATGCGAGGGCCGAGCTGTGGGATGTCCCGCTCGAGATACGTGCGGATGAAGTCCTCACGCCAACGAAGGCTGAACGCATCGTCCGCCGCGAGGAAGCTGTCTGGAAAGCCGCCTCTGATCCAGAGTCGGTCGATCTGCTCTGCGCCGGCCTCGGTGAGGTCGAACGGCCCGAGCTCGACGAAGGCGATCCTGCCCGCAAGCGTCTCGCTCGACTGTGAAAGCAGAGCGATCGCGGCAGAGCCGAGCAGCAGGAAGCGGCCGGTCCCTCTGCCTTCGCGCCTGCCTTCGTCGATCACGCCGCGCAGCGCTTCGAAGAGCCCTGGCGCGCGGTGGATCTCGTCGAGGATCACGAGCTCGTCTGCATGATCGGCGAGGTAGAGCGCCGGCTCGGCCAGCCGGGCTCGGTCTGCGGTCGACTCGAGGTCGAGGTAGACCGATCGCCTGCCCTCGGCTATTGCGAGCGCAAGCGTCGTCTTGCCGGCCTGTCGCGGCCCGATCAGGGCGACGGCGGGCATGTAGCTCAGCAGCGTCGTGATCTGAGAAGCCATCCGTCTTGCTATCATCCGTGCAATCATAAACTATGGCTGAAGATTTGCACGGAACGGTCGTGCTCGGCATGGGCCGCAGCGGCACGAGCTCGGTGACGAGGATGTTCGCGTCCGCCGGCTTCCATCCTGGGCACGAGGACGAGCTGATGGGCGCGGCCGAGTCCAACCCGACTGGGCACTGGGAGAACCTTCGCATCTTCCGACTGAACGAGCGCGTCCTGGCCGAGCTCGGAGGCAGCTGGTTCGACCCGCCCTCGAGCGCAGCCCAAAGGGCTGCGAGGGAGTGGGCGTTGCCACTGATCGAGGCGGAGGTCGATCGTCTCCTCGCACAAGCGGACGGGCGTCCGATCGTCGTGAAGGATCCTCGCATCGGCGTGATGATGCCGCTGTGGGCCGAGCCGCTCGACCGGCTGCACCCGGTGCTCGTCGTGCGCGACCCGATCGAGGTCGCGCTCTCGCTGCGAAAGCGAGACGGCACGCCACTGCCGTTCGGCCTCGCCGCCTGGGAGTTGCACATGTGCAGTCTGCTTTCGCACCTGCAGGGACGCACCGTCACGGTCGCACCCTATGAGCAGCTGATCGAGGAGCGGGAGCTTGCCGGCCTCGTCGTCGAGGCGGCGGCTGCACGGCTTCATCGCAGCCTCAGAGGCGGCGTGCTGCCGGAGCGTGCCGGCGAGGCGTTCGACAGTGAGCTGCGTCGGAACCGAGCCGATGGCGTCGACCGCAGCAGCCATCTCACCGGCCGCCAAGCGCAGCTGTGGGAGCTGCTCGGCGCGCTGCCCGCGGGCGACCAGACGCTCGAGCCTCCGGCCGAGCTGCGGGCCGCAAGCGAAGCGGCGCTCGCCGCCGTGCGCTGCGAGACCGAGCGCGTAGCGGATGAGGCCGAGCACGATCGGGCGAATGAGCTCGCGGGAGCGCTGAGCCGGGAGCGCGAGCGCAGCGCCCTGCTCGCCGCCGAGCTCGACGCCGAGCGGGACCGCGCCGCGACCGCGTTGCAGGCGCACGAGCAGGCCGAGCGCTGGCTCGAGGCGCTGCAGGGATCTGCGAGCTGGCGCCTCACGCGGCCGCTGCGGGTCGCGAAGCGGTTGCTGCGCAAGAGCGCCCGTCAGTCGGCGTAGCGAAACGGCAGCTCGACGGCGATCTCGTCGAGGCACGAGCAGGCTCCTCGTTGCCGCGCCGCCGTGCCGGGCTCCGGCGCGGATGCGCCGGATACGCTTTAAGCCGATGCGAAGCCAGCCGCCGCCGGTCGCAGTAGAGGACGTCCACAAGCGCTTCGAGATCCCGCGCGAGCAGGTGAGCACGCTGAAGGAGCGCATGCTGCATCCGTTCAGGCGCAGGGAGGCGGACGTGCTGCATGCGCTGCGAGGCGTCTCCTTCGAGGTCGCTCCCGGCGAGTTCTTCGGGATCGTCGGCCGCAACGGCTCCGGCAAGTCGACGCTTCTGAAGTGCCTCGCGGGCATCTACGGCGTCGACAGCGGCGCGATCTACGTGAACGGCCGCATGTCGACCTTCATCGAGCTCGGGGTCGGCTTCAACCCCGATCTGCCCGCGCGCGACAACGCGCTGCTGAACGCGACGATGCTCGGCCTCAGCCCGCGCGAGGCGCGCCGCCGCTTCGACAGCGTGATCGACTTCGCGGAGCTGCGCGACTTCGTCGACCTGAAGATCAAGAACTACTCCTCAGGCATGCTCGTGCGGCTCGCCTTCTCGGTGATGATCCACGTCGACGCGGAGATCCTGCTGATCGACGAGGTGCTCGCGGTCGGAGATGCGGCCTTCCAGCAGAAGTGCTTCGAGGAGTTCGAGCGCATCCACGCCAGCGGCGCGACGGTGCTGTTCGTCACCCATGACATGGGCGCGGTGCAGCGATTCTGCGACCGGGCGCTGCTGCTCGAGCACGGCCGCCAGGTCGAGCTCGGCGATCCCGAGCACGTCGGCAACCGCTATCTCGAGCTGAACTTCTCCGAGCAGGCGCGGCAGGCGGAGGCCGAAGCGGCGGCGGTCGAAGGCGGTGCGGGGCCAGGCGCCTCCCGCGATCTCGTGGCGGCTCGCTCGGAGCCGTGCGACGATGGGGCGGCGGAGGGTTCGCAAGCCGATCCTCCGGCTCGCTACGGCGACGGCCGCGCGGAGATCGTCGACGGCTGGTTCGAGGACGAGCACGGTGACAGGGTGGAGGTCCTCCAATCAGGTCGGCGCTGCGCCTTCGGCGCCCGGGTCCGTTTCAACGAGCGCGTCGAGGATCCGCTGTTCGGCATCAACCTGCAGAGCAGCCGTCGCGACAACATCATCGCCGCGTCGACGCTGCGCACGCAACCGCGCAGCGGCTCGTTCGGCGCGGGAGAGGAGATCACATTCAGGATCTGCTTCGAGAACGTCCTGACGCCTGGCCGCTACTTCCTGACGACGGGCGTTGCCGCGGAGCCGGGCGCGTGGATAGACCGGCGCGAGCGGATGATCTCCGTGATGGTGACCGGCACCCATGCGACGGACGCGCTGATCGAGCCGCCCTACGAGATCGCGATAGAACGGGCTTCGGAGAAGGTCGACGCGGGGGCGGCGCGGTGAGCGTCGAGGCCGTCGCCTCCGAGCAGGAGCGCACGAGCGTCCCCGGCCGCGCGACCGCCCGCGGGCGGCAAATCAAGGGCCCCTCCGCGCTCGGCTCGGATCCAAGTCGCCTCTGGCACCTCACCTGGGCGCTCGCGAAGACGGAGTTCAAGCTCGCCTTCTTCGGCTCGGTGCTCGGCTACCTCTGGCAGCTGATGCGCCCGCTGCTGCTCTTCGGCGTGATCTACCTCGTGCTCTCCGCGGCGAAATTCCACCAGAGCGGCGCCGAGAAGTACTTCCCCGCGGCGCTGCTGCTCGGGATCGTGCTCTTCACCTTCCTGAGCGAGTCCACCGGGGGCGCCGTCACCTCGCTCGTCAACCGCGAGAGCCTCGTGCGCAAGGTCGAGTTTCCACGCCTCGCGGTGCCGCTCTCGATCGTGCTGACGGCGCTGCTGAACCTCGCGCTCAACCTCATCCCCGTCGTGATCTTCCTGCTCGCCGCGGGCGGCTCGGTGCGGCTGTCCTGGCTCGAGCTGCCGCTGCTGATCGCGATGCTCGCCCTCTTCAGCACCGGGCTTGGCACGATCCTCTCGGTCGGATACGTGAGCTACCGCGACGTGCGTCCGATCTGGGACGTGATCCTGCAGGCGACGTTCTACGCCTCCGGCATCTTCATCGTGCTCACCGGCGTGAAGCCGGTGACGGTGCTCGGCGTCCACGTCGACGTCGCCCGCGTCTTGATGGCGAACCCGTTCGCGGCCCTGCTCGAGCAGGCCCGCCACGCGCTGATCGACCCGAGCTATCCGAGCGCTGCGAGCGCGATGGGCGGGACAGGGATGCTGATGATCCCGGTCGGGATCGCGCTGCTCGTGATCCTCGCCGGCCTCCTGCTCTTCGACCGTCAGGCGCCGAAGGTCGCAGAGCGGCTCTGATGCGCGCCGCCTTCGTCGGCCAGGGCGTCTACTTCGAGCAGTGCGCGCTGCAGGCGCCCGCGGGCGGGATCGAGCCGACGTTCCTCGACTTCAGGGCGGCGGCGCCGGCGGGGCCGCTGCTCGCGGCGCTCGAAGAGCTCGACCCCGACGTCGTGCTCGTCTTCCGGCCGGAGATCGTGCCGCGAGGTCTCTTCGCGGGCCTGCGCGCGAGGAGGATCGGCTACCTCACCGAGCCGCTGCCGCGGATCGGTCGCGACGGGCACCCCGACCTCGACGCGCGCATGTGGTGGCTGCAGCAGGTCGACCCCGCGAACTTCGATCGAATCGTGTCCTTCGACCCGCTGATCGCCGAGACGGCCGCGAGCGTGCTGCCCGTCTGGCGCTCGCTGCCGCTGCCGGTCGCGGACAGCCTCTTCATGGACGTCCACGAGCGGACCGATCCGCCGGCGCTGCTGTTCGTCGGCCGCTCGACCGAGCACCGCGAGCGGATGCTCGCGCCGATCAAGCGGTCCCATCCGATCGTGCACATCGGTCATGGCCTCTTCGGCGAGCCGCTGAGGCGCTTCCTCGCGCGCGCCGACGTGCAGCTCAACCTGCACAACAACCCCTACCCGACGTTTGAGAACAGGGTCTGCCTCGCGCTCGCGGCCGGGCATCTAGTGATCTCCGAGCCGCTGAGTCCGAGCCACGGCCTGCGCGCGGGCGTCGACTACCTCGAGGC
>JBAIYK010000052.1:0-21466 GCA_037915935.1 Solirubrobacterales bacterium | reverse complement strand
CTCAGGGTCGCCGCCGTGTCGACGAACCTCGGTTGGGCGCCGGGCGCGCTCGTGCTCGACCCCCGCGACTACGTCCGCGCCTGGGGCAGCTCCGATCCGAGCGCCTACGCGCTCAGGTTGCGCGCCGGCGCCTCCGCTGCCGCGGCCGCCGCCGAGGTCAGGCGCGCGCTCGGCCCCGAATCGGGTCTCGCCGTCGAGACCGCGCAGCGCCGCGAAGCCGTCCAGCGCGCGACGAGCAGGCGCGGTCTCCAGCGCCTCAGCGAGATATCGACGCTCGTGCTGCTCGCGGCGGTCGTCGCGATGGCAGCCGCGATGGCGACCGTGATCTGGCAGCGCCGCCCGCAGCTCGCCCACATGCAGGTGGACGGCTTCGAGCGCTCGCTGCTGTGGCGAGCGCTGCTGCTCGAGACCGCGGTGCTGCTCGGCAGCGGCTGCTGCCTCGGTGCGATCTTCGGCGTCGGCGGGCAGCTGCTGCTCAGCAGGGCGCTCGCGAAGGTGACCGGCTTCCCGGTCGTGCTCTCGGCGAACGGGCTCACCGCGGCCATCAGCTTCCTGCTCGTCACATGCGTCGCGGTCGCGATCGTCGCTATCCCAGGACATCTCGCAACGCGCGTGCGTCCAGCGGTCGCCTTCGAAGACTGAAATTCGGATGCCCCGAAGCCGATATAGAAGTTGGAAGACGCAGGCACAGCGGAGCAACTGGCGAGATGGTCTCATTCGCGGAGCTGTGGGCGCTGCTGGCCGCGGCGGCGCGCCAGCTTCGCTGGGGGCTGCGCGCGACCTCGGGCGAGATGCGCATGTGGCGAGCGCGCGCGCAGGCGGCGCCTGACCAGCCGCTGCGAGACGCGCTGCTGCAGGTCCTTCACACGCGGCGAAGCAACGTCGACGGCGCCGCGCTCTACTGCACGCTCGCCGACCGCCGCTCACCGCGCCTGCTGCGGCTGCTCACCTCCTACGAGCTCGTGCTCGACTGTCTCGACAGGGTGAACGAGGGCGTGCAGGACGCTGACGGGCGCGACGGACGCAGGCTGCACACGGCGCTCGTGGACGCGCTCGACCCGGGCGCCTCCTGCGAGGACTACTTCGAGCACCACCCCTGGCACGACGACGGCGGCTGCATCGAGGCGCTCGTCCATGCGAGCAGGGAGAGCTGCACGTCGCTGCCCTCGTGGTCGAGCGTCAGACCGATCGCCCTCGGCTGCGCGCAGCGGACGCAGATCCTCGCGCTCAACCACGTCTCGGCAGGAGCGCGCGAGAGCACGCTGCTCGGATGGCTGAGAGGCCAGGCGCCGCGAGCGCGCGACATGACCTGGTTCGAGCTCGGCGCCGCCGTCAGCGGCGAGATGCTCGCGATCCACCCCCTGCTCGTGCTCGCATCGAAGCCTGGCACGAGACGCGCGCACGTGCAGAGCACGCACTCCGCCTACTTCCCGTGGACCTCGCTCGCGGCGACGATGCTCGACAGCTACGTCGACCAGTTCGAAGACGCGGAGCGGGGCTGCCACAGCTACGTCTCGCACTATCGCTGCGAGCGGCTCACCTGCTCGCGCCTCGCGCGCGTGGTCGAGCACGCGCTCGCCGACGCGCGCTCGCTGCCGCGGGGCCGCCGTCACGCGGTGCTCGTCGCCTGCATGGTCGCGATGTACCTGACGAAGGACAGTGCGCGCATGCCCCAGCTGCGCGGCGGCGCCTCCACGATCATCGCCTCGGGCGGGCCGCTCGTCAAGCTGCTCGTGCCGGTGCTGCGGCTGTGGCGCGCCGCCTACGATCAGCGCTCCGCCTGACGCGCCAGTATTCGCAGTTGGAATGCTCGGGGCTGCAACGACCCAGCTCCGACTACCGAAACGGCGTCCAGCCTGGAAGGCTCCGCGGCATGTCCGACTCTTCAGGACGGACGCCACGTCGACGCCGGCCCGCCGCAGCTGGAAGCGGCGCGTCTTCGCACTCGAAGCACAGCGTCTCCGTCGATCGCGGGTTCGCGATCCTCGAACGCTTCTCAGGCGAGCGCGGATCGGAGAGCGTCGCGGACATCTCGGACTCGATCGGCCTGCCCCGGTCGAGCGTCCACCGCTACCTGCAGACGCTCGCGGCGCTCGGCCTCGTCGAGCAGCGGGGCACGCCGCGGCGCCGCTACCGCCTCACCGCAGGCGCCGCCGCGCCTGGCCTCGCGGCGATCGCCGCGACGGGGCTGCCCCGCATCGCCCACCCCGAGCTCGACGCGCTGCGCAGAGGCGCCTCCTGCACCGCGCGGCTCGCGGTCAGGATCGAGCTCGACGCGCTGCTCGTCGACTTCGCGCCGAGCTTCGCCGCCGGCCAGGGCGAGCTCGCGCTCGCCGAGCGGTCGGGGACGCGCCTGCCGGGGCAGCGCAGCGCAGCCGGCAGGGCGCTGCTCGCCGCCCTCGACGTCGACGCGCTGCCGCGCGACCTGCAGGAGCGCGCGCGCACGGCCCAGACCGCGCTCGAGAGCGTCCGCGAGGAGGGATGGGCAAGCGAGGACGGCGAGCGCGCGGAGGGCGCGTGCGCGCTCGCGGTCCCGATCGCGCTCGCGCGCGGCGAGGCGATCGCGGCGCTCGAGCTGATCGGCCGCGCGCCGGAGGTGACGCTCGACGTGCTGATGCGACACCTCGGCGACCTCCAGGCCGCCGCACAACGGCTCGCAGCGCCGATCGCGGCGCTGCCGTGGGCGCAGTGGCGTCCCTACGCCCGCCGCCGAAGGCGGTAGTGGGAGTCGCGGACGGCCTCGGCGGCGTCAAGGCCCGAGGAGCGCAGCGGGCACGACCGCGATCCCGTCCGGGCGGCGGTAGGCGTATCGCCCTGCGGTGACGATCACCGCGTCGAGCAGGTCCTCGCCGATGCGCTGCCGCAGCCACTGCAGATGTGCGACGTCGCGATCGCGTGGCGTCCCGGCGAGCTTCACCTCGATCGCCAGGACCCGACCGTCCCTGCGCTCTACGACGAGGTCTACCTCGTGGTTGCCGTTGCGAGTCCGTGCATGAGTGACCGAGGCCCGCGCCGCCTGTGCGTAGACGCGAACCGAGAGCGTGACGAGCGACTCGAACAACGCTCCGAGCAGCGGGCCGTCGCGCAGGGACGGCGGCCCGACCTCCTGAGCCGACAGCAGCGCTCCCACGTCGACACCGAGCAGGCTCGCAGCCAGCGCGGGATCTGCGAGATGGTGCTTCGGCGGCATCGCAAGGCGCGAGATCCGGTTTCGCGTCGGCGCCCATGCGGGCACGGGCTCGGCTATGAACAGGCGTTCGAGGATCTCCCGGTAGGGCCGAGTCGTGGTTCTCGCCGGCTTCTCCTCCTCACCTCCTGTCGCCGCATCGCGGAGGCGTTCGAACGACGTTGTCGAGGCGGTCGCGGCCGCATAGGCGCGCATCCACCGCAGCAGCGTCTGAGGTCTGCGAATCCGATGTCCGAGCTCCTCGAACTCGCGCTCGACTATGCGGTCTGTGTAGCTGCCGAGGAAGTCGGCGCGCGCAGCGGGCGAGAGGCCGCGAGCGCCGGGGAATCCTGAGCCTACGATCTCCTCCACATAGCGTTCGAGGCCGACGTCGGTCTCGCCATGCACAGCGGGCCGCCCGCCGTGCAGCATCTCGGCGAGGCTTACGGTCGGAGCTCCGACGCCTCGCTCGAACAGCGTCAGCGGACGCATGCGCAACGTGAGGATGCGACCAGCTCCCGAGTGCCCTCCACGTTCGCTCGCCGAGCCGGCGAGCAGAAAGGCGCCTCGTCGCGCTCCATCGTCGACAGCGCGCCGCACGAGGTCCCAAGTCGCCGGCACCCGCTGCCACTCGTCGATCAGGATCGGCGGCTCGCCGCCGAGCACCGCTTCGGGGTTGGCCGCGATCAGATCGCCCGCAGGGCCGTCGAGCCTGTAGACGGTCTTGGATCGCCGCTGAGCGGTCTCTGTCTTGCCCACCCCCTTTGGCCCCTCGATCGAGATCGCGGAGAACTCGGCGGTCTTCTCGTCGAGCTCGTCGTCGAGGATGCGCTTCAGATATGGAGCGCGCCGATCGCGGGAAGAAGCCGGGGCAGTTTGATCGCTCACATCGTCAACAATACCATCCGCAAAGAAGTTAGACTACAATTAGCACGATATCTACCCTACCATTAGCACACAATCTACGCTACATCCAGCCAAAGTGCTCGTCCTCACCTGGAACCTCTTCCACGGCCGCTCGACGCCGCCTGCGAAAGCGCCGCTGCTGCAGCAGTTCGCGCGCCGCCTCGCGTCCTGGGAGTGGGACGTTGCGCTGCTGCAGGAGGTGCCGCCGTGGTGGCCGGCGCCGCTCGCGGCCGCGACGCAGGCGGAGCAGCGCGTCGCGCTCACCTCGCGCAACTCGCTGCTGCCTCTGCGCCGTGCGATCGCAAGCCGCTGGCCGGACCTCATCAAGTCCAACGGCGGCGGGGCGAACGCGATCCTCTCGCGCATCCCGATCGTCGCTCACGAGACGAAGCGTCTGCGCACCTGGCCCGAGCGGCGCGTCGCGCAGCTCGCCCGGCTTGGAGACGGCACCTGCATCGCCAACTTCCACGCCTCGGCGCGGCCGCCGCTCGCGCGCGAGGAGCTCGCAAGGCTGTGGGAGCTTGCCCACGCGTTCGCGGGCGAAGCCCCGGTGCTGCTCGGCGGAGACCTCAACCTGCGCCACCCGTCGCTGCCAGGCGCGACCCTGCTCGCCCGCGGCGAGGTCGACTTCCTGTTCGCTCGCGGGCTGAGCGCGATCGGCGAGGGCGAGCTGCTCGACCGCGGAGTCGTCATCGACGGCAGGGCGGTCGAGCTCTCGGATCACGTCGCGCTCGCGACCACGGCGCAGCGCGCCTAGACTCAACGGCTGTTGGCGCCCTACGCTGCAATTAGCCAGCGACTTACGCTACAAATCGCCCAAAGCAGCGCCCTTATGTCGACGTCACCGAATCAGGCGCTCTATCGCGCGGTCGAGACCCGCAGCAACACCGCCGATTCGCCCTGCACCTGCGCCGAGATCCTGCCGCCCGTGCTCCAGGCGCGATGCGTCCACAGGTTGCGCACGCGATAGCTCGCGGCGTGCGGCATGCCGATCGCCGCCGCGCTCGTCGAGATGCGCAGCGGGCTCGAGCCGCGGTTCAGCAGCGCGAGCGCCCTGTCGCCGTGGTAGAGCGGCTTCGCCCACGCCTGCCCTTCGCCGCTCGAGGCGAGCAGCCTGCCCTGGATGCCGGCGGGGTCCTGGTCGACCGCGATCACCTCCCGATTCTTCAGCGCCTGCAGGCTCGCCGGGGCGATCGTCCTCAGGTCGTCGCTTGCCATCAGCGGCGCGGCGAGGATCGCCCACATGCTCACCTGGGCCCTGAACTGGGCAGTGGTGAGGCCCTGGTCGGGGGCGAGGTAGTCGGGGTCGTTCCAGTGCCCCGGCCCGGCCGCCTCCGGATGAGCGGCGTCGGCGTCGAGGTTGCGCAGCATCCAGGAGAAGGTGACGAAGCCGGGGAAGCCGATGTCGGTGTCCGTACGCCAGCTGTTGCCGTCGCTCGGGCCGAAGCCGTAGGAGGCGAAGGCGGACTGCCCGTAGGACGGTTCCCCTTCGACCTCCCCCGGTTCCCTGAAGTTGCAGATCGAGAGCAGCATCGGACGGTCGCTCGAGTTGTGCACGAGCGCGGCGTGGAAGGCGGCGTAGGCGCTCGCGGGGTCGAGATGCAGCCTGCCGCCGCCGCAGAAATCGACCTTCACCGCGTCGAAGCCCCAGGACGCGAACGTGTTCGCGTCCTGTTGGTAGTGCCCGTAGCTGCCCTGCCCCGGGCCGCCGCAGCCTTCGGCGCCGGCGTCGGTGTAGATGCCGACGCGCATCCCGACGCGGTGCAGCGTCGCCGTCAGCCAGCGCATCCCGTGCGGCCACTGCGAGCGGTCGACCGCGATTTCACCATTGCCGCTGCGCTGCCCCTGCCACCAGCCGACGTCGAGCCAGAGGTAGTCGTAGCCGTCCTTCAGCAGGCCGTCGGAGATCATCCTGCTCGCCTGTTCGAGCACCGCCGACTCGCTCAGGCGCGGGCCGAGCGCGAGGTAGGTGTCCCATCCCATGTACGGGGTCGGCGTCAGCACCGTCGGCGTCAGCGGCAGACCGGCTCGCGCCGCATGCGTCCTCGCGGCTTTCGGGTTGCTCGCGGCGATCGCTCGCGCCGCGTGGCCGCTCCCGCCCGTCCAGGCAGATAGGCGGCGTCGCGCCTGCGCTGCCGCGCTGCCGCCCGCGTCGATGCGCGCCGCAGCTCTGCCGCCTACACCGATGCGCGCCGCAGCCCGGCGGCCCACATGCGCCTGCGCCGAGACGAACGTCACTCGCTCCCTCGCGAGCGATGCGCTCAGCACCCCGATCACGGTGCCTTCGACCGTTAGCTGCGCAGGCAGCCGGTGCGCCTTCGCGATCAGGCGCCTGCCGGCCGGGCCGAGCCTCATCGAGACGACGCGTTCGCGGCCGGCGGGCACGAACGCCTTGCGCGCGAGCAGCGTCACCGGCAGCGAGCGCGCCTTCGGGGGACGGTGGCGGGGCATGCGCGCCGAGACCGCGACCAGCCTGCGGCCGCGCAGCGTCTCGACCGCCGTCAGGCGCAGCTGCAGCGTGCATTCCGGGTCTGCCTGCGGCGAGCAGGCGACCGGCAGCCTCAGCACCCCGCCGCTCGTGCGCGGCACGCCGATCGTCGTCTCACCCGCGGCGGCGGGCACGCCTTCGGCGGGCACGGTCACGAACTGGCTGCGCGCGCTCGCGCTGCCCGCGGCATTCGTCGCCGTCACCTCGCACTGCAGATGCCGGCTCGCGTCTTCGGGGCCGATCCTGTAGAGCTGTCTCTGCGCGCCTGCGATCGGGGAGGCGTCCCGCCACCACGAGTAGGCGAGCGTCGCGGTCGAGCTGTGAGGCACGCCGGGGTTGCAGGCGAGCCTGTCCCCGTTCGCCGGGATGCCGGTTATGTAGGGGGCGGGATGCACGAGCTGCGCGGTCGAGGGCGCCGCGGTCGTGAAGGTGCCGTCCGCGCCGACCCCCTCGCCGGTCGCGCTCGCCGCGACCACCCGGTAGTGGTAGAGCCTCGCCGCCGAGAGGCCGGACAGCTGTGCCGAGACGCTCACGGGCGCGCTGCCGGGACCGGGGACGGCTTCGCACGGCGCGCTCTGTCCGTATTCGCCGCCTTCCCCAGATCCGCTCGTCGGACCGTATTCGAAGCGGCAGGAGGTCAGCGGCGCGTCCCGCGGGTTCACGGTGCCTGAGACGGTCGCCGAGGACTGCGTGATCGCAGACGGACCGCCGGTGCTCACGGTCGGCGGCGGCAGGCTGCCCGCGACTGCCCTGCCGTTCGCCTCGCCGGCGACGCAGAAGCCTTCGGCGACGCAGGAGATCGCGGTGAGCGATCCGCCTGGCGCGCCTGAGAGCGTCCAGCCGGGGGCGAAGCCGGCCGCGTCGTCGCTGCTCAGCGTGCGGCCCGCTTCGTCGACGGCGACGCAGAGGCCAGAGGACACGCAGGAGATGCCGCCGATCGCGGTCGCGTCGATCGCAGTCGCGCTCCACGTCGGCGCCCCCGCGCCCGCGTCGGCGCTCGCGAACACGTCACCGCCGCCGACCGCGACGCAGAGGCTCGCCGTCGCGCAGGAGACGCCGCTCAGCGAGCGCGAGAACGAGAGCCCGAGCGGGCGCCAGGCGATGGGCGCTGTCGGGTCAACGCTCGCGAGCGCGCTACCTTCGGCGCCCACCGCGACGCAGAGCGGTTCGCTCGTGCAGGAGACCGCGCTCAGGGCCGCGCCGCCGTCGATGCTCGCCGGCGCGCTCCAGGCGCTCGCGCCGCCTGCCGCCGGCGCGACGCTGCTCAAAGCGTTCCCCGACCGATCGACCGCGACGCAGAGCGCGGTCGTCGGGCAGGAGACGCCGCTCAGCGCGCGGCCGCCGTCGATCGCGCTCGCCGAGGTCCACGCGCCCGCCGCGGGATCCGTGCTGCTCGCCACCTCGCCCGATTCGTCGACCGCGACGCAGAGCGAGACCGAGGCGCATGAGACCGAGTCGAGCGCACCCGCGCCGGAGACAGCGCGCGCGCTCCAAGCCGCCCCGGAGAGCGGGTCTCCGCTGAAGACGCGGTTGCTGCGGCTCACGGCGACGCAGAGCGAGGCCGAGGGGCAGGAGATGCTTGCGATCGCGCGTCCTTCGGCGCCTTCGATCGTGCGCGGCGCCGACCACGAGAGCTGTGCCGCGGCCCGCGCTGTCGAGGGAGCGGCGATCGGCGCCGGCCCGCATGCGACCGCTGCGCCGGCGAGGAGGACCCCGACCCGGTTCGCTCTCACGAATCTGTGCAACTCGTCTCGCTCGCCGAGGTTGCGGTCGTGATCGCGGGTGCGTACATCTTCTCAAGAAATTAACTGCGTGCGCTTTTGCAGTTGCGGTGCCCCGCCCAGGAGGCGGGCGCCGATCCGAGCGGCCGCGGTCGCGGCGTCACGCAGGCGAGCGCGTCAGTCCCCGACGCTCTCCGCGGCCTCGACGCGCGCGAGCGCGTCCGCGAGGATGATCGCGTGGTCGAACGCGAGCGCGGGCAGCGCGTCGACCGTGAACCAGCGCGCGTCGCTCGCATCGTCGCCGCCGGCGACGGGCAGCTCGCTATCGAGCCTTGCGAGGTAGACGACCGAGACCGTCCAGCCGCGGGGGTCGCGCCCAGGGGTGTCGTAGACACCGAGCAGGTGCAGCGCGTCCACCGCGAGGCCCGTCTCCTCCGCGAGCTCGCGCGGCGCCGCATCGGCGACCCGCTCGCCCTCGTCGACGAACCCGCCGGGCAGCGCCCAGGTGCCCGCGAACGGCGGATTGCCGCGCTGGATCAGCAGCACGCGCGGCGGCTCGCGGTGACAGGCGAGCGCGACGACGTCGACCGTCAGCATCGGCCGCGGATGGCTGTCTGCGCCGTGCACGCCTCAGAGCCTACTGTGCGCCGCGATCGCCCCCCTCTCAGGCCCTGCCGCCCGCACTATGCGCCGAGGCCGGGATCGCCCAGGTTCGCCGGCATTCCTCTAACCCCGGCTCGCAGCGCGAGCACCGAGCCGGCAGCCGGCGTGTCGAGCAGCCGCTTCGGCGACAGCCGGTGGCGAGTCGTCGTTATGAACATCGTAGCCATGTCCTGTCCACCGAACGCGGGACATGTCGGATGCGGGACGGGCAGGGCAATGTGCTCCGTCAGGCTGCCGTCGGCGTCGTATCTGCGCACCGCGCCGCCGCCGAAGAGGCAGACCCAGATCCCGCCCTCGGCGTCGACCGCGAGGCCGTCGGGCATCCCGTCCGCGGGGTCGACGTACGCGAGCGGGCGGCGGTTCGCGATCGTGCCGTCGCGTGCATCGAAGTCGAGCACGTCGACGCGCTGGGTCACGCTGTCGATGAAGTACATGCGCTCCCCGTCAGGGCTCCAGCCGATGCCGTTGGACAGGGTCGTCGAGCCGAGCACGAGCTCGAGCTCGCCGCCCGCCTGCAGCCGGTAGAGCCCGGCGGTGCCCTGCTCGCGCGCCTTCGACATCGTGCCCGCCCACAGCCTGCCCTGCGGATCGCAGCGGCAGTCGTTGAAGCGGTTCTGCGGCCGGCCGGCCTCGGCCTGCGCGAGCCTTCTCAGGGTCTGCCCCTCGCCGCCGACGTCCCCTTCGAGCAGCAGCAGCTCGTGTCCGACCGCTACGATCGAGCCGCCGCCTCGGCACGGCACGACGGCGCTCGCTTCGCCATCGAAGCCCGTCGAGGCGACGCGAGCCGACCGCGAGCACCAGCGCCGCACGAGGCCGGAGGCGATGTCCACCCACAGCAGCGCTTCGCCGTCCTGCAGCCAGACCGGCCCCTCTCCGAGGCGGTCGCGAGCATCGATCGCGATCTCGACGGCGGGCGTCAGATCCACTAGCATATAGTGATCTAATCTCTTTGCGTATGTCAAGCTCGAGCTGAACGGAGGCAGGCAGGTGACGGGATCGACCGCTCCAAGCGGGGTCGGGGCCACGGGCGGCTCGACCTCCACCCTGCGGCTTACGGTCGCGCAGGCGATCGTGCGCTTCCTCTCCGCCCAGTTCAGCGAGCGCGACGGCGTGCGCCGCCGCGCGATCCCGGCGGTGCTCGGCATCTTCGGCCACGGCAACGTCTGCGGCTTCGGCGAGGCGCTCGACGAGGACGGCGCGCAGCTGCCCTTCATCCAAGGCAAGCACGAGCAGTCGATGGTCCACGCCGCGATCGGCTACGCGAAGACGCAGCGCAACCTCGCGACGCTCGCGTGCACGGCCTCGATCGGACCGGGCTCTACGAACATGATCACGGGCGCCGCGACCGCGACCGTCAACAGGGTGCCGGTGCTGCTCTTCCCCTCCGACACCTTCGCCTCGCGCCTGCAGGGGCCGCCGATGCAGGCGCTCGACACGCCGGGGGCGGGCGATCTGACGGTCAACGACTGCTTCCGGCCCGTCAGCCGCATGTTCGACCGCATCACGCGCCCGGAGCAGCTGCTAGCGGTGCTGCCGGCCGCGATGCGGACGCTGCTCGACCCGCAGTCCGCCGGCGCGGTCACGATCAGCCTGCACCAGGACGTCCAGGCCGAGGCATACGACTTCCCGCAGGCGTTCTTCGCGCAGCGCGTCTGGCACGTCGGGCGCCGGGTCGCCGACCCCGGCGAGATCGAGCGCGCCGTCGAGCTGATCAGCGGCTCGCGGCGGCCGCTCGTCATCGCCGGCGGCGGCGTGCGCAGCTCGGAGGCCGAGCGGGAGCTGTGCGCGCTCTGCGACGCCCACGGCATCCCCGTCGCGGAGACCTCGGCCGGCAAGGGCCTCTCCGCCGCCGCGAAGCTGAGCGCGGGCGCGATCGGCCACAGCGGCACGCGCGCCGCGAACGCGCTCGCGCGCGAAGCGGACCTCGTGCTGTGCGTCGGCACGCGCCTGATCGACCTCACGACCGGATCGAACTCGCTCTTCGAGGATCCCGACGTCCGCTTCCTCGGCGTCAACGTCGCCGCCGCCGACGCCGACAAGCTCGGCGCGAGCACGGTGATCGCCGACGCGCGCACCGGCCTCGCGCAGCTGCGCGACGCGCTCGCGAAGAGCGGCTGGAGCGCCCCGCCCGCGTGGGCGCAGCGCCACGCCGAGGCGATCGCGGGCTGGCGCGCCGACGTCGAGGAGAGCCTGCGCGAGCTGCCCGGCAGGCCGTTCTCCCAGGGCCAGGCGATCAGGACGCTGAACGAGCAGGCGCGGCCCGAGGACGTGCTCGTCGTCGCCTCCGGCACCCCGCACGTCGACGTGCACAAGCTCTGGGACTCGAGCCAGGGCTCGAGCGTGCTCATGGAGGTCGGCTTCTCCTGCATGACCCACGAGATCCCGGCCGCGCTCGGCGTGCGCTACGGCCTGCGTCAGGCCGCCGGCGAGGTGTACGCGCTGATCGGCGACGGCACCTACATCATGGGCCACTCCGAGCTTCTCACGGCGATCCAGGAGGGCCTCAAGATCACGGTGCTCGTTGTCGAGAACCACGGCTTCCAGTCGATCCACGCGCTGCAGCGCACGCGCACCGGCCGCAGCTTCGGGCTCGAGTTCCGCACGCGCGAGCAGGAGGGCCTCACCGGAGAGTACGTCCCCGTCGACCTCGCCGCGAACGCCGCGAGCTACGGCTGCGCGACCTACGAGGCGTCCACGCCGCAGGAGCTGCGCGCCGCGCTGCAGTCGGCGCGCGGCGAGCGCCGCCCGACGGTCATCGTGCTGCACGTCGATCCGCTGCGCCTCACCCTCAGCTCGGACTGCTGGTGGGACGTCGGCGTCGCGTCGGTCTCGCGCTTCGAGGAGACGCGCGCCGCCTATCGAGCCTCCGAGCAGGGCCGCGAGCGCCAACGCTGGCACGGCTGAAGATGAACATCCTCTCCACCTCCGAGCTGCCCACGTCGGCGCGCGCGCTGCTGTCGGACATCGGCGAGATCTCGATCTCGACCGGCGCGCTCGCGCGGGAGCTGCAGCACGCAGACGTGCTCGTCGTGCGGGCCGAGCCCGTCGACCGGCAGGCGCTGCAGTGCGCGCGCAGGCTGCGCGTGATCGCGCGCACCGGCTCGGGCGTGGACAATGTCGACGTGCATGCCGCGACGCAGCTCGGCATCCCGGTCGTCAACGCGCCCGCGGCGGGCACGACGCCGGTCGCCGAGGGCACGTGGGCGCTGATCTTCGCCGCCGCGAAGCGGCTGCGCGAGCTCGACGCCTGCATTCGCGAGGACCGCTGGGGGCAACGCTACGCGATCGAAGGGCTCGATCTGCGCGACAGCGTGCTCGGCGTCGTCGGGCTCGGCTCGATCGGCCGCGAGGTCGCCCGCATCGGCGACGCGCTCGGCATGCGCGTGCTCGGCTACGACGGCATGATCCCCGCCGGCGTCGAGGTCGACGCGCCCGTGCGGCGCACGGACCTCACCACGCTCGTCCGCGAAGCGGACGTGATCACGCTGCACTGCGCCTTGAACGAGTCGACGCGCGGGATGGTGAACGGGGAGCTGCTCGCGCAGGCGACGCGCCGGCCGATCCTCGTCAACGCCGCGCGCGGCGCAGTGGTCGACGGCGACGAGCTGCTGCTCGAGGCGCTCGCGCAGGGCTGGCTCTCGGCCGTCGGGCTCGACGTCTTCGCCGTCGAGCCGCTGCGGCCGGAGAGCCCGCTGCTCGGCGACGCGCGGGTGATCTGCACGCCGCACTCGATCGGACTCACGCGGAGCTGGAACGAGCGCGTCTTCTCCTCGCTCGCGCACGACATCCGCTGCGTGCTCGAGGGCGATCGCCCGCTCAACATCGTCAACCCGGACGTGCTGCAGCGGGCGGTCTCGACATGAGCGGCCCCGCTCGCAAGCCGGATGACGATTCCGGACGTGAATCGGAGAGCGGCCCCGCCGGCGAGCTGCAGGGCCGCAGGGCGCTCGTGACGGGCGCCGGGCAGGGCATCGGCGCGGGGATCGCAGTCGAGCTCGCGCGGCAGGGCGCGGCGGTCGCGGTGCACACCGCGAGCAGCTCTCCCGAGCAGACGCTCGCGCAGATCGCGCAGCTCGGCGGGAAGGCGATCGCGGTGCGCGGCGACCTGAGCGACGTCGCCGCCTGCATCAGCATCGTCGAGCAGGCGGCACAACAGCTCGGCGGCCTCGACGCGCTCGTCAACAACGCCGGGCTGACGACGGAGGTTCCCTTCGCGGAGACGACGCCGGAGCAGTTCGCGCAGATGTTCGACCTCAACATCCGCGGCTACTTCTTCTGCGCCCAGGCGGCGCTGCCGTTCCTGCGCGACTCGCAGGACCCGAGCATCGTCAACATCAGCTCGATCCACGCCTGGGGCGGGCTGCCGCGCCACGTCGCCTACGCCGCGACGAAGGGCGCGATCAACGCGTTCACGCGCGCGCTCGCGGTCGAGCTCGCGGGCGAGCGGATCCGCGTCAACGCGGTCGCGCCGGGGACGATCGAGGTGCCGCGCTACTTCGACCGGCCAGGCTACGACCACGACGCCTATGCGGATGCGATCCCCTGGGGACGCGTCGGCACCCCGGAGGACGTCGCGCCGACCGTCGCCTTCCTCGCCTCCCCCGGCTCGCGCTTCACGACCGGCCAGGTGATCTACGTCGACGGCGGCACGAGCGCGCGCATGAGCTTCACGCGCGCGCCGATCGGCGGCGAGGAGCCGGCGTCCGAGACGTAGCGCTCGCGCCGCTGCTCGCGGACCTGCTCGCCGCCGGGTCGAGCTTTCGCCGCGCCGTCGAAGCGCGAGCGTTCGCGCCGGACGCCCGCTCGTCCCCGCCGGCGCGCGGCGCGCTAGCCGGCGCGCTCGCCGGCGCGCAGGGCGACGCCGCCGTCGAGGTCGCTCGCGTACTCGCGCAGGTACTCGGCGATCGTCGCGAGGTGCGCCGCCATCGCCTTGCGGGCCGCACGCGGGTTGCCGGCGGCGACCGCCTTCAGGATCGCCTGGTGCTCGGGCAGCGCGCGCTGGACCCTGTACTCGGGACGAGCGGTCGGATAGCGGGCCGTCAGCAGCGCCTTGTGGATGCGCTCGATCAGCCCGTTGAGCGCGTGGTTGCCGGTCGCGCCGATCAGCGCCTGGTGGAACATCAGGTCGGCCTCGTGGAACATCGCCTCGGTCGCATGGCCGGGCGGACGCTTCGTCGTCGCTTCCATCCGCGTCAGCGCGTCCGCGAGCTGCTCGAGGTCGCGCTCGGTAGCGCGTTCGGCGGCGAGCCCGGCGGCCTCGACCTCGAGGATCTGGCGGCACTCGAGGTACTCGCCGAGCACCGCGGGGCCGCGCGGCGATTCGAGCACCGCCGCGAGCACGTCGGCGTCGAGCATGTCCCAGTGCTGGGAGGAGCGCACGGTCGCACCCTTGCCGTGCTTCACCGCGACGAGATGGCGTTCCTCGAGCGCGCGGATACACTCCCGCACGACGCCGCGGCTGACGCCGAACTCCTCGACGAGATCGGTCTCGCGCGGAAGCTGCTCCCCCTCCTCGCGCGCGCCGGACACGATGTCCGCGATCAGGACACGCAGGACGTCGCGATGCCGTCTAGCCATAGGATCATCAAATCACGCTGCACGGACGGCGTCAAGAGCCGGTACGCGGCCTCTCGTGCGACGGCCGCAGCATTCGGATGACGGTCCGTCCGAAAGGACATATAATCACCTGATCTTATGGCGGGAGGAACGGATCAGTCAGGAGAGGCCCCGTCGCGAGCGCGCAGCTCTCTGCGCGCGCGCATGGCCCGCCGCGAGCGGCTGCTCGGCACCGTCGTCGCCTGCCCTGACCTCGCGCTCGCCGAGCTGCTCGCGATGCACTTCGACTTCCTCTGGATCGATCTCGAGCACAGCGCGCTCGACAGCCGCGACGTGCAGAACCTCTCGATCGCCGCGCGCGCGTCCGGGGCGGCCGCGCTCGTGCGCGTCCCCGACGCCGAGTCGGCGCTGCTAACCGCGCTGCTCGACGTCGGCGTCGACGGCGTGATCGCGCCGCGGATCGAAGACGTCGCATCCGCACAGCGATTCGCGGCGAGACTGCGCTATCCCCCTGACGGCTCGCGCGGCTTCGCCCACCGCCGCCGCACGAGCTTCGGCCTCGACGGAGCCGCGGCCGAGCGCGCGCCGCTGTGCCTCGTCCAGATCGAGTCGGCCGCGGCGGTGCGGCAGGCGGAGCAGATCGCATGCGTCGACGGCGTCGACGGGCTCGTCGTCGGGCCCTCCGACCTCGCGCTCGACCTCGGCGTCGGCGATGCGCTCGACGCGCCGGAGCTGAGGCAGGCGCTGAGGACAGTGCAGGAGGCCGCGACGCGGGCAGGCGTGATCGCAGGGCTCGCGGCCGGCGGCGAGGCGGAGGTGATCGTCGGCGCGCTCGGGCCGCACTCGACGCTGCTCGCCTACTCGACCGACGTACGGATCTACGCCTCCGCGGTCCAGGCGGCCGCGAGCGCGATCGCAGCGACCTGGCGCGACGGCGAGCCGGCCGCCACCGACGGCGAGCCCGCCTCCGCCGAGAACGCGCCGGCCGCCGGCAGCGCGTCACCCCCTCGGACGACACATCCACTTTGAGCGCCCGCACCACCAAGGAGCAGAAGAGACATGGCTGACTATCTCAAGCAGGCGCCGATGTACAGCAGCGCGTCGACGCAGGAGATCGAGGAGACGGTCGCGACGATGCTGCAGACGATCGAGCGCGAGGGCGACGCCGCGATCCGCGACTGCTCGCAACGGCTCGACGGCTGGAATCCGCAGGACTTCCGCGTCTCCCGGCAGGAGATCGATCGAGCCTGCGGCGAGGTGAGCGCGCAGCTGCGCGCCGACATCGACGCCGCCCGCGAGCACGTCGAGCGGTTCGCGCGCGCCCAGCGCGAGACGATCGGCGACCTCGAGGTGGAGATCCGGCCGGGGGTCGTGCTCGGCCACCGTCACATACCGATCGGCGCGGTCGGCGCCTACGTCCCCGGCGGCCGCTACCCGCTCATCGCCTCCGCGCTGATGACGATCGCGGTGCCGAAGGTCGCGGGCGTGCCGCGCGTCGTCGCCTGCGCGCCGCCCCAGCGGAGCGGCGGCCTGCACCCCGCGATGCTCTACGCGATCGCCTCCTCCGGCGCGGACGAGATCTACGCGCTCGGCGGCGTGCAGGCGATGGCGGCGCTCGCGCTCGGCTTCGAGTCGCTGCGGCCGGTCGACATGATCGTCGGCGCCGGCAACGCCTACGTCGCCGAGGCGAAGCGGAGGCTGTTCGGGCGCGTCGGCATCGACCTGCTCGCCGGCCCGACCGAGATCCTCGTGATCGCCGACGAGAGCGCCGACGCGGAGCTCGTCGCCGCGGACCTGCTCGGGCAGGCCGAGCACGGGCCGACCTCGCCGGCGATCCTGATCACGACCTCGCGCGCCTTCGGGCAGCGCGTGCTCGCCGCCGTCTCGACGCTGCTCGAAAGCTGGCCGACGGCGGAGGTCGCCGGCGCCGCCTGGGAGGCCCACGGCAGCGTCGCGGTCGTCGCCGACCACGGGCAGGCGATCGAGCTCTCCGACAGCTACGCCCCCGAGCACCTCGAGGTGCAGGTGCAGCCGGAGCTGCTCGAGCACTACCTCGACGGACTGCGCAACTACGGCTCGCTGTTCCTCGGCCCACAGGCGACCGTCGTCTACGGCGACAAGGCGGTCGGCACCAACCACGTGCTGCCGACGATGGGCGCCGCGCGCTACACCGGCGGCCTGTGGGTCGGCAAGTTCCTCAAGACCTGCACCTATCAGCGCCTCACCGACGAGGGCACGCAGGCGATCGCGCCGATCGCGGCGGCGATCGCGACCGCCGAGGGCATGGCGGGGCACGCGCTCACCGCGACGATGCGCCTCGACCGGCTCGCAAGCCGCGCCTGAGCGGCGATGACCGCGCCGCCGGCACCGCAGTCGATCCCGGCGCCGTTCCGGCTCGACGGCAGGCGCGCGCTCGTCACCGGCGCGAGCTCCGGCATCGGGCGCGCGTGCGCGCTCGCGCTCGCGCAGGCGGGCGCGGAGGTCGCGCTCCTCGCCCGCACGCAGGCGGCGATCGATTCGCTCGCAGGCGAGATCGCGGATGCGGGCGGCAGCGCGCAGGCGATCGCCTGCGACGTCGCGGACGAGCAGCGGCTCGTGTCGCTGCTCGCACGGCAGCCGCCCTGTGAGATCCTGCTCAACGCGGTCGGCGGCAACGAGCCGACGCCGCTCACACAGGTGACCCGCGAGCAGTTCGAGCGGATGTTCGCGCTCAACGTGCGCAGCGCCTTCTTCCTCATCCAGCTGCTCGCGCAGCGGCTGCTGGAGGCGCGGCGTCCCGGCAGCCTCATCACGATCTCCTCGCAGATGGGCCACGTCGGCGCGCCGTCGCGGACCGTCTACTGCTTGACGAAGCACGCGGTCGAGGGACTGACGAAGGCCGCCGCGATCGAGCTCGCCCCGCACCGCATCCGCGTCAACACGATCGCCCCCACGTTCGTCAGGACGGAGATGACGCGCGAGATGTTCGCCGACCCGCAGTTCACCGCCGACGTGCTCTCGCGCATCCCGCTCGGCGAGGTCGGGCAGCCGCAGGACGTCGCCGGCGCGGCCGTCTACCTCGCAGGCGACGCGTCGCGGCTCGTGACTGGCACCTCGCTGCTCGTAGACGGCGGCTGGACCGCGCGCTGAGCCTGTTGCGCAGCGCGAGTTGATGTGGGAGCGTCTGCGACCACCCCCTATGTCGCGCGCAGGAACGTCAACGGCTCGACCCTACGCGACATCAGATAGCGGCGCAGCAACGGGTCGATCACGTACCAGCCCGCGTGACCGACACGCTCGATCACGCCTATGTCGCGCAGCGCACTCAGCGAACGCGAAGCTTGCTGTGGCTTCAGACCCTGATAGAGCTCGGCGCCCACCGCGACGCGGATCGCCATCGGCTCGCCGTAGCGCCCGGTCCCACGAATGCGCTCCAGCTGCTGCTGATGACGCAGCTGCTCCGATCCGAGCGCACGGTCGAGCGCGGCCGTCACCGTCGCGTGGTCGATCACGTGGCGCAACTCCTCGATCGCCTGCATATGTGCTTGCTGGGCGATCAGCATCGTCGCTCGCGGATGCCCTTCGCCCAGCTCCAACAGGCGCATGAGCGCGTCGTCGTCGATTGTCGTCCTGTCGCTCGCGAGACGTCCGCGAATGCCCTCCCCCCACTCATCGGACGATATGGGCGTCAGCTCGTGGAAGGAGCCGAATTGGCTCAGAGCGCGCTCGCTGGGTCCGAACAGATCTCGCATCAGATGCTCGATCGAGCCCGCGAACAGCACGCTCACGTCGGAAGAGCGCTGGAACACGGCGCGGATCCTGCGGGTCACGGTGTCCTGATCCCCAAAGCGACTGCTCGCGATGTCCTGAAACTCGTCGAGGAAGATCACCACCCGGCGCTCGTCGCGCTCGGCGAGCCGCTGCCCGAGACGCAATGCGCTGTCCAGCGCCATCATCGGCTCCCGTTCGGCGAGGCCAAGGTCGATCGTCATCTCGATCTCGTCTCCGAGGTCCTGGCGCGCCCGCAGCGTGGCCGTCGTTCGCAGCGCGGTGACGAGGCTCTTGCCGGCGCGCACGGCGTCCCCTATCGCGCGTCGCAGCGGCGCCCGGTTGGCCAGCAGCTCCAGGACGAGCAGATGGGCGAAAGCGCCGGCATCGCCGCAGTCGAACAGGTCCACCTTCGCGGTGTAGGCTCCATCGTCTCGGCACACCGCGAGCGTGGCGTCGGCCACCGTCGTCTTGCCGGTGCGGCGAGGGCCTGCCATCACCACATTCGCGCCGCCGAGCAACGACAGCGCATTACGCTCGACGTCGGCGGCGCGCCCGATCATGCTGCGAGGCTCGACAGGATGATCGGTAGGAAAGAGGATCGCGCTTCCTACCCGCCCAATATCACGCATCGCGTGATATTATATCACGCAAAACGTGATATTGATGTCATATGCGTAGAGGTCTGGGGGGCTAGCGAACTCGCGACGAGCGGATGCTGACTGACGGCACCAATTGCGGCACCCCCGCACCCGCAGAATACCTAGTGTCACCCAGCGCCGATCGCGGCGTCCATCCCATCGGCGGACCATGGCGATTGGGCCGCAGAGTCGATCATGCCCGGTAGGCGCTAGCTTTTCCCTCCAGATGCCCGGAAGCAGCAACAGCAATGACCCCAACCACATCGCCTGCGGGTTCCTGCGCTCAGACGTCATCTTCTTGTTCTGCTCGGCGGGAAGCGGCTACCTGTTCTATGTCCACCGCTGGCCCGTCGTCGCCACGCTAACGGTAGCTGGAGGCATTTTCTCGGGCCTGTCGCCTCGAATGAAGGGTCACTTTGGGCTACAGGCGTGGCGGGTCAGGATAGGGGGCGAATTTCAGCCTCCGAGCCGCCCTCCGCGACTGAAGGCGACAAATGTCAGGCGGGAACAGCCGGTGGATCTGCCGTCGTCTCAAGCAGCAGCACGCGATGGGGGTTGATGCTAAGTATCCGCCCGTCCTCATCTTCGATCTCGACCATCGTGTCGTTTCGAAGCGCCTGCTGAAAAGCACGATTCCACGCATCGAGGTCCAGATTGACTCGGAGCACTTCCCTGTCGCTGAGCGTGATCTTTAGGGGCATAGGCTCTCTCCTCGCTATACGCAGGATGCGATAGGCGTTTCGCCGGCGGGGCGCACGTCCTCGGCAGGCCAAGGGACGCAATCAGGCTCTCGTTCCTCTGCCTGCGCAGCTTGCCACTCCTCCTCGCGGCAAGCCCACACGACCTCAAAGCGGTCTCCAGGGACCACCCTCGTACGTGCGACGCGAAGATGCTCTCGGCCGAGTGCGTCTCGCACGAGAATGCGGCTCTCAGGCTGGATGTCCATGCGCCCAATATGGCGTGTGCCAACGCAGGTACCAAGCCTTTGTCCAGGGGGACCGGCGTTATGGCAAGCCCCTTGTGGTACTCTGTTGCCCGTGGTTCCAGAAGACGATCAAGGACCGAGCGACGAGGAGTCCTTCACGCCTCCGTACATCTCGTTCCAGACACTCGAAAACACGCTCGACCGGATGCACGGCGAGGGCATCCCCTCCCGGGTAGACCGCAGCTACCTGAGCTCATGGTCCGGCTCCGCGCAAGCACAATTCCTGCGCGCGGCCCGATCCATCGGCTTGCTTGACGCCGACGGCCATCCAACAGAACGCCTGCTCGACCTTGTGGAGAAGCAGAGCGTACGTCCAGAGCTCATCAGGGAAATGGTCCGGCAATATTACGGGGACGCCCTTGCTCTCGGAGAGAACGCAACTCAGGCGCAGCTCGAGGAAGTCTTTCGATCGTATCCGGGGATCAGCGGATCGACCGTCCGTAAGGCGGTCGCGTTCTATATGCACGCTGCTCGTGCAGGCGGCATCAGGCTCAGCCCGCACTTCAAGGCCGTGCGAAACGGGAGCTCCACTGCTTCGCCTTCGGGTACAAAGCGAGCCTCGCGTGCACGTCGGCGGAGTTCCACGGCTTCCGCAGCAGCTACAGTGGCACCCGCAGCGGCACAGCCTTCGTCCACTGGTGACGCAAGACAGCGCTACATCGACTTGTTGCTCAAGAAGGCTGATGAGAACATGGACGAAGCACTGCTTGATCGCATTGAGCGTGTGCTGGCCATCGACGACACGAAGACCAAGCCGGAGTGAGCAACTGCAAGGAATGGGTCCGTGCGCCCCCTCCACAAGGGCGACCCAACCGGACCACAGAGCCGGACGGGGTGCGGTCAGGCCTGCCCCGTTCAGGTGTCTCCGCATGAGGTGAGGGCCGGTCGGTCGCGCGACCGTCCTCACCGGAGATTCTAGGCGAGCCTACAACCCGATGCGGCGCAGGTGCTCCAGGCTCGCGCGCGCGTCGGGCAGCGCCTCGTCGATGCCGTCCACGACGCGGTCCTGCTCGAAGGTCGCCCAGCCATCGTAGCCGGCCTCGTGCAGCGCGCGCGCGAAGGCGGCGAGGTCGATCGACCCCGCGCCCAGGGGAGTGAACACGCCGGCGGCGACCGACTGCTCGAAGGAGAGCGCTTCGCGCCGGCAGCGCTCCAGTACGTCGAGGTCGAGGTCCTTCAGATGCACGTGAACGAGACGCGAGGCATGGCGGCGCAGCAGCGCGACCGGGTCGATCCCGGCGAAGAGAGAGTGGCCCGTGTCGATGCAGAGGCCCGCGCTCTCGGCCGGAAGGTCGTCCATCATCCGCTCGACCTCGTCCTCGAACTCGACGTGGGTGCCGGCGTGCGGGTGGAAGGCGACCCGCAGGCCGTGCTCGCGCGCGACCCCGCACACCGCCTCGGAGGCGCGCACGAGCTGGCTCCAGTCCTCCGCCGTAAGCCGCGCTGCGTCCTCGCTGCGCCCCGCGGTCGCGCTGCGGCCGGGGGTCAAGCCGTCGATCAGGATCAGCGTCTGCGCGCCGGCCGCGGCGAGGGTCGCGCACGTACTGCGCGCGACGTCGAGGATCCGGTTGAGCTCCGCCGCGCTCGACAGCG
>JBAIYK010000049.1:0-15514 GCA_037915935.1 Solirubrobacterales bacterium | reverse complement strand
CGCCTCCCGGGTCACGTCACCGCGACGGAAGTACGGCGGGCTGACATCGAGGCCGTCGGCGGCATCGGCCGTCGTGAACTCGAGCGAGCGCAGGATCCGGTCGCAGCGCTCGCGCGGGATCGGCGCTCCGAGGATTCCGGCGACCCGCGCCTCGCGGAGCCGGATCGTCGCCGTCGGCGGACCGGTCCCGCCCACGTCGATCGTCCCGGGCGCGAGCTTCGCCCCGCAGACCTCGCTCATCAGCTGGGTGGCGACCGCCTGCGCCGTCATCGCCTGCTCGGGCTGGAGCTGTTTCTCGAACCTCAGCGACGCCTCGCTCTGGAGCCCGAGCGTCCAGGCTGTGCGGTGGATGTTGGGACCGTCCCACGTCGCCACCTCCATCAGCACGCGGGTGGTGCCTTCAGCGACCTCGGACCGCGCTCCGCCCATCACGCCCGCGATCGAGGTCGGCCCCTCCTCGTCCTCGATCACGACCATGTCGGAATCGAGCACGCGCTCCTGTCCGTCGAGCGTGACCACGCGCTCGCCCTCGTGCGCCCGCCGCACCGTCAGCTTCGCCCCCGACACGCGGTCGAGGTCGAACGCGTGCAGCGGCTGCCCCGTCAGCAGCATCGCGTAGTTCGTGATGTCGACGACGTTGTTGATCGGCCGCTGCCCCGCCGCCGTCAGGCGCGCCTTCAGCCACGGCGGCGAGGGGCCGATGCTCACCTCCTCGAACACCCGCGCGGTGAAGCGCGGGCACAGCTCCGGGCACTCCACGGAGACCTCGGCGCCGAGCAGCGGCCCGGCCGAGCCGAGGTCGTGCGCCCAGGGCGGGTCGGCGAGCGGCGCGCCCGTCGTCGCGTGCAGCTCGCGCGCGACGCCGTAGACCCCGAGGCAGTCGGGCCTGTTCGGGGTCACCTCCAGCTCGATCACCTGCGTGCCGATCGGCAGCACGCCCGCGAGCGGCGCTCCCGGAACGAGGCCGGCGACGGCCGGCAGCGCCCCCGCCTGCGCTAGCGCGTCGAGCACGAGGATGCCCTCGTGCCCAGGACCGATCGCCAGCTCGTCCTCGGCGCGGATCATCCCCGCCGAGGCGACGCCTCTCAGCTTCGCCGCCTTCAGCTTCGTCCCGTCAGGCATGGTCGCGCCCGGCAGCGCGACCGCAACGACCTGGCCTGTGGCCACGTTCGGCGCCCCGCACACGATCGTGGCCGGGCCGTCCGTGCCACCGCTGCCGGGGTCAGCCGCGGCGGGTGAGCCAGTGGAGCTGGCAGCGGCGGAGCGCGCAGAGCCGACGTCGACCTCACACACCTTCAGCCTGTCCGCGTCCGGGTGCGGCGTCACGCTCAGCACCCTGCCGACGACGAAACCCTCCGGGCTTGGCACGCCGTGACGGTGGACCGCCTCGACCTTCGTGCCGGTCATCGTGAGGCGCTCCTCGATCGTGGCGACGTCGAGCCCGGGGTCACAGTATTCGCTGAGCCACTCGAGCGGGACCCTCATGTCAGCTGCCCCAAAAACCTCAAATCATTTTCAAAATAAAGGCGAAGATCGGGCACGCCGTAACGCAGCATCGCGATCCGCTCCACGCCCATCCCCCACGCATATCCCTGCACGCGCTCAGGGTCGTAGCCGGGCGCGTTGCGCTCGTTGCTCGGCACGTATGCGTACACGTTCGGGTCGACCTCGCCCGCGCCGAGCACCTCGAGCCAGCCCTCGCCCTTGCACAGCGAGCAGCGTGAGCCGTCTTTCAGGAACCCCTTGCCGGCACACTGGAAGCAGGACACGTCGACCTCGACCGACGGCTCGGTGAACGGGAAGAAGTGCGGCCGCAGGCGAATCTCGCGCTCCTCGCCGAAGACCTCCTTCGCGAACGCGAGCAGCGTGCCCTTCAGGTCCGCGAGCGTGATGTCCTCGTCGACCGCGAGCCCCTCGACCTGGTGGAACTGCGGCGTGTGCGTCGCGTCGCTGTCAGGGCGGTAGACGCGTCCGGGGATCACGACGTAGAGCGGCGGCGGGTGCGCTTCCATCGCCCTGATCTGCATCGGCGAAGTGTGAGTACGGAGCACCACGTCGTCTGACACGTAGAACGTGTCCGTCCTCGCCCGCGCGGGGTGCGTCGGGCTGTGGTTCAAAGCGTCGAAGTTGTAGTGAACCGTCTCCACCTCCGGGCCCTCGAGCACGGTGAAGCCGAGGCCGAGGAAGATGTCCTCGAGCTCGCGCTGCATCGCCGTCAGCACGTGCAGGCGCCCGACCGGCTGCGGCGGGCTGCCTGGCAGCGTCACGTCGAGACGGTCGGAGGCGAGCTTCGCGTCCAGCTCGGCCGCGCGCATCTCAGCGGAGCGCGCCTCGATCTGGGCCTCGAGTCCCTCCCGCGCGAGGTTCGCCTCGCGCCCGACCTGCGCGCGCTGCTCGGGCGGCAGGCTCGCGACGCTCCGCAACATGAGCGGCAGCTCAGCCTTGCGGCCGAGGTAGCGGACGCGCAGCTGCTCCAGCGCGTCGCTGCCCTCCGCGGCGTCGATCGCTGCGCTCGCCTCGCTCGCAAGCTCCCTGATCCGCTCGATCGCGTCCGGCTCGGATGGACTCCCAGTCACGTCCGCACCCTATTCGAGTCGCGGGTCATTGTTGCCTCGTACAGCGCGAGCGTCGCCGCCATCGCCGCGTTCAGCGACTCGGAGGCGATCGGCACGTGCGCGATCAGGTCGCACGCCTCGACCACCTCGGCTGGCAGCCCCTCGCGCTCGGCGCCGACCAGCAGGCTCACCGGCCCGTGCAGGTCGACCTCGCGCAGCGGCGCGCCCGCCCGCGCGACGAGCGCGACGGTGCGCCCCGGCAGCTCCGAGACGCTCGCCACGCGCGCGAGCGGCATTGCGAAGATCGCGCCCATGCTCGCCCTCACCGCCTTCGGCGAGTGCGGGTCGGCGCACCGCTCGCCGAGCGTCACGCAGGAGGCGCCGAACGCGGCCGCCGAGCGCAGGCAGGCGCCGACGTTGCCCGGGTCGGACAGGCCGTGCAGGTGCAGGCACAGCGGGCCGAGCGGCGCGGGCGCGAAGCGCTGCTCGTAGACGGCGATCGCCTTCGTGCCCGAGCCGAGCGTCGAGACCGCGGCGAGCGCGCCCGGCTCCACCTCGACGAAGCCGTCGCCCACCTCGCAGCCGGGGACGCGGTAGCCCTCGATCGCCGGCCGCCCGGCCGCCTGCGCGGCGGCGATCAGATCCTCGCCCTCGGCGACGAACCTGCCGAGGCGCTCGCGCTCGCGCCTGCGGTGCAGGCGGCGCAGCTGCTTCAGCTTCTCGTTGTGGGGGGAGGCGATCATCGGGCGCTCTGCGTGGCTCGTGTGTGAGAGGAGTGCGTCTTGCTTTGAGATTTTTTTGATCTTGGTGGTTGGCGGTGGCACAAGAAGGGCGCCGTCCATTAGGAGCGGCGCCCGGGAGGTTCGGCTGGTGTCTGTTCAGGGATCAGGCAGCCGACGCCTCGCGGGCGATCTCCGCGAAACGTCGAAACGCGTCGGCGTCGTGGACGGCGATGTCCGCGAGCACCTTGCGGTCCAGCTGCACGCCGGCCCTGCTCAGGCCGTGCATCAGCTGCGAGTAGCTGAGCCCGTTGATGCGGGCGGCGGCGTTGATGCGCGTGATCCAGAGGCGGCGGAAGTCGCGCTTGCGGTTGCGCCGATCCCGGTAGGCGTAGGCGTCGGCCTTCATCAGCGCCTCCTTCGCGCGCCGATAGCCGGAGCTCGCCTCGCCTCGGAAGCCCTTCGTCAGCTTCAGGGTCGCGCGCCGCTTCTTGTGCGCGTGCAGTGAGCGCTTCACCCGCGTCATTTCGTCCTCAGCAGCCTCTTCACGCGCGGCGCATCGTCATCTGAGAGCAGCGCCGGTTTGCCGAGATCGCGCTTGCGCTTCGGCGACTTCTTCTCGAGGATGTGGCTCGAGAAGGCGTGCCTGCCCCTCACCTTGCCGGAGCCGGTCAGCTTGAAGCGCTTCTTCGCGCCCGAATGGGTCTTCATCTTCGGCATCTGAGCCGAGGATTATGACACGGGTCCGCCGTCGACGGCGGCGTCGCCCGCGGCAGAGACCGTGACGGCGGCGGCCTCCGGCTCGGGAGTCTCGCCATCGGGGCCGGGCACGGCGACGGCCTGTGGCTGCGCGGCGGGAGCCACGCTGTCAGCGGCGGCTCCCTCGGACGCAGGCGCCGGCTCCTGCGCGGCGCCGTCGGCGGACGCGGGTCCGTCGGCGGATGCGGGTCCGTCGGCACGGCCGGCGAGGACCGCCTTCGAGGGCGCGAGCAGCATCGTCATGTTGCGGCCCTCCTGCAGCGGGCGCTGCTCTACCACGCCGAGCTCCGCGAGCTCCTCCGCGAGCCGGTCGAGGATCGCGGTGCCGCGCTCGGGGTGGGTCACCTCGCGGCCGCGGAACATGATCGTCACCTTCACCTTGTCCTTGTGGCGCAGGAAGCGCTCTACGTGGCCCTTCTTCGTGTCGTAGTCGTGCTGGGCGATCTTCGGGCGGAACTTGATCTCGCGCACGGTGATTTGCTGCTGGTGCTTGCGCGCCTGCTTCTGCTTCTGGGCCTGCTCGTACTTGTACTTGCTGTAGTCGAGCACCCTGCAGACCGGCGGCCGCGCCTCGGGGGCGACCTCGACGAGGTCGAGGTCGCGCTCCTGGGCGAAGCGCAGCGCGTCGGGCGTCTTCATTACGCCGACCTGCTTGCCCTCGTCGTCGATCAGCCGCACCTCGGGCACGCGGATGCGCTCGTTGACCCTCGTGAGGTCCCGCTCGGGCGGGCGCCGGTCGAATCTGCGGGGGACCGGCGGCACTAGCTGTTGAAGGCGCGCGTCAAGCTGTCGGCTGTACGCGGCGCATTGATCGGGTGCGAGACCTCAAGGCGGCGCAGTATAGCGGGCGCTCTCCTACGCGCAAGCGCGCATTTTCCGGCTGTTCACGTTGGCCGCCGTCGCTCCACCTGCCGTCTGCTCGTCGGCCCGGTCACGGCCAAGCCATCCCCGCCGGCCACTCCGCTCCAGCCCTGCCGCCGTCGACGCCGTCGGCCCCGCCTGCTCACGCCCTGCACGCCACCTCGTCCAACAGCCGCGCCTCGATCTCGGCCAAGGCCATGTCGCCTTCGTCTCCGCTCCTGCGCGCGCGCACCGACACCGTCCGCTCGCTCGCCTCGCGGTCGCCGACGACGAGCATGTAGGGGATCTTCGAGAGCTCGGCGTCTCTCACCTTGCGCTTCAGCGACTCGCCGCGGTCGTCGAGCTGCACCCGCAGGCCCTTGCCCCGCAGCGCCTGCGCGACCTCGGCCGCGTAGGGGGCGGCGCGCTCGGTGATGCTCAGCACGCTCGCCTGCACCGGGCAGAGCCACAGCGGCAAGAGGCCCGCGTAGTGCTCGATCAGGATGCCGATGAAGCGCTCGAAGGAGCCGAGCAGGGCCCTGTGGATCATCACGGGTCGGTGCTCGGCGTTGTCCGCGCCGGTGTAGGCGAGGTCGAAGCGCTCGGGCATCGAGTAGTCGAGCTGCACCGTTCCCAGCTGCCAGGAGCGTCCGATCGAGTCGGTCATGTGCAGGTCGATCTTCGGGCCGTAGAAGGCGCCGTCGCCGGGGTTCAGCTCGTAGGCGAGCCCCTCCGCGGACAGCGCCCCCGCGAGCGCCTGCTCGGCGCGGTCCCACATCTCGTCGCTGCCGATCCGCTGCGCGGGCCGGGTGGACAGCTCCAGGCGCGGCTGAAAGCCGAAGATCTCGTAGATCGAGAAGCCGAAGCGCAGGCACTCGATCACCTCCTGCTGCACCTGCTCCTCGGCGCAGAAGATGTGGGCGTCGTCCTGGGTGATGTGGCGCACCCTAAGCAGGCCGTGCAGCACGCCGGAGGGCTCGTGGCGGTGCACGAGCCCTGCCTCGGAGTAGCGGATCGGCAGGTCCCTGTAGGAGCGGCGCTCGTCCTTGTAGATCTGGACGTGGGCGGGGCAGTTCATCGGCTTCAGGCCCATCGGGCGCTGCTCCACCTCCGTGAAGTACATGTTCTGCTCGTACTTCTCCCAGTGCCCAGACTGCTTCCAGAGCTCGACGTCGTAGAGGATCGGCGTCCGCACCTCGCGGTAGCCGCGACGTTCGTTCTCCTGCCGCCAGAGGCTCGTCAGCTCGTTCCAGATCACCATCCCCGCCGGCTTCCAGAAGGGGCTGCCCGGCGAGAGCTCGGAGAAGGAGAAGAGCCCGAGCTCGCGGCCGAGGCGGCGGTGGTCGCGCGCGCGCGCCTGCTCGATCCGCTGCAGGTGCTCGGCGAGCTGCGCTTTCGTGAAGAAGGCGGTGCCGTAGATGCGCGTCAGCATCTGGCGCGAGGAGTCCCCGCGCCAGGAGGCGCCGGCGACGGACTGCAGCTTGAACGCGCCGATGCTCGCAGTGCTCGGCGCGTGCGGGCCGCGGCAGAGGTCGGTGAAGGGGCCGTTCTCGTAGAGCGAGACGGTCCTCAGCGGCTGCCCCGAGCCCTCTGCGGCGAGCGCGAGATCGTCGATCAGCTCGACCTTGTAGTCCTGGCCCTCTGAGAGGAAGCGTGCGCGCGCGTCGGTGACGGCGATGTCGCTGCGCAGGAACGGCTCCGCCGCCTTCACGTGCGCGCGCATCCGCTCTTCGATCGCCGGGAAGGCCTCCTCGGAGACGCTCACGCCGTCGGGGAAGTCGAAGTCGTAGTAGAAGCCGTCATCGATCGCGGGGCCGATCGAGATCTTCACGCCCGGATAGAGCTCGAGCACCGCTGTCGCGAGCACGTGGGCGGCGTCGTGGCGGATCAGCGCGAGCGCGGGGTCGCCGCTCTTCGCCGTCAGGATCTCGATGCGCGCGCCGTTCGGCAGCGGCAGCGCGAGGTCCTGGGTCTGCGGCTGCTCGCCGACCTCCGGGTGGCTGACGCGCACCGCGAGCGCCGCCTTCGCGAGCCCCGGCCCGATCGCGGCGGCCGCGTCGGCGCCGGTCGCGCCGTCTGGCAGCTGCAGCTCGTTGCCGTCCGGGAGGCTGACGCTGATCGACATGACGGCGCTGGAGGCTAGCGCGTGGCCCCGGTCGCGACGACCGCGGCCGCGCCCAGGCTCATCGCTGCCCACTCGGGCGACGGGGCCGAGGGTGACCTGTCGTTCGCCGCCGGTCAGCCGACCGCGCCGTTGGCGGCGGGCTGCGTCAGCCCCGTCTGCCGCTCGCTCGCCTCCCACAGCCGCGCGGCTGCGTCCACGTCCTCGGCGGCGCGGCTCGGCCTCGCCAGCTTCTCGTCGAAGAAGTAGCCGCCCTCGCCGTCGAGATCCGGCGTGTCCGCGAGCCACACGAGCGTGCGCGCGCCATGCTCAGGGCTGCGCGAGAAGGGCCTGATCGCGAGCATCGCGAGGCTCGACAGCGGGCCGTTGTTGCGGTTGAAGCCGGTCGCGACGAGGCCCGGGTGGAAGCAGTAGGCGCTCACGCCGGAGCCCTGCAGGCGGCGCGAGAGCTCGGCGGTGAAGAGGACGTTCGCGAGCTTCGTCTGCCCGTAGCGCTCGTAGCCGAGCCTGCCGTAAGAGCGCGCGGCAGCGAGGTCCTCGAACGGGATCTCACTGCCGTGGTGGGCGCCGGACGCGGTCGTGATCACGCGCGCGGGCGCGCTCTGCTTCAGCCGCTCGGAGAGCAGGTTGGTGAGCAGGAACGGCGCGAGGTGGTTGAGCGCCCACGTGCGCTCGATTCCCTCGCTCGTCATCTGCCTCGAGGTGAACATCGCACCCGCGTTGTTGACCAATACGTCGATGTGCGGGTAGCGCGTAAGCGCCTGCTGCGCGAGCTCCCGCACCGAGCTCTGGAGCGTCAGGTCGGCGGTCAGGACGTCGACCGGCGCGGTCCCCGCATCGCTTCGCTCGCCCGCGTGCGCCGGCGGCTCGAGGCCCGCGTCCGGCGCCGCCTCGACGGCCACGCCCTCGCGCGCAGCGGCGGAGATCTCGGCGGCCGCATCCTGTCCGCGCCGCTCGTCGCACGCGACGATCGCGAGCCTCGCGCCGCGGCGGGCGAGCTCCTTCGCGGCCGCGAGCCCGATCCCGCGCGTCGCGCCGGTCATCAGCACCCGCTTGCCACTCACGCCGGTCCACTGCGCCATCGCGGCCTCCGATCCTCGGGTTGCGCTTCGGGCTCATCCCACAGGCCCTCGTATCGCGAGGCTACAGTGAAGGCAGACCGCACGCACACTGCACACCCGCGCATGCCGCACGTTGTACACCGCCCGTCACGCATGCACGCTGCACTCACGCTCGGAGGCACCCCATGAAGCTCGAGGGCATCCACCACATCACCGCGATCACGGGCGACGCGCCCGGCAACGTCGACTTCTACGCCGGCGTGCTCGGGCTGCGGCTCGTGAAGAAGACCGTCAACCAGGACGATCCGACGATCTACCACCTCTTCTACGCCGACGAGCAGGGCTCCCCTGGCGCCGACCTCACGTTCTTCGAGTATCCCGGCGCGGCGCCTGGCACGCCTGGCGCGGGCATGGTGCATCGCATCCTCTGGCGGGTCGGCTCCGAGGGCTCGCTCGACTTCTGGGAGCAGCGCCTTACAGCACATGATGTAGCCAGCCGGCGCGAGCGTGAGAGCCTGCGCTTCAGCGACCGTGAGGGCCTCGATCACGAGCTGCTGATCGACTGCAGCGGCGACCCGCCTCTGATCGCGGACACGCCTGGGATCCCCGCCGAGCACGCGCTGCGCGGCTTCGAGGGCGTGCGCGCCTATGCCTCCGACCCGGCCGCGAGCGAGCGGCTGCTCGGTGCGACGCTCGGCTTCGAGCGCGCCGCCGACGGCGACGGGAACGGACGTTGGGAGGTGCGCGGCCAGCGCCGCGGCGGCCTCTACCTCTACGACCTCGCGCCGGCGGAGCCGGGGCGCCAGGGCGCCGGCAGCGTCCACCACGTCGCCTTCGCCTCGGCGATGGACGAGCACGAGAGCTGGCGCGAGCAGGTCGCCGCCGCCGGGCAGCGCCCGACGCCGATCATCGATCGCTTCTACTTCCGCTCGATCTACTTCCGCGAGCCGAGCGGCGTGCTGTTCGAGATCGCGACGATCGGCCCCGGCTTCACCGCCGACGAGGACGCCGCGCACCTCGGCGAGCGGCTCTCTCTGCCGCCGCGCTTCGAGCCGCTGCGCGAGCGGCTGGAGCGCACGCTCACGCCGCTGCCGAATCCGCGGGGCGCTGCTGTATTGCACCAACGGTCCTCGCACCATATCGCTCATGTGAATTGAGCTCATGGCGCTTGACCAAGGGAGGGACGATAGCCTTTTGCATTAATGGCAACCGTCTATCTATTCGGTGATGAGGCTGGCAACTTCGACTTCTCCGAGCGTGCTGGCGCAAGCCGCTACTTCATCCTCGCGACAGTCACGATGGGCGACTGGCAGGCTGGAGATCGCGTGCAGGCCCTGCGTCGGCGCCTTGCGTGGCGCGGCGTTCATCTCGGTTCGGTGCTGCATGCGGCCGAAGATCCGCAGACCGTGAGAGATGAGGTCTTCGCGACACTTCAGCAGTGCGAGCTGCGGATCGATGCGACGATCATCCGCAAGGCGTCCGTGCCGGTGGAGATGCGCGGCCCACATCAGATGTACCGTCACGCCTGGCATGAACATTTTCGCCGCATTGCAGGCGAAGTGGCTGGTACCGACGACCGGCTTCTTGCGGTAGCTTCCGATCTTGGCACGCGCAAGCGCCGCGGCGCGTTTCACCTCGCCGTCGACGATGCGGTGCAAGCCTCCGCACGGTGTCCGCACAGAGTTGCCTTCTGGCCCAACATGAGCGAGCCATGTCTGGTCGTGGCCGACTACTGCACCTGGGCCATTCAACGTCGATGGGAGCGTGGCGACCGGCGCTCCCACGAATTGATCGCCGACAAGATCGCCTCCGAAACCAGCGTCTTGGCCGAGACGGACCCTCTGAGAAACCAATAGACCCTCGTCGGCTAGCTGCTCTCGCAGCAGAGCCCTGGGGCTCTTTCGCCGGTGAGGGTCCTCGGCAAGGATAGCGGACGGCGACAACGCCGATACTCGTGCGTCTGAGATCGCCATCTCCAGATGATCGCGCATTCCTCTGGAGCTTTATTGGCGACGCTTCAGCAGTCCCGTCACCTTCGTCGCGGTATCGCCCTCGTCCAGCGGCGTGTAGAGCGCGAACCGCTGCTCCGGGGTCTCTTCGAGCTTGAAGACGGCGTGCTCGAAGGCCATCTCGCCGGCGATCGGATGGCGAAGCAGCTTGCGGCCGACGCCGCTGCGGACGACCTCGTGGCGCTTCCACCAGCGGCAGAAGTCGACGCTCTCCTCGCTCAGCGCCTCGATCAGCTCCTCGAAGTGCGGGTCGCCGACGTGGCGGGCGCTGTCGGCTCGGAAGCGCGCGACGAGCTGGCGCGCGCCCTCTTTCCAGTCGAGAAACAGCTGCCGCCGAGCCGGTTCGGCGAAGGTCGCCCAGACGAGGTTGCGGCGGTCCTCCGGCAACTGCGCGGGGTCGCTGAAGACGACCCTGTAGGCGTCGTTCCAGGCGAGGAAGTCCCAGCGCCGCCCGAGGATGCAGGCGGGGCTCAGCCTCAGGTTCTCGACGAGGCGCCGCAGCGTTGGCGCGACCTGCTCCCGCGGCGCGCGGCCGTCGCTCATCTCCTCGCCGCGGCCGAGCACGATCAGGTGCGAACGCTCGGCGGGCGTCATCCGCAGCGCGTCGGCGATCGCCTCGAGCACCGAGCGCGAGGCGCGCACGTCGCGCCCCTGCTCGAGCCACGTGTACCAGGTGGTGCCGACCCCGGCGAGCTGGGCGACCTCCTCGCGCCGCAGGCCCGGCGTGCGCCGGCGCCCGCCGCCCTGCAGGCCGACGTCCTCAGGCGCGAGCGCTTCGCGGCGGATGCGCAGGAACTCCGCGAGGCTCTCCCGCCTGCGCTCGCCGTCGCGGCCGTTTCGCGAGACGCGCGCGCTTTGCTCGCGGCCGCGTCGCACAGCCTGCGGCACCTGCTCGCGGTCGTCGCGGCCGGCGCGCGTTTCTCGCGGCTCGCGGGCTTGCGTCCCTTCCGTTCGGCCAGCGCGCGTCTCTCGCTCGCGGTCGTGTCTTGCGGGGGTGGTTCTCATACCAGGATAACTCCCTCTCTTCTACCTGCATAAACATCGTTGCACACTGAGCGTCGATGTCACCGCGAACCGCGACCAGAGACCTCGCCGGCAGCGTCTCCTCCTCTGCTTTGGCGAGCGCGGCGAGGATGCCCGCCGCCGGCCCCACCGGCCGCAGCCTGCGCGAGCGGCTGCTCATACCCGTGCTCTTCGCGCCCGTCTTCATGGTCATCCTCGACGTGTTCATCGTCAACGTCGCCGCGCCCTCGCTGCGCGCCGACCTGCACGCGAGCGCGAGCGAGGTGCAGTGGGTGCTCGCCGCCTACCTGCTCACCTACGGCGTCTCGCTCATCACCGGCGGCCGGCTCGGCGACGTGTTCGGCAGGCGCAGGATGTTCAGGATCGGCGTCGCAGGCTTCACGATCGCCTCGGCGCTGTGCGCGGCGGCCCCGAGCGCGGGCGCGCTGATCGCCGGCAGGCTGCTGCAGGGCTTCGCCGGCGCGGCGATGTGGCCGCAGGTGCTCTCGATCGTCCAGGTGCAGTTCGCGCCCGCGGAGCGTCGGCGCGTGCTTGCGACGCAGGGCGTGATCCAGGGGATCGCCTCGGTCGCCGGCCAGATCGTAGGCGGCGGCCTGATCGCGCTCGACGTGCTGCATCTCGGCTGGCGCTCGGTGTTCCTGATCAACGTGCCAGTCGGCCTGCTCGCGCTCGTCGCGGCTGGGCGCGTCGTGCCCGAGTCGCGCTCGCAGAGCGCGCGCAGGCTCGACCTCGCAGGCGTTGCGCTTGCGACCGCGACGCTCGCGCTGATCATGGTCCCCGCGGTCGAGGGCCGCGAAGCGGGCTGGCCGGCGTGGGTGTTCGTCTCGCTCGCGCTCGCAGCGCCGACGGCCTGGGCGTTCGTCGCGATCGAGCGCAAGATCGCAGCGGGCGGCGGCTCGCCGCTCGCGGAGCTGCGCCTGTTCTCGGCGCGCAGCTTCCGCTTCGCGACCTCCTCGGCGTTCGTGCTCTACTGCGTGCCCTGCCTCTTCCTGCTGCTCTCGATCTACATGCAGGAGGGCCTGCGCTTCGACGCGCTGCAGTCTGGCCTCGCCTTCACGCCGTTCGCGCTCACCTTCGTCGCCGGCTCGCTGATCGGAGCGCGGCTGCATGGCCGCGCGCGCGAGTTGCTGCCGCAGATCGGCGTGTTGACGGTCGCGGTCGGCCTGCTCGCGACCATCCTCGCGATCGAGGTCCTGCGAGTGCACGCGATCGGCCTCGTCCTGCTGACGACGATCGGCGTGCTCAACCTCGGCATGGGCCTCGCGGTGCCGGCGCTGATCCACCTCGCGGTGCGCGACGTGCCGCCCGCCGACGCGGGCACCGCCGCGGGCATGTTCGCCACCGCTCAGCAGGTCGGCAACGGGCTCGGCGTCGCGATCGTCGGCAGCGTGTTCTTCGCTGCGCTTGGCTCGCGCCCCGCGATCGCCGTCTACGGCGACGCTTTGTCGCTCGCAATGGGCGTCCAGGTCGTGCTCGTGCTCGCGAGCGCGGCGCTGCTGACGCGCATGACGGCGCGCTCGCGGCGCGCGCGCCTCAGCCCCGATCCCGCGCAAGCCGGCCTCATCCTGCAGCACGTCACTCCCCCTCCCTCCGCAGTCGCCGCTGCGCGGCCGGGCCGGTCGGGGCCGGCGCGAGGGCCGCTGCTCGCCTGCAGCGCCGAGACCGAGCGCAGCGGTAGGCTGGTCAGATGGACTACACGATCAGGAACCTCCGCGAGACCGAAGACCTAGCGCCGAAGTTCGGGTTCTCGGAGACCCAGGAGGCGCGCTTCCCGCGCGAGGACCTGCACGCGCAGACGATCGGCCTCGCCTTCCACGTCGTAAAGCCAGGCAAGCGGCAGGCCTTCGCGCACCGCCACGATCAGGCCGAGGAGATCTACGTCGTGCTCTCCGGCGGCGGCAGGATGAAGCTCGACGAGGAGGTCCACGACCTGCGCCCGCTCGATGCGATCAGGGTCGCCCCGCAGGTCGCGCGCGCCTTCGAGGCCGGACCGGAGGGGCTGCAGCTGCTCGCGTTCGGGCCGCGCCACGCAGGAGACGGCGAGATCATGCGCGAGGACTTCTGGGGTCAGAGCTAGGCGAGCGGGTCGCGCGGAGGCGAGCTCAGCGGCTGAGTCGGCATCGCCCCAGGCTGGATCGGCGCGCCCATCGTCTGGGCCGCCACGCCCGCAGGCGGCATCGATGTCGCCATCGACTGGGTCGGCATCGGCGTCGGCGGCGTCGGGATGATCGGCAGCTCCGCCCTGAAGAGGTTCGCGACGCCCTCCGCGGATACGGGTTCGCCCATGAAGAGCCCCTGGGCCATCGTGCAGCCCATCGCGCGCAGCGCGCCCGCCTGCTCCTGTGAGTCGACGCCCTTCGCGACGACCGCGAGCGAGAGCTCGCGTCCCACGATCAGGATCGCCTCGAGCAGCCAGTTGCGGTAGGCCTCGTCGTCGGAGGCGGCAAGCGAGCCGCGGTCGACGCGCAGGCTGTCGAGCGGCAGCCGGCGCAGGTCGGAGTGGTAGGCGTAGCCGCTCGCGCCGAAGTCGTCGATCGACACCTTCACGCCGAGCTGCTTGATCTCGGCGAGGCGCTCGCCCGCGAGCGTCACGTCGTGCATCACCGCGGTCTCCGAGATCTCGAGCGTGAGCCGGGAGGGCTGCAGTCCGGACTGCTGCAGCGCGCGGCGGACGTCGGTCACGAACCCTTCGCGGTTCAGCTGCTTGTCGGAGACCTTCACGCACACGCCGATGCGCTCGCCCGCGACTTCCCAGGCGGCGGCGCGGTTGCAGGCCTCTTCGAGTGCCCAGCGGCCGATCGGCACGATCAGGCCGCTCTCCTCTGCCAGCGGCACGAACTCCTCGGGGCCGAGCACGCCGCGCTTCGGATGCCGCCAGCGCAGCAGCGCCTCGACCGCCGCGACGTAGCGCGTGCCCATGTCCCAGATCGGCTGATAGAGCAGGAACAGCTGCCCGTCCTGGAGCGCGGCGTTCAGCTCCGCTTCGAGCACGCCGCGTCCCTCGATCACCGAGCGCATGCTCGCGTTGAAGAGCGTGTAACGGTCCTTGCCCGCCGCCTTCGCCGACTTCAACGCGAGTTCGGCGTCGCGCAGCAGGTCCTCCGCGGCCTCGTAGCGGCCGAAGGCGACGCCGATGCTCGCGGTCATGAAGAAGCTCGGCCCGAAGCTCTGAAGCTCGATCGGGCGGTGCAGCGCCTCGATCACGCGCTGGGCGAGCGCGTCCGGGCGCACGCCGGAGGCCGAGGTCTCGACGAGCACGAGGAACTTGTCGTCGCCGAGACGGCCGACGGTGTCCTGCGCGCGCATCGCGTTCTCCAGGCGCTGCGCGACGATCTGCAGCAGCTGGTCGCCCGCCTGCCGCCCGAGCTTCTCGTTCACGTCCTTGAACCAGTCGATGTCGATCAGCAGCGCGCCGGCGAGAACGCCCGACTGGCGGCCGGCGCGAGCGAGCATGCGCCCAGCGCGGTCGAGCGTCAGCGCCCGGGCGGGAACGCCGGTCAGCGGGTCGTAGAGGACTTCCGTCGTCTGCGGCGGCGAGGGCGCGGCGCTCTGCACGCGCGGGGCGGGCTCGACGGGGCCGCGGCGGACGGCGCCGAACGAGAGGATCGCCAGGCCAATCAGCAGGCTCAGCAGCACCCCGGCGGCGAGCGCCCAGGCGGCGTGGCCGTCCGAGAGCAGCGTAAGGGTCGCGGCCGGCCCGAAGCTCTGCACGCTCCAGCCGTTGCGCAGCCGGCTCGCCGCCGTCTGCGCTTCCGCAGGAGGCGAGCCTGCAGCCGCGATCGCGGCGACGCCTCGCCCGTAGCGCAGACGCAGGGCGTAGCCGGGATGGCCTGCGAGCGCCTGCTGCGCGAGCACTCCTGGCCTCAGCACCTCGCGCAGCCAGCCGACGAACGCGCCGATCCGGGCAGCCCTGCTCGGCGGCGTCGCGACGCCGCGGTAGACCGGCGTCCAGACTTCGAGCGCGCCGCGGCGCCTCGCGAGCGGCTTCACGATCGCGTGCCCGGAGTCGCGGGCGGCGAGCAGGCTCTGCCCGCGCGCGCAATAGTCGAGGCCGGTCGGCACGTGCGGGGCGCGGCCCTTCACGACTTCGCCCGCTGTCAGGCAGTAGAAGGGGCGATCGCCGGCCGGGACGATGTTCAGCGCGGCCTTCGCGGCGGCGAGCGCGCTCGCCGCAGAGGATGCGGCTGCAGAGGACGATGCGCCGGCAGAGGACGATTCGCCCGCAGAGGCAGACGATTCGGTCGCAGGCACGACCGTCACCGGCACGGGCGGTTCAGCGGTCGCGATGGGCGCTGTCGCGCCAGAGGTCGTCGTAGGGGGTTCGCCGGCCGCAGTCGTCGTCTGCGAGGACTGCGTGAGGGCGCCGGCGTCTGTCGCGCCGGACGACTCGGCCGCTGCGGCGGCGGTGCGGACGACCGATACGGCC
>JBAIYK010000050.1:0-28055 GCA_037915935.1 Solirubrobacterales bacterium | reverse complement strand
GTCGCAGCACACCGCGCGCGCCGCCGGCGGCGCCGCGCCCACCGGCGATCGCGGCGCCGCCCTCTCCCCGCTCGCGCCGCCGCTCGGGCGGTCGACGCAGGCGACGCTCGTCCTCGACTTCGTGCCGAACGCGGTCCACGCCGGCATCTACAGGGCGATCGCCGAGGGCCTATACCGCCGCGAGCGGATCGAGCTGAAGGTCGTGCAGCCCTCCGAAACGCAGGACACGCTCAGCCTGATCGACGCCGGCAAGGCCGACTTCGGCCTCGCCGACGGCAGCGACGTCGCGACCCTGATCGCGAAGGGCGGCGACGCGCAGGCGATCCTCGCGATCGCCCAGCGCCCGCTCGGCGGCCTGATCGCGCGCGCCTCCGAGCGGCTCGCCTCGCCCGCGCAGCTGCAGGGCAGGGCGGTCGGGATCACCGGCGTGCCCTCCGACAGCGCCGTGCTCGACACGGAGGTGAGGGCGGCGGGCGGCGACCCGCGCAGGGTGCGCGTCGTCACCGTCGGCTTCAACGGCGCCCAGGCGCTGAGAGCGGGCAAGATCGCCGCCTTCACGGGCTTCTGGCCCGCGGACGGCGTGCAGCTGCAGGTGACGGGCGAGCCCGTCAGGTCGTTCAAGCTCGATCGCTGGGGCGGCCCGCCCTATCCGGGGCTCGTCGCGTTCACGACGAGACGTCTGATCGCCTCGAGCCCCGCGCTCGTGAGGGACTTCGTCGCCGCGACCGTGCGCGGCTACCAGCTGACGCTGCGAGAACCGCGGGCGAGCCTCGCCGACCTGATCAAGATCAACCCCGAAGTGCAGGCGAAGGTCGCGTCCGCCTCGCTTGCGGCCTACCTGCCGCTGTTCACCGAAGCGGGCAGGACCCCGTTCGGGACGCTCCAGCCCGCCCACGAGCAGGCGCTATCGGCCTGGATGCGCTCGCATGGGCTGATCGAAGCGCCGATCTCGCCCAGCCGCTACGGCACCGACCGCTTCCTGCCGCCGGGCGGCTGAGCCGCCTATATACGCTCATCGGCGATGGGCGCACGATCTCGCACCGCGGAGCTGCGGCGGCGGCTCACGCCGATCGTCGGCGCGGAGCACGTGCTCGATGTCCCTCCCTCCTCTCCCTACAACCACGACGCGCTGATCTGGGGCGGCCTGCGCGGGCAGGCGGAGCTCGCGGTCAGGCCGGGCAGCACGGCTGAAGTCGCGGAGGTCGTCGGCACCCTCTACGAGCTCGAGACGCCGATCGTGCCGCGCGGCGGCGGCAGCGGGCTCGCCGGCGGAGCGGTGCCGACGCCGGGGTCGGTCGTCTGCTCGCTCGAGCGCCTGACGAAGGTGAGGGAGCTGCGGCCGGAGCTGTGGCGGATGCACGTCGAGGCGGGGCTGAGCACCGCGCACGTCCATCGGCTCGCGCGCGAGAGCGGCCTGCTCTTCCCGCCTGACCCTGGCGCCGCGGAGCAGTCGCAGATCGGCGGCAACGTCGCAACGAACGCGGGCGGCCCGCACGCGTTCAAGTACGGCGCGACCCGCGACTGGGTGACGGGCCTCGAGGTCGTGCTCGCCGAGGGGGAGGTGGTCGAGCTCGGCGGCGCCTGCCGCAGAGACGTCGGCGGCTACGACCTGCTCAGCCTGCTCGTCGGCTCGGAGGGCACGCTTGGGATCGTCACAGCCGTGCGTCTGCGACTCACGCCCGCGCCCGCCAAGGCGCTCGCGCTCGTCGCCTTCTTCGCGAGCCAGGACCGCGGCTGCGCGGCGATCCTCGACGTGCTGGGCGCGGGCATCCTGCCCTCCGCGCTCGACTTCCTCGACGGCGAGGCGCTGCGGATCGCGGCCGCCACGTATCCCGGCCAGGCGCCGTCTGCGGCAGCGTTCGCGCTCCTGATCGAGATCGACGGCAGCGAGGCGCAGGTGCAGGCGCAGCGCGAGCAGCTGCTCGCAGCGCTCTCGCCTACGGCGCTCGAGATCGACATGCCGGCGCCGCGGGAGCTCTGGCGCTGGCGGGACGGGGTCGCCGGCGCCGTCGCGGCGGTGAGGGGCGGCAAGGTGGGCGAGGACGTCGTCGTGCCGATCGAGCGGCTGCCGCAGCTGCTCGACGGCTTCGCGAGGATCGCCGCCAAGCACGGGCTTCCATCGTGCGCCTGGGGCCATGCCGCCGACGGCAACGTGCACGCGAACGTGCTCGTCGACCCGAGCAGCGAGTCGCACCGGCGCGCGGTCGAGGCCGTCACCGACGAGCTGCTCTCACTCGCAGTCGAGCTTGACGGGGCGATCAGCGGCGAGCACGGCATCGGGCTGTTGAAGCGCGGCAAGCTCGCCAAGCAGTGGGCGCCGGCGGCGCTGCGGCTCCACGCCGAGGCGAAGCGGGCGTTCGATCCGAAGGGCCTCTTCAACCCGGGCAAGAAGCTCGGCTGAGGTCCCGATTGCTTGCAGCCAAGCCATCTTTCCGTCTGGAGCGCTACTCTCCGCGCTCGCTGTTGCAATCTCTCTCTCTCTCTCTCTCGAAAGGAAGTTGCTGCAATGAACAAGACCCAGCTCGTCGACGCGGTCTCCGTCGACAGCGGCCTGACGAAGGCGGACACCCAGCGAGTGATCGAGTCGCTCATCGGCACGGTCAGCAAGTCGCTGAAGAAGGGCGACGAGGTCTCGATCACGGGCTTCGGCAAGTTCTCGGTCGTGAAACGGGCGGCCCGCCAGGGCGTCAACCCGAGGACCGGCGAGAAGGTGAAGATCAAAGCCACGAAGGCGCCGAAGTTCACCGCCGGAGCTGGCCTGAAGCAGGCGGTGAGCGGAAAGAAATAGAGGACCCGCACCGCGCTCTGCCCCGCCCCCGAAGACTGCTCGCCGCGCGCCCGGGCAGGGGTGCGCGGCCAGAGCATCGCTGGTAGCGTCGAAGCGGCGATGCCGCTCGTGCAGGAGCTTCAGGGTCTCTCGAGCTTCGACTACACCGACCCGCAGATCAGCGGGCCGGCGTTCCACGTCGCCCTGCAGAGCCTGCGCGAAAAGGGCTGGCTCGCGAAGGGCCCCTACGGCTACATAGTGCTCGACAGGGAGGCGGGCGAGCACTTCCTGCGCAGCCGCAGCACGAGCTTCCCGGGCGCCGCGATCGCGGAGATCTTCCAGGTGCAGGAGGGGCCGCTGAAGGAGGAGATGAGGCGCAACATCCTGCACCTCAACGGCCCGGACCACAGCCGCCTGCGCAGACTGCTCAACCCCTCGCTCTCGCCGAAGGCGGTGCAGCGGCACCGTCCCGCGATCAGGGAGCTGCTGCGGGCCCTGTTCGCGCAGATCGTCGCGGACGCGCAGGAGAAGGAGACGGTCAGCTGCGATCTCGTGCAGGCGCTTGCGAAGCCATACCCCGCGCAGGTGATCGCCCACGTCGTAGGGGCGCCTCTCAGCGACGCGCCGAGGCTCGAGCGGTGGTCGCACTGGATCCAGCGCCAGTTCGACGCCCAGAGCATGGTGCAGCGGCGCGATCGGATCGAAGCCGCCGTCGCCGAGTTCTACGAGTACGCGAACGACCTGCTCGCGAAACGTCGCCAAGATCCAGGGCAGGACATCATCTCGATGCTGCTCGCCGCTGAAGAGGAGGGCGACAGGCTCTCGGAGGCCGAGTGCGTAAACCTCGTCCTCAACGTGCTCGTCGGTGGGGTCGACACGACCCAGAGCCAGCTCGCGCACACGCTGCGGCTGCTCGCAGAGCACCCCGACCAGTGGGAGGCGCTCGCCCGCGAGCCGCAGCTTGCGGGTCAGGCGGTGCAGGAGGCGCTGCGCTTCGAGCCCGTCACCCCGTTCACTGCGAGGATCGTCGAGCAGGACCTCACCTTCAGGGACGTCACCTTCCCGCAGGGCACGATCGTCATGGTCTGCGCCTTCACGGGCAACAGGGATGTCGAGAGGCCCGCCTCCCCCGGCCCGCCCGATCGCTTCGACATCGCCGCGCAGCGCCCGCGGACGCGGAACCTCACCTTCGGCGCCGGCATCCACTACTGCGTCGGCGCGAACCTCGCGACCGCCGAGCTCGAGGAGGCGCTCTCCTTCCTCGCGCCCCGGATGCGCAACCTCCGCCTCGCCGGCGAGCCCGTCTACGGCAGCATCACCGGGATCTACGGGCTTGCGGAGCTGTCGGTGAGGTTCGAGGTCGCGGGGGTGTAGGACGGGGCTACGCGTAGCTCGCCGGAATCTTGCTGGGATCGGCAGGCACGACGTGGTCCTCATCTTCCCACAGCTGGTTGAAGTGCCTCTCGAGCGCGGTGAACAGCTCCCCATCCTCCTCGAGCTGAACATGCATTGTTTCGTCACCAAGCGTCCTATGGACGAGCGGCGCGAAGTACGCGACGCCGTCGATGCGAAAGTAGCTCATCGTGGGCATGACCTGGGCGAGCTTGACGCGCGTGCCATTTGCCGGATCATCTCCTGAGGCCTCTCGATCGGAAGTCGCACGCGCGGCGTCCGAGCCGCCTGCTGAGAACCACTCCTGCGGAAACTTCTTCAGGATTTCATTTACCTCTTTCAGAATTTGGCCGTCCCCCTGATGCTCCTCGGCATCTCGCAGACGGGCCAACGGCTTCTGCTCGCGGGCCGACGACTTCTCCTCGCGGGACTTGTCCTCGCGGGCCAACGACTCCTCGTTGATCGGAAAGCACGGATCCAACAGAATAATCCTGACCTCGGCTTGGCAGTTCCGCCAAGCCGCCGCGCCGATGTTCAGCATCGTTTTCAAAGAGATCTCGAGGATGTCAACAGTTTTCTCGGCGGCGAGAACTCTGCGGTTGAGATCCGCCGGACGGCCTACAGTCGAGTCGATCAGGCCGATTCTCCTCGCGGTACGGAACCTCCGTAGTGATCCCGCCCAAGCGGTGTCCATCGCCTGCCCCACCTGAGCGTCCGCCTGCCGTACCTCCTCCTCGACTTTGCCGACCGACTCGGCTATTTCCTTCAGGGTCGCCTCGTGATCATCGGACCTCTGCTGGCGACTGCTGCGCGAGAGCCGCTCATACGCAAAGAACACCACTAGCGCGATGCCGCCCGCGGCTATGCAGTTCGCGCCGACGGCCCGCCCCAGCCGTCCGCTGACGAACCACAGGACCACGCCGATCAGTATCACGATCAGCGATCCCTCTATCTCCAGCTGATTGTCGTATCGGTTAAACCACGGACGATGGGGGCCCGAGCGCCTGCCGTCGGGCTGTGGTGCTCGCGTTGGTGCTGGCGTAACGTTCTCGGTCATAGCATCAACATTGTAGCACAATCCGATCAAACGGATTGCCGTATATTGGAATAGCCCTACTATGCGGCGAGCGCGAGGGTGTCGCCTGGGCACTCCGCTGAACCCGCCTCAGCCAACAGGTCAGTGAGGCTCTGCGACACCTCGAGCAGCTCTTCGGCGCTGCGCTGCCGCCATCTCGCACATCCGATGCCGGCGAGAAGATCGAGGTACATGGGCCGATACAGCGCATCTATGTGCCGCCGGTCAGACAGTGCCGGAACCGTCTGCGGATGACTTCGATGCCCGCTGCGTTCCACCGCGAGCGCGGAGTCAATCCAGCTCAACGTCTGATCGCCGCAGGTGATGGCAATCGTCGTGCGGCGCCGACCTGCGCCATAGGCCACGGACACATCGAGCGTGTCTGGGCCGACAGCGAGACATGCTCGGACGCGCTCGCGGCGGCGCGCGTCATACCTGCGCTCGCTGAACACGACGTCGAGCGAGCCGCGGAGCACTCTTGCGAGAGCTAGGAAATGAACGGCGTGATCGGCGAAGGCTCCGCCCGTCGCCGGGTCATCACGCCAATTCGATGACGCATGCCGATCGGTGGTGGGTCGCTCGACCTCGACGGTCATAGCGAAGCGGCGCCCTCGTCCTATGGAGGCTTGCAGATAACGCTTGGCCAGAATCCAGGGACGGGAGAAACGATATTGATACACGGCGACGAGTCCACGCTGGGGCCAGCGCTCTCGAATCCGTGCGAATTCGGTCGCCTGTGCAGGCGTGCTGCCAGCAGGCTTCTCGCAGAGGATGTGCTGCTCATGGCGAGCCCCGAGAGCTGCGAGCTCGGCGTGCGCTTTGGGCTCAGTTGCGATGACAAACAGCTCCGAGCGAGTGACTGCGAGCATCTCCGCCGCTGAGGCGAAGGTCGGGACTCGTGGAAAGCTGCTCTCCATGAGTTGGCGACGTGAATGGTCTGAATCGCAACCACCGACGATCCTCACCCTTCCCATGGTCGCGAGCGCTTCCAGCGCCGGCAGATGGCCCCGCAGGGCCGCAGCGCCGAGACCCGCGATTGCGACCCTCACGTCAGCGCCTCGCCGAGGATCTCCACCGCGAGCGACGCCTCCTCCGCAGAGAGCGTCAGCGGGGGACTCAAACGTACTCGGGGAACGTCAGCAGCGACCAACAGGCCTCGATCGCGGCATTGTACGAAGATCTGCGCACAGAACTCGCTGTCAGCCAGTTCGTCGGTCTCGGGATCGATGAGATCGAACCCGAGCATCAGCCCGACTCCTCGAGGTTGGCGCACGTATGGCGACTCATTTGCGATCCTCTCTAGGCCCGTTGCGAGCACATGCCCGGTCGAGCGTACGCCGTGGAGAAATGCCGGCTCGGCGAGAACGTCGAGAACCGCCAGGCCAGCGGCACAGGCAAGCGGATTGCCTCCGTAGCTGCTGGAGGTGGCCGACAGCTCGTCAAGGGACGCGGCGCTCCACAACTCATCAGAGGCTGCGACTCCAGTGAGCGGAAAACCCGCTCCCATCGCCTTGCCCAACACCAGGATGTCAGGAAGAGCACCGAACGTCTGCAGGGCGAAGGTTTCGCCGGTGCGGCCGAAGCTCGTGAGAGACTCATCGAAGATCAGAAGCCATCCTTGGGCGTCGCAGAGTCGCCGGAGCTCAGAGGGGAAGCGCCGCTGCGGGGGTATGTTGCCAGCCGTTCCCAGCACTGGCTCGAAAAGGACCGCTCCCACCTCGTTCAGATCCACCCGCTCGGCGAACTGTGCGAGGAATGCCGCTCCGGAGTCATGACAGGTCTCGTATTCGAGGGCGGTGTGCTCTCGACAGACCGGAAACTCGGCGTGGCGGAGCCACGTCACGCCGAGATCAGCACGCTCAGCCTCGTGTGCGCCTCCGGCAAACCTGACCCCCGCGGTCTTGCCGTGAAAGGAGGACTGGAATACGAGAACTCCGGCTCGACCCGAAGCCCGCTGCGCCAAGCGCACGGCCGTCTCGACGGCCTCGGCGCCTCCGGAGAACAGCGCCGTGTGACTGGTGGCCTCGGGAAGGAAATCGCTGAGCTTGTTGAGATATGCAGCGAGCTGTGGATTGTAGAACGGAGACACACAGAGCCTGCGCGCCTGCTCAGTGATGGCGCTGACCCACCGGGGATGGCGATGTCCGAGAGCGCCGACGCCATACCCGGTCACGAGGTCCAAGTAGCGACAGCCATGGTCATCGATGAGATACGAGCCTTCGCCCTCCATGATCACGACCCCGGCGGACTCGGCGATGCGTCGAACGCCACCACCGGCGTGATGGCGAATGAGATCACGCGACAGCGATCCGTCCGAGGACGCCGTGATGAGACTCGATTCCATCGTCAAATTCATTCAACTTTCGACGAGCATGTCAAAGCGAGCAGGCGCCGAAGCTGGGGCACAAGAGCGGGCGGCCCTGCTGTCAGCGTTCCATCGCCCGACCATGGGTGTCCCGAGACTTCCATTCCGGCCTCGACGGCTACGAGCGCTCCCGCGGCAACGTCCCAAATGCAGAGGTCAGACTCGTAGTACGCGTCCAGCTCGCCGGCGGCGACGCGACAGAGCTCGGTCGACGCCGCGCCGTGGCAGCGGACATCGCGCACAGCGTCCAGCACAGATGTAAGCTGCCGAAGCTGCACGAGCCTTCGCTGGCCGGAGGGGGCAAACCCCGTTGCTACGACGGCGTCTCCGATCGCGGCCGTGCGCGCTGGTCGCAGTGGAAGTCGCAGCCCGTTGCACCACGCGCCACAGCCGGTTCGCGCCGTATAGGTACGATTCGCGCGGGGGACGTGTACGACAGCTGCCTCCATCTGCCCGTCCACCTGTACAGCGATCGACACAGACCAGTCAGGTAGACCGGCCACATAGTTGTTGGTCCCGTCGATCGGATCGACGATCCACAGGACCCCGCTGCGCCCGTCAATCCGCTCGAACTCCTCGCCCACGACTTCGTCGTCTGGTCGGAGATCGAGTATGGACTGACGAATGCGGCTCTCAGCGTCAAGATCGCGGCTTGTCACGATCCCCAGTCCGCCGGTCTTGCTCACCTCGCCCAGCTCTGCTGGAGAGCGGAGGAGATCAGCCGCGGCGAGGGCCGCTGACCAAGCGATGGCGAGCAACTCGTCGCCGAAGACCCGTTCGTCGCGCTTCTCGCGAGCGAGGAGCGGTGAGCCCTTCGAGAAGATGGTCAAGGTCGAAACCTGATCAGGGCAGGATCGCGCGCACAGCGCTCCGCGACCTGAATGTCTCGAATTTCTTGAGAGATGCAGCAGTAGGCACGACAAAGAACGTTAGCTGCGTTGTCGGATAGCGACAGCGAGGCCAGCTTGGCGGTGCTGGACCTGCGCCAGCCATCGGGGGGAGGCATGGTACGACACGATCACGGCCCAAAAGTGGTATGCTGTACCCACTATGGCCTACGTAGTAGCGAGGGCCAACGGGACGTTCGAGATTCGCGAGTCTTACGCGACGGCGTGCGGGCCGCGCAGCCGCACGCTCGCGTCGTTCAGGACGCTCACGCCTGAGGCGCTCGCGCGGGCAGCCGCACGTGCGTCGAAGCCGCTCGACGCCGAGAAGGTGCGCGTCGCCGCACAGCGCAATGGAGCCCCGGTCGCCAGCTCGGATTCCGACACGGCCGCTGCGACGCTGCTGCGAGAGCTCGAGCAGGGCCGCCGGCCGCGCGCGCCGCTCACACGGCTGCTGCGCGAGGCGCTCGCCGGTACGGTCGACCGCCTCAACAGCAATGCAGCAGCGGCGGCAGCCTGGATCGGGTCGACGCCGCAGCGGCGCGGTGAGGCGCTGTGCGACCTGCTGCTGCTCGCAGACAGCCTGCCGAGTCGGCACCGAAGCGATCGCCTCTGGTTTCCCCGCATAGAGTCGAGACCGGCCTGAGCGCCCAGCCCGAGCTGAGCCTTCCCCAGAAGGTCCTTGCCCTCCATCGCAAGCTCGTGACGGACAAGGCGCCTCACGCCTTCGGCGGCGCCCTCGCGCTCGCCTATTACGCCGAGCCGAGAGCGACGATCGACATAGACCTCAACGTCTTCCTCGCGCCCGCGCACTACGAGCGGGTCGCGAGCGTCCTCGCTCGACTCGGCGTGAGCGACGGCCCTCAGCCCTTGATCGTGGAACAGGACGGCCAGTGCAGGCTGTGGTGGGGACGGACGCCGATCGACCTCTTCTTCGCCTACGACGCTCTGCATCAAGCGATGAGGGGCGCGATCCGCACACAGCCGTTCGCAGACGCGACGATCCCAATCCTCGCCCCTGAGCACCTGCTCGTCTGCAAGGCGATCTTCAACCGGCCGAAGGACTGGCTCGACATCGAGCAGATCGCTGTGACCGTCGAGGATCTCGACGCCGCGGAGGTCCTCGGCTGGCTCGACCGGATCCTCGGCGCGGACGATCCCCGCAGGCAGCGCGTCGCGGATGCGCTCGGGGTCGGCGTATGAGCCGAGTCGGCGAGAATCGGTCCGTGGGCGCTGCACGACTGCGCGTCGTCGAGGACGTCGGCCCTGCCGAGTGGATCGCTCCGCGCTTGGGCGGGCGGTTCGGTGCGGTCGGCCTCACCGTGCCGCGCGGCTATCCAGCCTACGCGCGCATCTGCCACCCCGCCACGAACAAAGCAGGCGAGCCGCTGAGCTGGTCGCAGGTAGCCGAAGCCACGGGACGGCGGCCGCACGCGCTGATGCAGTGGCACGCGATCGCGGGATCGCCTGACCACCTGAACATGACCGGCTCATTGTGGGACGGCGAAGGTCCATGCCGAGGCGACCTCGCGCACTCCGCGCTCGCCGCCTTGTGCGACCGCCTCGCCGAGGTCGCCGGACAAGAACCCGACTGCCATCTCTGCCTATGGGAGGGCTACGGCGGCTTGGCCGGATATGGCTGGCTGGAGACTCTGGCCCCACCGCTCTCCAAGGTCGCCGACCGGGACCGACACATCTTCACCCCAGATGAGATCGATCGATCGCGTCTCCGCCTCCCTCACCGCGACTACGTCGTGCTCGAGGGACCTCTACGCGGAGCGCTACGCGTCGGCTCCTTCAGCCTCGGCATCTTCTGGCCGCAGTCGCCGAACATCTTCTGGCCGGCGGACCGCGCATGGTGCGTCGCAAGCGAGATCGACTTCGACTCGACGCTCGTCGGCGGCTCCACGAGACTGATAGACGCGATTCTCGATACGCCCGAGCTGGACGCCTGGGCTGTCAGGCCTGGCGACTCGCTCGCATACGACGCAGACACGATCAACCGCGTCCCCATGGCCTAGCTGCAGACAAATCGCTGCGGACGACTGTCTGGTCTCAGACCGAAAGCTCGAACGGAGAGGCGAGCTTCGCCGATGTTGCGGACCGTGCCGCATCATCGAAGGCCGCGGATACATGGCATGAGGTGGGCCGGCCGGCGCCCGCGGTCAGCGCCTTCGCGAGTCGTGGGGGGCTTCCCGGCTGCGGCGCACGACATGAGGTCGCGGGCGCTCGCGGAGCCGTCCGCAGCTACGAAAGGACTCGACGGATGACAACGAGACGGAGCCTCCTCATGCGCGGCTTCACAGCCGCAGTCACGCTGCTCGCAGCATCGCTCGCCCTCGCGGCGCCGAGCGCCGCGGGCGTCTATCACTTCTACTCCTGCCGGATTCCCTACGGTCCTCAGGCCGGCGAACCGGCGCCTGCGCAGGTCGCGGTGGGGGAAGGGGAAGAAGCGGGGAGGTGGAGCCACGAGGTGAGCGGCATGGCGCAGTTCGCGAATCTCTGCTCGGCGAAAGGCAGCATGGCGAGTGCGCTGCAATCCGGTGTAACTCACACCAAGAGCGACCTCAGCACATGGCAGTTCACCGCTCCAGCTGAAGAGGTCATCAATCACGCGGTCGTTTGGCGGGCAGGCGACGCCGATGGCGGTACTGGTTATCTCTTCTGGCTCGCAACTCCGAAGAACCCGCTGGCCGGCGAAGCGTTGACTAGCGAAGATGTTTTCGACGGCTGCGCATACACCGGCGGCTGTACCAAAGGCATCGGCAACACCGCCGAACCACTCGCGGCCGCAAACAAGGTCCAGGTACCCGCAGCGAACCTCGGCGGCTCCCACCTCTACATCAACGCCTCCTGCTCCTCCGCGTCATGTCCGAGCAGCGGCGGAGACGAACAGGGGCACGCCGTCGTCGTCTACGTCTACGCCGCCGACATCGCGCTCGAACAGCAGAGCGCGCCAGTCGTCAGCGGCGTCAGCGGCGAACTCGCGACCGCGGCGAGCGTCAGCGGCGCCGCCGCGCTCGACTTCCACGCCGAAGACTCCGGCTCGGGCGTCTACCTCGCGAAGGTGAGCGTCGACGGCGCGCCGCTCGAAAGTCAGGTCGTCGATCCGACCGAACTGTGCAGGGAAGCCTCCGTCCCGGCGGAAGACGAGCCCGCGTTCCTGTCCGCGCAGCCCTGCCCCGCCTCCGTGAACGGGCACGTCTCGCTCGACACGACGAAGCTCGCCGACGGCGCTCACCGCCTGCTCGTGCAAGTGACGGACGCGGCGGGCAACGCGACGACCGTGCTCGAACGCACGATCGAGGTCGCGAACGGCGTCGCGGGCGGCGCTCCGGTCGGCGGCGGCGCCTCGACGACGAGCCTCCTGCAGGCAGCCTCGTCCGCCGGCTCCTCGCTTTCGATGTCGATTCCGAACGGCGCGCCCGCCTCGGCCCACGCGAAGATCGCTGCGCGCTGGGTCGTAGGGCGTCGCGGACGGCACGGCCTACACGGCCTGCGCCTCACGGGCCGCTTCGGCGATCGAGAGACGATCGCCGGCCGGCTGACCAGGCCGGCGGGTGAAGCGATCGCGGGCGCGGAGATCGCCGTCAGCGTCCGCAGGCGCTACGGCGGCGCGCCGACGGTTGCGCTGAGCGACGTCCGCACCGATCGGCAGGGCCGCTTCACGGTCCACCTGAGCCGCGGCAGCTCCTCCGAGCAGCTGACCCTCGCCTATTCGCCGACGCTTGGCGGCGTCCCGGTCGCCTCGAAGAGCCTCAGCCTGCTCGTGCCCGCGAGCGTCGTCCTGCACGTCACCCCGAGCTCGGTCGCCGTCGGTCAGACAGTCGAGCTCGCAGGCCGCGTGCTCGGCGGCCTGATCCCGTCCGGCGGCAAGCAGGTCGTGCTCGAGGCGCGCTCGCTCCACACGCGCTGGCTGCAGTTCCTCGTGCTCCGCACGAACCGTCGCGGCCGCTTCCGCGGCAGCCACCGCTTCCGCCTGCCCGGCCCCGTGCGCTACTGGTTCAGGGCCGTCTGCCTGCAGGAAGCGGACTTTCCCTATGCGACCGGCGGCTCTCGGGCCGTGAGCGTGTGGGAGCGATGAGGACGAAGGCTTCACCAGCTGTCAATGCGAATTGCATGATATATCGCTATGCTGATCGCATGGCACAGCTGGTTGCGCGGGTCGATGACGGCCTCGTCTCGGAGGTCGACGATCTCGTCGCCGCGGGCGTGCTCGCGAGCCGCTCGGAGGCGATGCGGGTCGGGCTGCAGGAGCTCGTCGACCGGCACCGGCGGCGCCTCGTCGGCGAACGCATCGCGGACGCCTATCGCAGACGCCCGCAGACCGAGGAGGAGCTCACCGGCCTCGAGGCGAGCACCCGCGCGCTCGTCGAGGAGGAGCCCTGGTGAGCCCTCCCCGCCAGGGGGAGGTCTGGTGGGCCGAGGTCGAGGAGAAGCGCCGCCCCGTGCTGATCGTCACGCGCTCCGAGGCGGTGGACGTGCTGAGCAGCATCGTCGTCGCGCCCGTCACCCGCACCGTGCGCGACATACCGACCGAGATCGCCCTCGGCGAGCCTGAGGGACTGCCCGTCGAGTGCGCCGCCTCCTTCGACAACCTCCAGCGCGTGAGGCGCTCGTCGCTCGCCCGCCGCGCCGGCGACCTCGGGGTGAGACAGCAGGAGATCTGCACGGCGCTGCGCGCGCTCGCCGACTGCTGACCTACGCGCCAAATCTGGCGCATGATGCGCCATGATCGGCGCATACCAGTTCGGCGGCTTCCATGCCCGGCGACCGATCGACGCCGATGCGTGGACTGCGGGACTGACGAGCGGTTCGCGGCCGACGGGCTGCTCTTTGCTCGAGGGCTCGGTGCAGTTATGTGGCCCGCGACATGCGCCTGCGCGACTGCGATGCTCTCACGATGGCGCGCGCGCCAGACTCCACTAACACGGACATCCTCGACACCCCCGCGGCCGCGGAAGCCGTCGTCCGTGGCGGGATATGGCGCTCCGCCTCGTACGTCGGCTCGAACCTGCTCGCGGTCGTGATGGCGGCGATCATCGTCCGCTACCTCGGCGTGCGCGGCCTCGCCCGCTACACGACGGTGGTCTCGCTGACGACGCTCGTCAGCGGCGTGTTCGAGGCCGGGCTCGGGAGCCTTGGCGTTCGCGAAGCCTCCGTCCTGCACGGCAGCGAGCGCGACAGGCTGCTCCGCGACCTGTTGGGACTGCGATTCCTCGTCGCGGTGGCGGGCGTCTTCGTAGCGGTCGCGCTCGCGCTCGCGCTCGGCTACTCGGGCGTGATGGTGGGGGGCGTCGCGATCGCCGGAACGGGCATCCTCGTCTTCACCCTGCAGACCCACTACGCGACGGCGCTGCAGGTCGAACTGCGGCTCGGTCGCTACAGCGCCCTCGACTTCATGAGGCAGGCGCTGTTGACGGCGTTCATGGTCGTGTTCGTCGTGCTGAACCTCCACATGCTCGCGCTGCTCGCGGCCCCGATCCCGACGAACCTGCTGCTGCTCGCGGCGACGCTGTGGCTCGTGCGCCGCTCGATGCCGCTCGCCGCCTCCTTCGCGATCCGCAGTTGGCGGGCGCTCGCCGGCAGGTCGGTGGCGGTTGCGGCGGCCACGGCTACCAGCGTCGTCTATTCACAGATCGCGATCGTGCTGATGTCGGTCGTCTCGACGCAGACCCAGACCGGATACTTCTCGGCCTCCTTTCGCATCTTCTCCGTGCTCGCCGCGATCCCCGGCCTACTAGTCGCCTCGGTGCTGCCGATCCTCTCGCGTGCGGCGCGCGACAGCCGCGAACGGCTGCACGTCGGGCTGCAGCGGACCTGCGACGTGTCGAGCGTGATCGGCTCTGGGCTCGCCGCGGTGACCGCGGCAGGAGCGCCGGTGGCGATCGCAGTCGTCGCCGGCTCCGAATTCCACGCCTCGATAGAGGTGCTGCGGCTGCACGCCGCGGCGCTGCTGCCGACGTCGCTGATCGCGTTCGCCGCCTACGGCCTGATGAGCCTCGCCCGCTTCCGCACGATCGTAGTCTGGAACCTCCTCGGGCTGCTCGTGACCACGACGCTCACGATCGTGCTCGGATCGACCTACGGAGCGACGGGAGCGGCGATCGGCAACCTCGCGGGCGAGTCGACCCTCGCGCTGCTCTACGTCGGGGTGATCGTCAACCTCGGCTTTCGCCTGCAGTGGCGGATTCCGCTGCTCGCAGCGCTCGTCGGTGCGGCCACCGCAACGGTCGGCATCGCCGCCCCGCTGCCCTCGGTGGCGCAACTGCTCCTCGCGGCGGCGATGTTCTGCGCTCTCACCGTCGGGCTGCGTCTGGTGCCAGACGAGCTGCTGAGGGCGTTTCCCGCTCTGCGAGCACCGCTTCGTAGAGCGCGTGCATCGAGTCGGTGAAGCGCTCGATGCCGAAGAGCTCCGCGTGGCGCCGGCGCGCAGCCGTTCCGAGACGCGCACGCTCGACGTGGTCGGCGGCAAGGCGCCTCAGCGCGGCGGCGAACGCCTGAACGTCGCCCACCGGCACGACGATCCCGGCGTCTCCAACCGCCTCGGGCAGCGTCAACCCGTCCGAGGCGACGATCGCGAGTCCGCGCGCCTGGGCGTCGAGCACCGAATAGGAGAGCGCCTCTCGCCGGGAGGGCATGACCAATATGTCCGCGCTTGCGAGCAGCCTGTCCGGTTCGTCGTGGAAGCCGAGCACTGACACCCCATCCCCGGCCTCGGCTCGCACCGTGTCGAGCAGCGGGCCGTCTCCGGCTATCGCGAGCGCGATCGGAGCGCCCTCCTGCCGCGCGGCGTGCGCCGCCCGCACCGCGGTGAGGGGGTCCTTCCACTCGTCCAAGCGCCCGATGCAGACAGCCAACGCCTCGCCCGGCTGAGCGCCGAGCCGTTCGCGCGGCAGCGGCTCGACGGCGGGAGCCGACGGGACGCCGTTGTGCACGACGACGAGCCGATCGGCGAGACCGTCTCCGGCGAGGCCGATCAGCTCGTCACGTTCGACCTCCGAGCAGCAGATCGTCCGGTCGGCCGCGGCGACGGCGGCACGCACCCTGGAGCGGGCGACGGCGCCGAGCGCCCCTCGTGCACGCCGCAGGAAGCTGAGGCCATGCGTCGTCCACACCGATGCGTGGCCGCGGAGCAGCGGTGCCAGCAACATGGCCGTCACATCGCCGTGAGCGTGGAGGAGGTCGACCTTCGACGCTGCGCGCGCGATCGCTCTCCAGCGCGGCGGCATCGACCAGGCGGCTTCGATCGGGCTCCTGCCCGCGCTCAGCGTGCGACGCTCATGCCTGAACCCGGGGATGCCCTCGAGCAGCTCGACATAGCGTTCGCCGCCTCCGCCCGTGTGCGGCAGCACGTGAAGCACCGTGGGCACCGCGCAAGAGCGTAGCCTGCCCGATCGAGGGGCCGCGCTCCAGCTCGACTCAGCGGCTGGTGGCGAGCCTGCCCGCGCGGAAGCTCTGCACCGTGCGCGCGAGGCCCTCCGCGAGCGGGATCTCCGCGGTGAAGCCGATCAGCTCGCGCGCCCGCGAGACGTCGAGGTAACGCGTTGGCTGCCCGTCCGGCATCGAGGTGTCCCAGACGATCTCGCCGGTGAAGCCGGTGAGATCGCGGATCGTATCGGCGAGGTCTCTGATGCGGGTCTCGACGCCGGTGCCGATGTTGACCGGCTGCGAGCTGTCGAGCCGCTCCGCTGCGAGGACGAGCGCGCGGGCGGCGTCGTCGACGTAGAGGAACTCGCGCGACGGCTCGCCGCTGCCCCACAGCGTCACATGCTCGCTGCCGCTCTCCTGCGCTTCGACGAACTTGCGGATCAGCGCCGCGATCACGTGCGAGTCCTCGAGATCGAAGTTGTCCTCGGGCCCGTACAGGTTCGCGAGCACGGGCACGCACGAGTCGAACCCGTACTGGCGCCGGTAGGCGTCGGAGATCACGATCAGCATCTTCTTCGCGAGCCCGTAGGGCGCGTTCGACTCCTCGGGGTAGCCGCTCCACAGCTCGTCCTCGGAGAACGGCACCGGCATCAGCTTCGGGTAGGCGCAGACGCTGCACGCCGCGACGAGCTTCTTCACGCCTGCGAGCCGCGACTGCTCGAAGACGTTGAGGCCGATGCTGAGGTTGTCGTAGACGAGCGGCGCCGGGTTGCGGCGGTTGAAGCCGATCCCGCCGACGCGGGCGGCGAGGTGCAGCACGACCTCGGCGCCCTGCACCGCGGCGCGCGCCGCCTCGGCGATGCGCAGATCGTGCTCGGCCGAGCGGATCACGCGCACCTCGGCGCCGAGCGCCTCGAGCATGCGGACGACGACGCGCCCGAGGAAGCCGGCGCCGCCGGTCACTGTCACCGCCCGCCCATGCCAGAAGGTCGGGTCGGGCGCGGAGCTGGGATCGGGCGCGAAGGCCGGATCGGGCACGAAGGCCGGATCGGGCGCGGCGGAACGACGGCCGGGCGCAGCGGAGCCCGCGTCGGGCGCAGCGGAGCCCGCGTCGGGCGCGGCGGGGCCGGGGTCGGGCACGACGCTCATTCGCCGACCCGCACGGTGCGTCCGGCGAGCTCGTCTTCGAGCAGCTTCAGATCCGCGTCGACCATGATCCTCACGAGCTCGTGGAAGGTGACGGTCGGCTCCCAGCCGAGCAGCTCCCGCGCCTTCGCGGCGTCGCCGCGCAGCGCGTCGACCTCGGCCGGACGCAGATAGCGCTCGTCGGTCTCGACGTGCTCCTGCCAGTCGAGGCCGAGATGTGCGGCCGCCTCGTCGAGGAACTCGCGCACGGTGTGCATCTCGCCGGTCGCGACGACGAAGTCGTCGGGCCGATCGAGCTGCAGGATGCGCCACATGCAGTCGGTGAACTCAGGCGCGTATCCCCAATCGCGACGTGCGTCGAGGTTGCCGAGGTAGAGCTTCTCCTGCAGCCCGAGCTTGATGCGTGCGAGCGCCCTCGTGATCTTGCGCGTGACGAACGTCTCCCCGCGGCGAGGAGACTCGTGGTTGAAGAGGATCCCGTTGCAGACGAACATCCCATAGCTCTCGCGATAGTTGACCGCGGCCCAGTAGGCCATCACCTTCGCGACCGCATAGGGGCTGCGGGGGTGAAACGGCGTCGCCTCCGACTGCGGCGGCGGCGCCGAGCCGAACATCTCGCTCGAGGAGGCCTGGTAGAAGCGCGTGCTGACGCCTGTCTCGCGGATCGCCTCTAGCAGGCGCACGGTGCCGAGGCCCGTGATGTCGGCCGTGTACTCGGGGATGTCGAAGGAGACGCGCACGTGGCTCTGAGCGCCGAGGTGATAGATCTCGTCCGGCTGCAGCTCGTAGATCAGCTTCACGAGCCGCGTCGCCTCGGAGAGGTCGGCGAAGTGCAGCAGCAGCTTCACGCCGCTCTGATGGGGGTCGCGGTAGACGTGGTCGAGGCGGTCCGTGTTGAAGCTGGAGGAGCGCCGTATCAGCCCGTGGACCTCGTAGCTTCGCTCGAGCAGCTGTTCGGCCAGGTACGAGCCGTCCTGGCCGGTGATGCCGGTTATGAGGGCCTTGCGCACCGCCGCCATGCTAGCTGGGCTCGCTCGGACCGTGCCACCCGCAGGCGCAAGCCGGCGTCTGCGGGACGCCGCCATCGCTCGATGTCGATCGTGATGTGCGTCTTGGCCTCGCCGTGATCCGCGCAGGCAGCTGAGCGCGTAGTCGATGCGTACGCCTGGTCTGCCGCCCAATCCGAAGTCAGACAGGCGGTCCGATGCGGCTCGCCTACCTGATCATGCTCCACGACCGACCCGCGCAGGCCCTCCGCCTGTTGCGTGCGATCTACCGGCCGCAGCACCACTATGTGATCCACGTCGACCGCCGCGCGCCGCGTCGGATCCCCGCGACGATGGATGAGGCGATCGGCGGCCTTGCGAATGTACGTCGGACGCCGAGTCGCATCTGCACCTACGCGGGCTGGGGCATGGTGGCCACCCAGTTGGCCGCCATCCGCGACGCGCTCGAGATCAACTGGGACTACTTCATCAATCTGAGCGCCCAGGACTACCCGCTGCGCAGCCAGGAGGAGATCGCGAGCGAGCTTGCCGCCTACGGTGGGCGCAGCCTCCTCGACTTCGCGGATCAGGCGCGAGACTGGCCCGACTCACTCGTGCGGCTGCGCCCACACATCGACGCCTTCGGCCGCCTCGTCCCCCTGCCAGGACCCAGGCGCTCACCGCCCGCCCGTCCGTACGCCGGCGGTCACTGGGCGATCCTCGCCAGAGAGGCGTGCGAGTACCTCGTCAGCTCACACACTGAGCGCCTACGACGCTTCTACCGCTTCACGGCGGTGCCCGACGAGGCGTTCGTCCAGACGGCGCTCGCCAACTCGTCTCTACGGCCGAGGATCGTCAACGGCTCCCGCCGCTTCGTCGAGTTCGACGGAGATCGCCCGCGAGTGCTCACGCTCGAAGACGCTCAGAGGCTGCGGCGATCTGAGGTGCTGTTCGCGCGCAAGTTCGACCTCGCCGTCGATGCTTCGGCGCTCGACTACCTCGATGCGGAGATCGGCCTCCACGACGGCGGCCGATAGACCAGAGCGGCCCAGCGCCGCCAGCGAGCAGGGTTCTCCGCGACGACCCGCAGCAGCAGCCCGAGCAGGGACGGGCTCACACGCGGCCGTCGGCGCGCGCGCAGATCTCCAAGGAGCGAGGCCGCGGCCTCGAGCGCGCGCTCGCGTCTGATCGCCCGCTCGGCGAGGCGCTTCTGAGCGGGGCTCAACCTCCCGCGCTCGATCGCCCGCCGATAGACAGCCTGGCGAGCCTGCGCCATCCTCACCGGCTGAGCGGAGAGCTGCCCGGGGCTGAGGCGGTAAACGACCAGCGGCTCGCGCGTCGAGATCACGCGATAGCCCCGCTCGAGCAGCCTGATCCAGGCGTCGAGGTCCTCGCAGCTGCGCAGGTCGGTCGCGAACAGCCCGACCCGCTCGAGCGCCGCGCGGGGGATCACCGCGCTGATGAAGATCGGGCTGATGTCGAGCAGCCGCTCGATGTCCACGTCCTCGGCATAACCGAAGCGATCGGCGTAGGTGCCGGGCAGCGTCCCGTTCGCGTCGCGCAGGTAGGCGTTGCAGCTGACGATCCCGACCGTCTCTCGCTGCGGGCACGCGTCGAGCAGCTGCAGCTGGCGCTCGAGGTAGTGCGGTAGCCAGAAGTCGTCGGCGTCGAGCAGCGCGAGCAGTCGCCCTCGCGACTCTGAGATCGCGCGATTGCGCGCGGCTGCGAGCCCCTCGTTGCGAGCGTTGCGGACGACCCGCACCCGATCCCCGAAGGCGGACGCGATCGCCGCCGTGCCGTCGCTCGAGCCGTCGTCGCAGACGACGACCTCCCAGTCGGCGATCGTCTGCGCGATCACCGACTCCAGCGCCTCGCCGATGTGGTCGGCGGCGTTGTAGGCGGGAACGATTACGCTTACGCGCGGGCTCTCGCTCACGCCCTTTGCCCCCTCACATGCGGATTCTCCACACCGTCGAACTCTACGATCCGAGCGTGGGCGGCGCGCAGGAGGTCGTCCGCCAGATCTCGACGCGGCTGGCGAAGCGGGGCCACGAGGTCACGGTCGCGACGACGAGGCTCGCGCGGCGACACGGCGACCACCTCGACGGCGTGCATGTAGAGCAGTTCGAGATCTCCGGCAACGCGGTGCGGGGCATCAGCGGAGAGATCGATGCCTACCGGCGGCTCGTGCTCGAGGGCGACTACGACGTGATGATGACCTACGCCGCGCAGCAGTGGACTCTCGACGCACTGCTCGGAGTGCTGCAACGGATCCCACGTCCGCATGCGGTCGCCCCGTGCGGCTTCTCCGGCCTGCACGATGCCGCCTATGCCGATTACTTCCGCGGCCTGCCTGAGCACCTGCGTCAATGCGACGCGCTCGTCTTTCACTCCGGCTCATACCAGGACATCGAGCTCGCGCGCCGGAGCGGCCTCGAGCGGTTCACGGTCATCCCGAACGGCGCAGACGAGCGCGAGTTCGGCGATGAGAGCGCCCTCGACGAACGCGCACAGGATCTGCGTGCGCGCTGTCGCATCGACGCCGACGCTCCGGTGCTGCTCACCGTCGGCGGACACACCGGCGAGAAGGGTCACGCCCTCGCGATCGAGGCGCTTCGGCGCCTCGCGCACCCGAGGGCCGTCCTGATCGTGGCGGCGAACAACCCGCTCGGCATCGGCTGCCGCTACAGCTGCCGGATGCGCGCCCTCGCCACGAACGCGCTGACCTTCGGACGCAAGCGCGTACTGCTCCTCGACCTGCCGCGCGCCGATGTGGCCGCCGCCTACCGCGCCGCGGATCTGTTCGTTTTCGGGTCGGCGATCGAGTGCTCGCCGCTCGTCCTGTTCGAGGCGATGGCCGCGGCGACGCCGTTTCTCACGCTCGACGTCGGCAACGCCGCGGAGATCGTGCGCTGGAGCGGCGGGGGGCGCATGTTGCCGACGAGGCGCCTCGCGCGGGGCCGGGTCGGCGGCGATCCCGAGCAAATGGCGAGAGCGGTCGATGAGCTGCTGCGCGACGAGCAGGAGCGCCTGCGCCTCGGGCGCTCGGGCCGACGGGCGTGGGAGCAGCGGTTCACGTGGGCGAAGATCGCGACCGCCTATGAGGAGCTCTACGAGCAGCTGCTCGCGGGCCAGCTGCCGTCCGCCTCGACGCAGCCGGCCGACGTGTAGGCTGCCCGCCTCACATGCGCATCCTCTACGTCGCGATGACCGACGACTACGGCGATCCTCGCCGCGGCCTCAGCTTCGAGCACACGAACTTCTACACCGCCCTCACGGGCATGGGGCACGAGGTCGTCCAGTTCGACTTCATGCGGCGCAAGGCCGCGGTCGGCAAGCGTCGCATGAACGCGGAGCTGGCCGCCCGCGCGGAGGAGGTGAAGCCGGACGTCTCGTTCTTCGTGCTCTTCACCGACGAGATCGAGCCGCGCACGGTCGAGGAGGTCGCACGTCGCGGGGGCGCCCCGACGATCAACTGGTTCGCCGACGATCACTGGCGCTTCGACAAATTCACACGCCACTTCGCGCCCTCGTTCACCTGGACGGTGACGACCGACGCAGATTCGATCCCGAAGTACGACGCGATCGGATGCAAGAACGTGATCCGTTCCCAGTGGGCCTGCAACAGATACGCCTACTCGAAGGTTGCCAATCAGCTCGCGCACGACGTGACGTTCGTCGGACAGCCCCACGGCGATCGACGCGAGGTGATCGATCGCCTGCGCGCCGCCGGTCACGAGGTCGAGTGTTGGGGCTTCGGCTGGCCCGCGGGACGGCTCGACCACGAGCAGATGGTGAACGTGTTCAGCTCGAGCCGGATCAACCTCAACCTCTCCAACTCCTCCGAGCCGGACAGGCGCCTGCGCGCGCGCATCTACCGATTCGTGAAGCGCATCGACGAGAGCGGCCCGCGTCCCAGCCAGATCAAGGGACGCACCTTCGAGGTGCCCGGCAGCGGCGGCTTCCTGCTCACGGACCGCGTACCGCACCTCGAGGAGTACTTCGAGCTCGATCGCGAGGTGGCCGTCTTCGAGTCGACCGACGATCTTGTCGAACGGGTCGGCTGGTGGCTCAACCATCCGCAGGAGCGCGCGGCCGTCGCCGAGGCCGGCTACCGGCGCGTGCTCGCCGAACACACCTACGACCACCGCTTCGAGGAGATATTCAGGACGGTGGGCGGGGCGTGATGGGTGATGCCAGTCACCAGTGACTAGCTTTTTCGAGCTGCGCGGTACGCGGCGCGGTCTACGAAGATCGTATTGATGAACGTGTCGGCGTAGGAGAGGTACCCGGCCGATTCCATGAATCGAGCGATCTCGGGGATCTTCTCCCCATCACCGTTCTCCGAATACTCTAGTGTCTCGACTATGAAGACCTTGGGGCGATGAGTGGTGAAGTCCCAGGGCTGGAGGACCTCCAAGTCGCCGCCCTCGACATCGAGCGATACCAGGTCGGGCGTTGTATCGAAATGCCGTGCCAGAATCGTGCGTGGAGATAGGGCGTCGACCTCCATGGTGCGCAGGACTTCGTGACCCATCCTCTCCAGCTCGGAGACCGCCGCCGTCGACGTCGTGCTAAGCGTCTCCACGTCCATCACGTGGAACTGCAACATTCCGTCATTGGAAGCGACCGCGACGTTGAGACAGACATCGCGCGTGCGACGCCGTTTGATGGCCTTCGCAAGCTGTGGGTCTGCCTCGACGCACACGCCACGACTGCCGCGGAGATAGAACAGATATGTGTTGCTGAATCTCACTGGATGGTGGGCGCCAAGGTCTAGATATGTGGGTCTCAAGATCCCCATCTCACCGAGGATATGGCTCGCGATACGGTCCTCGCCGCACTGGGCGAAGCTGCGGTGTCGTGTGCGGGCGAGATCGAAGCGATCCTTGACGATGGATCTGATTGGACGCATTACACGGGCGATCCTTCGTGCGTTTGAAAAAGAGAGCGCGTGATGAGCAGCGCCGTCGCACGGATATCTCGCAAAGTCGACAGCAGCGCAATGCGATCCCTGGGCGCTATGAACAGCCGACGCAGCCGCACTCGCAAGAGGATGAGGTAGGTTCTCACGGCGCGACTGCTCAATCTCGCGCTGCCATGGTCGCTGTAGGCGACGGTCGCCGCATCGAGAATGACGAAGCGCACCCCTCGATCTGCAAGCCGCAGCCAGAGGTCGTAATCCTCGATACCTGCGATCGCTCTCGACTCGTCAAATCCATGCGCCGATAGGAGCACGCTGCGCCTCACGACCGCAGAGGAGAGGACGACTGGATTCGCCTGCTCGATCTCCACACGAGCTGGCTGTTGCGCGCCGACGCCAAGCCCGAAATACCTTTGTCCGTTCGAGCGAACGGCGTCTGTCGCGATCACATCGGCGTCTTTGGTGGCGAGCATCGGCGCATGGAGCGCGAGCTTGCCGGGGAGCCAACGATCATCGTCATCGAGGAAGCCGATCCACTCACCCTGGGCAGAGGCGATTCCCAAGTTGCGCGCAGGTGCCGGCGTGCCACGGTTGCGTGGCAGCCGTAGATAGCGCAAGCGGGGTTCCTCCGCCTGCCAGCGCTCGAACTCCGCTCGCGTGCCGTCTGTCGATCCGTCGTCGCAGACGATCACCTCCAGCGGCGCCGGCTCCTGCTCCAAGACGGAGCGGACAGCGCGCTGGCAGTCCTCGCAACGGTTGTAGGTCGGAATGACGACGCTTACCGGGACCGACGCCTTGATCGTGCACTCTCCAAAATAAGGCTGTAGAACGTGGCTTACGAGCGCGCCTGCTTCGACTCGGCGATGAACCGGCTGCCGGGGGATTCCATGGCGCGACAGTCTAGCTCTGGCTCCGCAAGGCCGCGCTTCCTCCACCCGGCCGCGCCGCTACGAGGAGCGAGTAGCCGCCAAACGTCAAGACCGAGAGATGTGGCGCGATCCGGAAGCCGGCGCGCTGGATCGTGGTCAGCGCTCTTGACTTGAGGTCGTGCGCGGCAAAGTCCACGACCGCGGGAAGATAGCGGCATGACACGATCTGATAGCCGCAGTCCGTCAGTAGTGCGAGGGCGGTTTCCCTGCTGAAGTAATGGATGTGCCCGAACGCCCGACGATGCGGCATGAATCCGTTGCGCAAGAGAGTGAGGCATGTCAGTTCCAGTGGAATGTTGAATAGGAAAAGATCGCCATGCGGTTGTAGGCGTCTGGTGAAACCGAAGCAGTCCTCGACATGCTCGATGACGTCCAACGCAAGGATCAGATCGTAATATCCGGTCAGGCTGCCGGCGGCGAACTCAATGCCGCTGTGACGTTCTTTGGCCAGCTCAATCGCCGCTGGCGAAATATCGAAGCCGAACAGCGCTGCGGCCGGGTAGGCGTCTGCGAACGCGGCGAGTACTCCCCCCACACCGCAACCTACGTCACAAATCATCTTCGGCTTGACAGCCAGCTCCGATAGGAGCGCCGCACACTTTTCGGCCTTCCAGCGCGAGTCCTCGGCGTGCCAGGTGGGATTGCGTTCGAGGTACGCACCATCGATGTAGATCTGACCTGGCGGTGCAGATCGATGAGTGCAGCGCGGGTCGACGGTGGGCTCCTTCTCGGTTGTCATGGCTTCTTAGCGCTCGCTGATCGTTGTGCTTCCGCGCGACCGGACGCCAATCTGAACCGGGCCCCGCTCTGCCGTCGCAGTGTATCGAGGGGCCGCCGGATTGATGATACTGCGCCGTATATGGTGGCCACCCAAACCCAGGTCTACCTGGCGGCCGAGCAGCGCCGCGCGATAGACGAGCCGCGCGCCGAACACGGGCGCACCCTCGCGGAGGCGGTCCGAGCCGCGCTCGAGGAGTGCCTGGCCGTGCACCGCAGACCGACCCTTGCGGAGATGCGGCGCAGGCTGGACGAGGCGCTCGGCTCGATGCCGGAGCTGCAGGTCCAGCCCCGGTAGAAGTGGGGCGAGCATCCCGCTGACTTGCTAGCTGATGCAATACTCCGCTATACTGGAGGGATGACTCCGGCCAAGCAGAGCATCGCCTTCCGCTTCGATCCGATCACCGTACGACGTCTGAAGCGGCGCGCCGAGGAGGCTCACACGCGACAGACGACGCTCGCCGAGCGTTACATCGAGGAGGGCCTGCGCCGCGAAGAGCACCCGCTGATCTACTTCCGCGAGGGTGAGGCGGGCCGCAGGCCCGCGTTGCTCGGCACACGCCTCGACGTCGCAGAGGTGATCGAGACCGTGCGTCAGAACGGCGGCTCTGTCGAGGACACGGCGGAGTACCTCGACGTGCCCGCCGAGCACGTCGAGGCCTGCCTGAGCTACTACGTCGACTATAAGACCGAGGTCGATGCCTGGATCGAGCGTTCAAAGGCGGCGGCGCAGCGCGAGCGTGAGCGCTCCGAGCGTCGCCGGCAGGCGCTTCTGTGAGGTTGCTGCTGGACGAGATGATCTCCCCCCGCATCGCGCGCGAGCTGCGCGAGAAGGGCCATGACGTGCAGGCGATCAAGCGAGATCGCCCTGAGCTCGCCGGCCAGGCCGACCGCGAGATCGTGCAGCGGATGGCGAAGGAGCGGAGGGCGATCGTGACGAACGACGTCGTGGACTTTCAGTTCATTCACGACCGCGTGCTTGCCGAGGGCGAGCGCCACGCCGGCCTGATATTCACGTTCGACGAGACAATGGCCCGCAACAAGGCGACGATTCCGAAGTGGGTGGAGACCCTCGCCGCACTGCTCGACGCTCATCGCGACGACGAGCCGCTGCACAATCGCGTCGTACACCTTCCCTGAGCCCGAGGCGCCGGCCTTCACCACCGTGCCAGTCCCCCTCTTCGACACGAAGACCCCGCTCGAGCCGCTGAAGCAGGATATCCTCGCCGCGATCGACGCCGTCGTCGAGGGATCGCGCTTCATCCTCGGCCCGAACGTCGATGCCTTCGAGCGCGAGTTCGCCTCCTACTGCGGCGCCGGGCACGCAGTCGGCGTCGCGAACGGCACCGACGCGATCACGATCGCGCTGCGCGCGCTCGGCGTCGGCCCCGGCGACGAGGTGATCGTGCCGTCGTTCAGCTTCTACGCGAGCGCGGAGGCGATCCCGCCGACGGGCGCTACGCCGGTCTTCTGCGACGTCGACCCGGACACCTTCTGCGTGACCGCGGAGACCGTGAGGGCGGCGCTCACGCCGCGCAGCAAGGCGGTCGTCGCGGTGCACCTGTTCGGCAACCTCGCCCCGGTGCGAGAGATCGAGGCGCTCGGCGTGCCCGTGCTCGAGGACGCCGCCCAGGCCGCCGGCTCGACCTCCGACCGCGGCCGCCCCGGCGCGCTCGGGACCGTCGCAACGTTCAGCTTCTTCCCCTCGAAGAACCTCGGCTGCTTCGGCGACGGCGGCGCGATCGTGACGGACGACGAGCAGGTCGCCGAGCGCGTGCGGACGCTGCGCTTCCACGGCTCGAAGGACAAGCTCACCTACGAGCAGATCGGCTGCAACTCGCGCCTCGACGAGATCCAGGCGGCGATCCTGCGGGTGCAGCTGCCGCACCTCGACGCCTGGGCTGGCGGCCGCCGCGCCGCCGGCGCCCACTACGAGGCCGCCGGCCTCGGCGAGCTCGTGAAGCTGCCGCAGCCGACCGCCGGCTCACAGCCCGCCTGGCACCTCTACGTGATCCGGGACGAGCGCATCGAGGCGGTCGCGGCGACGCTCGCGCAGGCGGGCCACGGCCACAGGGCCTACTACCGCGTGCCGATCCACCGCCAGCCGGCGATGGCGCCCTTCGTCGGCGATCGCGAGCTGCCAGGCACCGAAGAGGCCGCGAGGACGCACCTTGCGATCCCGATGAGCGCGGTGCTCAGCGCAGAGCAGGCGACTGAAGTGACCGGCGCGATTCGTCGAGCGAGCGCTGCAGCCCCTCGAGCACTCTGACGACGCGCAGCCCGCTGTGGCCGTCCGATCGCGGCGTCCGCCCATCGCGCAGGCAGGCGATGAAGTGCTCGCACTCGAGCCGCAACGGCTCGGCGTTGCCGACGCGCGGGCAGCGGATCTCGCCCGCCCGCGTGATGTACTCGCCGTAGCTGTCCGCCTTCTCGTCGAAGCCCTTGTCGTAGATCGTCAGCTTGCGCTCGAGCTCCATGTCGTCGAAGGTCGCCATCCGCTTCGAGCCGACGACGGTGAAGCGCCGCTCCTTGTGCGGGTCGAGCCAGCTGAGGTGCAGGTGCGCGGCGAGCCCGGAGGGGAAGCGCATGAACGCGAACACGACGTCCTCGATGCCCTCCTGCATGTAGCACTCGCCGTGCGCGACGAGCTCGCTCGGCTCCTCGCCGGCGAGCGAGAGCACGACCGAGACGTCGTGGGCGCCAAGGCTCCAGAGCGCGTTCTCCTCGCTGCGCAGCTGCCCGAGGTTGAGGCGGTTGCCGTAGATGTAGCGCGGCTGCCCAAGCTCGCCGGAGTCGAGCGTCTCCTTCAGCAGCCTGATCCCAGGGTGGTACTCGAGCAGGTGGCCGACCATGAGGATACGCTCCGCCTCCTGCGCCGCCTGCACCGCCGCCTGCGCGTCCGCCGCCGACTGCGCGAGCGGCTTCTCGACGAAGCAGTGCTTGCCGGCGAGCAGCACCCGCTGCGCGAGCGCGGCGTGGGTCGGCACCGGCGTCGCGAGCGCGATCGCGTGCAGCGCCTCGTCTTCGAGCAGGTCCTCGAGCCTCGACGTGAAGCGCGTCGAGCGGTGGACGGCGGCGAGGCGGGCGAGGCGGCTGTCGTCCTCGTCGCAGCACCAGGCGAGCTCGCAGCCTGGCAGCGAGTCGAAGTTGCGCGCGAGGTTCGGCCCCCAGTAGCCGAGTCCGACGACGCCGATGCGGATAGGGGCTGCGCTCACCGGCGCCGATCGCTCATCGATACTGCTGGATCGCTCATCGACGCTGGATGTTAGGGCCGCGCGCGGTGGGCAGAGGCGCTCGCGGCGCTCTGCTCCCCGTAGCTCTGCAGCACCCTGCGAAGCGAGGACTGCAGCGAGAGCCGCTGCGCGTTCTCGGCGAACCAGCGTGCCGTGCTGTGACGCATCGCAGGACCGGCTTCGTGGATGCGCGCGATCGCCGCGGC
>JBAIYK010000001.1:0-14461 GCA_037915935.1 Solirubrobacterales bacterium | reverse complement strand
AGCGCGCCCAGCGGCGTGACCTTGCCGCGCAGCAGCGCCTTGAGGATCGACGGCAGCGAGCTGAGCAGCTCCCTGCCGGCCCGGGGGTGGAGTTTCCCGAACCACGAGTCGCCGCCATAGGAGCGCGGGATCAGCTCGGCCTCGTGCAGCAGGCCGTAGTCGCGCACGAGGCTCGTGAGCGCCTGCTCGTGGCGGTGGCCGTTGTTGACGTCGACGATCTCCTCGTCGGAGCCGGCGATTCGCCTGAGGCGCATGATCTGGCCCATCGGGTTGACGTCCTTCGGGCAGGCCTGCACGCACTTGAAGCAGTGGGTGCAGTCGTAGATGCCATGCGGGTCCTGGGCGAGGTCGTTGAGGCGCACATGGCGGGCGTCGTCGCGCGGGTCGCCGACGAAGCGGTATGCCTTCGCGAGGGCAGCGGGACCTATGAACTCCGGGTCGACCTCCATCGAGAGGCAGTCCGAGACGCAGGCGCCGCACTGGATGCAGGCCATCGTCTGGGTGACATCGACCATGCTCTCGCGGTCGACTGTGTACTCGCGCTCCGGCACCGGCTGCTTTGCGATCAGCCACGGCGTGACGCGCTGGACCTTCTTCCAGTGGACGGCGTCCATGTCGACGATGAGGTCCTTGATGATCGGCATGTTGCCCATCGGCTCGACCTCGATCGCGCCGTCCCTCGCGCCTGACAGCGCCTCGTCGAGGTGGGTGTGGCAGGCGAGCGCCGGCTCGCCGTTGATCTTCACTCCGCAGGAGCCGCAGATCGCCTGCCTGCAGGAGCAGCGAATGCCGATCGAGCCGTCGAAGCGGTCCCTCGCCTGCAGGATGCCCTCGAGCACTGAGCGGTGCCCCTCGAGCTCGACCTGATGCTCCTCCCAGTAGGGCGCGCGTCCCGACTCGGGGTCGTAGCGGCGCAGGCGCAGCTTGAAAGCCCGCTGCTCGGCGGTGCGAGGCGCTGTTGTGGTGCTCGACATCAGGTGCTCGCCTCCTCAGCAGGGTGCTCGTGCGATGTGCGGTCGGCCTTGCTCATCAGTATTTGCGTTCTTCCGGCTGCCACTGGGTGATCGTGACGGGCGAATACGAAACCTGAGGCCCGTCCCCGTTCGCCCCCGCGGTCACGTCGATGTGCTTCAGCCAGCTCTCGTCGTCGCGCTCGGGAAAATCGGTCCTGAACTGGGCGCCGCGCGACTCCTTGCGCTCGATCGCGGAGATGACGATCGCCTCCGCGCAGTCGAGCATGTAGCCGAGCTCGAGCGCGCCGAGCACGTCCTGGTTGAAGACGGTGCCGCGGTCGTCGATCCACGCGCTCTGCGCCTCCTGCTGCAGGCGCGCGACCGTCTCCCGCGCCTGCTGCAGGCCCTCTTCGTCGCGGAAGACGGCGGCGTGGCGGTTCATCGTCTCGCCGAGCTCCGCCTTGATCTCCGAGACGCGCCTGCCGCCCTTCTCGCGGCGCACGATTGCATCGATCTGGTCGGAGTCCCGCTTGAGCTGCGAGAGCGTGTCGGCCTTCGGCATCGGCATCGCCGCCGCCCTCGCGGCGGCGTGCTCGCCGGCGCGGCGGCCGAAGATGAGGGTGTCGAGCAGCGAGTTGGCGCCGAGGCGGTTGCCGCCGTGGACCGAGACGCAGGCGACCTCGCCGGCGGCGTAGAGGCCCTCGATCGGCGTGCGCCCGTCGACGTCGGTCTTCACGCCGCCCATGATGTAGTGCTGCCCGGGCCTGATCATGATCGGCTCGCGCGTGATGTCTACGCCGGCGAAGTCCCTGCCGAGGTTGACGATCTCGCGCAAAGCCTCGAGCGTCCGCTTGCGGGGCACGACCGTGACGTCGAGGTAGACGCCCGCTTTGCCGGGGCCGACGCCGCGGCCCTCGTTGATCTCGATCTGCTCGGCCCGCGAGACGACGTCCCGCGAGGCGAGCTCCATCTTGTTCGGAGCGGACCTCTCCATGAAGCGCTCGCCGTTCGCGTTGAGCAGGTGCGCGCCCTCGCCGCGCGCCCCCTCGGTGATGAGGATGCCGCTGTCAACGAGCGTCGTCGGGTGGTACTGGACCATCTCCATGTCCATGAGGGGGGCGCCCGCCCGGTAGGCGAGCGCGATTCCGTCGCCGGTGACGATGAGGCCGTTCGTCGTCGGCTTGTAGACCTGCCCCGCCCCGCCGCAGGCGAGGATCACGTTCTTCGCGGCGAACGCCTCGATCCGCCCGTTGCGGACCTCGCGCGCGATCACCCCGGCGCAGCGCCCGGAGTCGTCGATCAGCAGCGAGGTCGTGAACCACTCCTCGTAGCGCTGCACCTGCTCGTGGCGCTCGAGCAGCTGCTCGTAGAGCACGTGCAGCATCGCCTGGCCGGTGATGTCCGCGACGTAGGCGGTTCGCTTCATCGAGGCGCCGCCGAACGCGCGCAGGTCCATCTCGCCCTTCTCGTTGCGGTGGAAGGTGACGCCGATGTGCTCGAGGTGCATGACCTCGGAAGGCGCCTCGGAGCACATGACCTCGATCGCGTCCTGGTCGCCGAGGTAGTCCGAGCCCTTCACCGTGTCGTAGGCGTGCGAGCGCCAGTCGTCGTCGAGGCTGATCGCGGCGTTGATGCCGCCGGCGGCCGCGACCGAGTGCGAGCGCACGGGATGGACCTTGCTCATGATCGCGACCGAGGCCCCCGCCTGCGCCGCGGCGAGGGCGGCGCGCTGGCCGGCGAGGCCGGCGCCGATGATGAGGACGTCGTGCTCTGGCATGGCGGGGACTCTATATATCCACCCTCGAGCGCCGCGTGGCGGGTCGCGGTCGATCGCATCGCCCGCGTACGCCGATGTCTACGGCCCGAGGGCGCCGATCGGGATCACGAAGATCCCGTCATCACGGCGGTAGCCGTAGCCGGTTCCGACGATTACGCCGAGAGCGCTGGGGCGGCCGGAGCGCTCGAAGTCGATCTGGCTTGCGAACCGGTGCAGCGCGGCGGCGGCCTCCTCCACCTGGCCGGCTCCCAGCTTCGCCTCGAACGCCGCCCACCGGCCGGCTGCGGTCTCGACGATCGCGTCCACCTCGACGCCACGGCTGTCGCGGTACTGCAGCACGTGGGCGTCGCTGCCCTGCGCGTAGACGCGCAGATCGCGGATCGCGAGCGACTCGAACAGGAAACCGAGCAGTTTCAAGTCCTGCAGTAGACGCTCGGGATTGGCGCGCAGAGCGGCGACGGCGAGAGAGGGATCGACGAAGTGTCGCTTCGCACCCTGGCGCAGCGCGTACGTCGATCGCAGATGCGGCGCCCATGCAGGCTGGTCCTCGACGATCATCAGCCGTCTGAGCGCATCGAGGTAGTCGCCGATCGTTTCGTGCTTCATCCGCTCGTCCGCGCCTGATGCGTCGCGGGCGAGCGTGCTGGCGGCGGCATAGGTGGCGACGTTGCGGGCGAGGCTTCGCAGGAGCTGCGTGACCTTCTCGGGATCGCGACGCCTGCCTTCGAGGCGCTCGATGTCGACGCGGCGGATCTCCTCGAGGTAGTCGCGCACGGCACGCAGCGCCTGCGCGGTGTCGAGCCCACGGAATCCAGGCCAGCCGCCGAGCGCGATCTCTCGCGCGAGGTCGGCGATCTGCATGCCGCTGTCAGCTGCGTGCGGATCGGCCTCGCCCGCGAGCAGGGACGCGAGCGAGAACTCGCCGCTGCTCGACTCCAGCTCGAACAGCGACATCGGCCGCATCCGAAGCCTCGTGATCCGCCCCGCTCCCGTGTGCCTCGTGATCTCGTCTGCTGGAACGGCAGACCCGGTGAGGATGAACTGGCCGGGCGTCCCACGGTCGTCGACCGCGCGCCGGACGTGGTTCCAGATCGCGGGCTCGAGCTGCCACTCGTCGATGAGACGAGGGACTGCGCCTTCGAGGACGAGCCTCGGATCGACGGCGATTGCGTCGCGGGCGCTCGTGTCGACGTCGAGCAGCACCTCGCTCGCAGAGATCTGCCTCGCGGTCGCGGTCTTGCCGCACGCCTTCGGGCCCTCGATGATCACCGCGCCCATGGACGCGAGCCTGGTCGAGAGCTCCCGGTCGACGATCCTGGCCCTGTATCCGACCATTCCATCGGCAAAAATATCACGATTTCAGCGGCAGAAATATAAAGGATTCAGCGGCAAAAAAATCAAGCATCAAACGGCAAAAAAATCAGATCAAGGCCCTGGAAGCCGCCCTGCGCCGCTCAAAGCGGCATGCGGAGAGAGACGGGCCTCGAAACCGTCATGCGCCGCTCAGAGCAGCGTGCGCAGCGGGTACAGGTGCACGAAGCCGTAGATCAGGGCGATCGCCCAGCCGAGCGTCGCCGCCGCAGGCATCCGCCGCGAGGCGAACAGGCGCGTGGTCACGATGTAGATCCCCGGCATCACGATCACCATGTAGTAGAGGTAGGAGATCCGGCCTGAGACCTCGCTGCCGAAGAAGAAGGGGAGGTAGGCGCCGAGGCACCAGGCCGCTCCGAGCGCGGCGAGCCGCTCGCCGGTCCTCCATGCGGCCGCGAGCGCGGCGAGGAGCGCTGGGATCGCGAGGAAGACGATGAACGGGTTGATCACTCCCTCGAAGCGGATCGTGTCGTGGGTCGCGACGATCTTGCTGCCGACGTTCGTGTTGACGGCGACGCGCGCGTAGTTGATCGGCTTTTCGTTCAGCAGCCACGCGAGCGGGCTCGAGGTGATCCCCGTTTCGCCCGGCTTGCTCTTCAGCAGCTGCGCGTAGTCGTACATGTGCGAGAGGTGCTTGAAGGGGTTGCCTGCGTAGAGGACGTGGGTGCCAGGGTCGTAGGCGGGCACGAGCGCGTCGAGCAGCGCGAGCAGGCCGAGCGTCGCCGCCGCGCCGGCGAGCAGGTAGAGGCCGAGCTGCCGGCCGTGGACGATCGCCGCGTTCTTCAGCAGCCTCCTGCGCACGGCGCTGCGGGCGGCCGGCTCCTGCGCGCCCTCGGCACGCCCCTCGGCGTCTTCGGAGCGAGCGGGCCTGCCCACCCCGGCGAGCGCCCCGACGTCGTCGGCCTGAGCAGCAGCGCCTTCGGAGGGAGTGGGCCTGCCCACCCCGGCGAGCGCTGGCAGGCCGCCCTCTCTGAACCACCACGTTCGTGCGACCAACAGCGCCTCCATCAGCACGAATACGAGCGCGAGGCTGAGCGAGACTTCCTTCATGCAGGCGGCGACGCCGAGCGCGGCGCCCGCGAGCAGCGGCCGTCTTCGCATGTAGAGCGCCGCGGAGACGAGCATCATCGCGACCGCGTAGATGTCGAGCGTGCCGATCCGGCCGTGGACGAGCAGCAGGTTGTCGAGCGCGAGCACCGCGCTCGTGCCGACGGCGAGCCACTCGCTGCCGCCGCAGGCGCGCACGAGCGCGTAGAGCGCGAGCAGGGCGATCGCCGCGAAGAGGATGCTGCCGATGCGCCAGCCGCGCGGGTTGTCGCCGAACACCTCGATGCCGGCCGCGATCGCGAGCTTCGCGAGCTGCGGGTGCTCGGCGTTCGGGTCCCTGCCGAGCGGCGCGCCGTGGTAGGGCAGGCCCGCCGGCGGCTCGATGTGGTCGATCACGCGCGCGGCGTTGACGTAGTAGGACTCGTCGAAGATGAGCGTGTGCTTGCTCTTCGCGGCGCAGGGCGCTTCGCAGGGCTGGCTGATGTCGATCGATTTCGCGGCGATCGAGAAGGCGAGCAGCAGGCAGAGCGCGATCCGCGGCGCCCAGGGGTTGTGGACGACGCGCACCCCGAGCGCCGCCGTCGCAGCGAAAGGCCCCGGTCTGCGCCCGACCCGCTGCGGCTCCGCGCCGCCGGTCGGACGGCCTTGCTCGGCGATTCCGCCTCCAGCCCGGCGGTCCTGCTCGTCTCGCCCGTGCCCGGGGCTCGTCTCGACGGCCATCAGCAGCCGCCGCTAGGAGGCCGGCCGCAGCGCCTGGCGCACCTGCGCCAGCGTCACGACCCCTCGCAGCGTCCCCTCGCCGTCGACCGCGACCATGCCTCCGAGCCGGCTGAGCGCCTCCGAGCGCAGCAGCGACTCGAGCGGCTGGCTCTCCCCGATCCGCACCGGAATGTCCTCCTCGAGCGCGTCGATCACGCTGAGCGCCGGCCTGCCGGCGGCGAGCTCGGCGTCGACGCGCTCCTGGCGCAGCACGCCGATGAAGTGCCGCGCGGAGTCGATCACCGCGAACCAGGGCCATTTGTAGCGGACGAAGAACTGCTCCTGGGCGTCGAGCAGCGTCGCCTCGATCGGGATCGTGATCGGCTCGCGGTCCATCACGTCGGCGACCGTGAGCCGCTGGATCCGCTGCCCGAGCGAGCCCTGCACGACCGCGAGGCCGGCGCCCTGATACACGAAGAGCGCGATGAGCGCGAGCAACATGCCTTCGAAATAGCCCTTCGCGAGCAGGTAGAGCCCGGCCGCGCCGAGCGCGATCCCGAATGCCTGGCCGAGCCGGCCGGTGACGCGCGTCGCGAGGTTGCGGTCGCCGCTCGCCTTCCAGATGATCGCCTGCGAGATCTGGCCCCCGTCGAGCGGGAACGCGGGCACGAGGTTGACCGCGAGCACGAGCACGTTGAAGAGCCCGAGCACCTTCAGCCACACGCCGACCGGGTTCGCGTGCCGGCCCGTTTCGAACGCGAGGCCGAGCAGCGGCTGGTGCGGGGAGGCGAGCTTCGCGCCCAGCACGCAGAGCGCGACGACGCCGACGGTTGCGAGCGGACCGGCGACCGCGACCGCGAATTGGGCGCCTGGGCTCTCGGTCGTTCCCACCGTCTTCGTGATGCCGCCGAGCGCCCACAGCTCGATCTCGGCGACCTGCAGACCTCTGCGCCTCGCGACGAGCGCGTGCCCGAGCTCGTGGATCACGAGCGCGACGAAAAGCGAGAGCACGGTGAGGACCGTGATCGCGAATGCGTCAGGGACTTCGCCGCTGAGATTTTCCTGGATGATGAAGATGTAGATGAACAGCGCGAAGAACCAGCTGAGGCTGGCGCTGATCCTGATGCCGAAGACCCGCGCGAGCTGAAAGCTCCTTCGCCTGGGCGTCACAGGCTCAATGGTATGCGGGAACGGGGATGCGCGGCGGCGCTCCCAGGGACCTAGACCTGCGGCCGATGGCGCTCGACGATCGCCGCGAAGTCGGTGCCCGCCGGCAGCGTCCCGTACTCGAGGCCGCGCTGCGGCGATAGGCGCGAGCCGCAGAAGGCGTCGGCGACCTCCTTGGGCGCGTCGCGCACGAGCAGCGAGCCCTGCAGCGCGAGCGCGAGCGCTTCGACGACCCGCCGCGCCCGCGCCTCGATCTGCTCGAAGCTCGAAAGCTCCGCCTTCAGGCGCTCGACGTGGGCGTCGAGGCGCTCATCGGCGCCCTTCGCGAGCTCGACCTCGGCGAGGAAGACCTCGAGCGAGCGCGGCTCGCGCGCGAGCGCCCGCAGCACGTCGAGGCTCATCACGTTGCCGGAGCCCTCCCAGATCGAGGCGAGCGGCGCCTCCCGGTAGAGGCGCGGCATCCCCGACTCCTCGACGTAGCCGTTGCCGCCGAGGCACTCGAGCGACTCGAAGGCGTGGTTGGGCGCGCGCTTGCAGACCCAGTACTTGCCGACGGCGGTCGCAAGCCGCTTGAACAGCTGCGCGTCGGTCGCGCTGCGTCCCGCTCTTGCGTCGGCGTCGGCCTCGTCGTAGGCGCGCGCGAGCCTCATCGCGAGCGCCGTGCTCGCCTCCGACTCGACGCAGAGGTCGGCGAGCACGTTCTCCATCAGCGGCTGCTCGATCAGGCGGCGGCCGAAGGCGGAGCGGTGGGCGGCGTGATGGGTCGCGTGCATCACGCCCACCCGCATGCCGGCGGCCGTGCCGATCACGCAATCGAGGCGCGTGTGCCCGACCATCTCGATGATCGTCGGCACGCCGCGCCCCGGCTCGCCGACCATCCAGGCGAACGCGCGACGCAGCTCGATCTCGCTCGAGGCGTTCGAGTGGTTGCCGAGCTTGTCCTTCAGGCGCTGGATGTGAAAGGCGTTCCTGCTGCCGTCGGGCAGGATCCTCGGCAGCAGGAAGCAGGAGAGCCCGGAGCCTTGGCCGTTCTGCTCGTCTTCTGCATGCTCGTCGCTCACGCCCGCGCGGCCGGCCGGCCGCGCTTGGGCGAGCACTAGGAAGAGATCGCTCATCGGCGCCGAGCAGAACCACTTGTGACCGGTGATGAGGTACTCCCCGCCAGGCCCGCCCGCGCCGATCGGCTCGGCGTAGGTCGTGTTCGCTTTCACGTCGGAGCCGCCCTGCTTCTCGGTCATCGCCATCCCCGCGATCGCGCAGCCCTTCTCGGCGGCGGGCAGCAGACGCGGGTCGTAGGCGGTCGAGGTGATGAGCGGCTGCCACTGCGACAGCAACTGAGGTTGTGCGCGCAGCGCCGGGATCGCCGCGAAGGTCATCGTTATCGGGCAGGCGAAGCCGGCCTCCGCCTGCATCGCCGTCATGTACAGCGCCGCCCGCGCGACGTGGGCGCCGTCTTCATGGGGGTGGTTCCAGGGCAGCGCGTGCAGCTCGTGCTGCACGCCGAGCCTCATGAGCTCATGCCAGGCGGGGTGGAACTCGACCTCGTCGATCCGGTTGCCGTAGCGGTCGTGGGTCTTCAGCTGCGGCCTGTTCTCGTTCGCGAGCGCTCCCCACCGCATCGGCTCGCCCCCGATCAGCCTGCCGAGCTTGGCCGCCCTGTCGCTCACCCAGGAGGCGCCCTCGCGCGCCGTCGCCTCGAGCAGCGGCAGGTTGGTCGAGAACAGATCCAGGTCCTGCAGCGGCGGCGCCTGGTTGAGAACGTCGTGCGTCTTCCAGGGCGACCCTTCCCCGGCTCGCGCTCGATCCTCGACTCGAGGCACGGCGGCCATCATGGGAGAGCTTAGGGCACTCGCGATAGCATCCGCGCCCGCGCTCTTGCGAGGTTGCGCAGGCGGGCGAGGCGGGATGCCGCGCCGGCGGGTCCCAGGCGGCAACGGCGCCCCGAGCGTCGCCGCGGCTCGTCTGAGCCGGCGAAAGCCTCAGAGACAAGGACGACACATGGCGAAGATCAAGGTTGTCAACCCAATCGTCGAGCTCGACGGCGACGAGATGACGCGAATCATCTGGTCGATGATCAGGGAGCGCCTGATCCTGCCCTACCTCGACGTCGAGCTCGACTACTACGACCTCGGGATCGAGAGCAGAGACGCGACCGACGACGAGATCACTGTGCAGGCCGCGCAGGCGATCAGACGCCACGGCGTCGGCGTGAAGTGCGCGACGATCACTCCTGACGAGGCGCGCGTGAGGGAGTTCGGCCTGAGGCGCATGTACCCCTCGCCGAACGGCACGATCCGCAACGTCCTCGGCGGGGTGATCTTCCGCGAGCCGATCGTGATTTGCAACGTGCCGCGGCTCGTGCCAGGTTGGAGCAAGCCGATCGTGATCGGCCGCCACGCCTTCGGCGACCAGTACCGCGCGACCGACGTCGTGATCCCAGGGGCAGGCGCGCTGACGCTCACCTTCACTCCCGCTGACGGCGGGGAGCCGATCGAGCTGCAGGTCTACGACTTCGAGGGCGCAGGCGTCGCGATGGCGATGTACAACCTCGACGACTCGATCCGCGACTTCGCGCGCGCCTGCATGCGCTACGGCCTGGAGCGCGGCTATCCCGTCTACCTCTCGACGAAGAACACGATCCTGAAGCGCTACGACGGGCGCTTCAAGGACATCTTCGCGGAGGTCTACGACAGCGAGTTCTCCTCCGACTTCGAGGCGGCGGGCCTCTCATATGAACACCGCCTGATCGACGACATGGTCGCCGCCGCGCTGAAGTGGGAAGGCGGCTATGTGTGGGCTTGCAAGAACTACGACGGCGACGTGCAGTCGGACACGGTCGCGCAGGGCTACGGGTCGCTTGGCCTGATGACGAGCGTTCTGATGACGCCGGACGGCAAGACCGTCGAGGCGGAGGCGGCGCATGGCACCGTCACGCGTCACTACCGCCAGCACCAGCAGGGCAAGCCCACCTCCACCAATCCGATCGCCTCCATATTCGCGTGGACGAGGGGCCTGCAGGCGCGCGCGCGCATGGACGACACGCCCGCGCTGGAGGAGTTCGCACACGCGCTCGAGCGCGTGTGCGTGCAGACGGTGGAAGAGGGCAAGATGACGAAGGACCTCGCGCTGCTGATAGGACCCGACCAGGGTTGGCAGACGACGGAGGAGTTCCTCACCGCGATCGACGAGGGACTGCAGCGCGCGATGGCGATGGCCCACTAAACACGATCCAGGAGCGCAGAAGACGTGAGCAAACCAGTGAGAGTCGCCGTCACAGGCGCAGCCGGGCAGATCGGCTACAGCATCCTCTTTCGGATCGCAAGCGGGCAGATGCTCGGCGCAGACACGGAGCTCGAGCTGCGCCTGCTCGAGATCCCGCAGGCGGTGAAGGCGGCGGAGGGCACCGCGATGGAGCTCGACGACTGCGCCTTCCCGCTGCTGTCGGGGATCGAGATCACGGACGACCCGAACGTCGCCTTCGACGGTGTGAGCGTCGCGCTGCTCGTTGGCGCGCGGCCGCGCAGCAAGGGCATGGAACGCGGCGACCTGCTGCAGGCGAACGGCGGCATCTTCAAGCCGCAGGGACAGGCGCTGAACGCTCACGCGGCCGCGGACGTGAAGGTGCTCGTCGTCGGCAACCCGGCGAACACGAACTGCCTGATCGCGATGAGCAACGCTCCTGACATCCCGCGCGAGCGCTTCACCTCGATGATGCGGCTCGACCACAACCGCGCGATCGCTCAGATGGCGGCGAAGGCGGGCGTGAAAGTGACGGACGTGACGAACGTCGGCGTCTGGGGCAACCACTCTGCGACCCAGTACCCGGACATATTCCACGCGACGGTGTCAGGGCGCCCAGCCGCCGAGGCGCTCGACGACGGGAATTGGCTGACGGAGGAGTTCATACCGACCGTCCAGAAGCGCGGCGCGGCGATCATCGACGCGCGCGGCGCCTCCTCCGCGGCCTCGGCCGCGAACGCCGCGATCGAGCACGTACACGACTGGGCGCTCGGCACGCCGCCCGGCGACTGGGTCTCGATGGGAGTCCCATCCGACGGCTCCTACGGCATAGCCGAGGGCATCATCTGCGGCTTCCCATGCCGCTGCTCAGCCGGGGAATACGAGATCGTCGACAGCCTCGACCTCGACGATTTCTCTCGCACGCGAATCGACGCGAGCGTCGCCGAGCTCGAAGACGAGCGCAACGCGGTCCGCGATCTCGGACTGATCTGAGGCAACAGCTTCAACGAAAAGGGCGCGGCCGTGACAGCCGCGCCCTTTCGTTAATCAGCCTTCAGTTGGTGCTGCTGGGACTAGGTCTCAGGACTTGGGGTGCCAGCCGCGGCCTTGCTTGGCCACCTTGCCTTCCTGCTCCAACGATGGCAGGACACGGTAGAGGTAGTTCTGCTTTATGCCCATCCGCGCGGCGAGCTCGGGAATCGTGATTCCAGGCTGCTGTTGCACGAATGAAAGCGCCTGGGCCGAGCGTGTGCCGCTGCCCTTGCGCCTGCCTGCGCGACGACGCGGCGCTGCGGCCGTCGCGGTGCTGCTCGCGGCCGCGGCGCGACGCGGCCTGCCCGGCCGCCTGCCTGGCGGCCTGCCTGGTCCACGACGTGCGCCTGTGCTGGCGCTCGCCGTTGCCGTCGCGGTCTTCGCACGGCCGTCGCCGCCCACACCGATCAGCGCGGCGGCGGCGGCCTCGAGTCGATGAAACTCATCGACGAGAGGCTTCAGCTCGGACAGGCGCTGATGGATCTCTCGGCGCTTTTCGTCAAGGAAGTCAGTCACGTTGGAACCTCACTGGGGGAGACGGTACCGGTATTGGTATCGACATTGTTACACATCGTGCTCAATCACATTACGGCGGTGATCGGACAGCTGATAGAGACGCGTCGTTATATCAGTGCGTCAGCTGGATGCGGAGTGCATGCGGAGTGCGTCCATTGGATTCCCGTTCGAGCCTCGACGCGTGCCATCAGAGCCTTCACGCGTGCCGTTCGAGCAACTCCTGCAGCTGCCGAAGCGTGCGATGAGCCTCTCGCTCCGGCATCCCACCGACGAGCGCCCGACTGGCGAGTGCGCCGATCGTGCCGAGTGGAGCGTGAAATTCGTTGTGGTAGCCGAAGCGAGTCGCGGCTCCCCCGTCCTCGGGAGTGAGGACATACTCGGTGCGGGCGTGCGAGCGAGCCGGACCCCTGCCCTGCCAGATGGCGTGCCGAGGCGGCTCGCACTCGACGAGCTCCCAGTGGACGTCGAGATTGACTCCGCGCAGATGCACCTGTTGGTCCATCCGGTATCCGACATGGGGACGACCCTCGTCGGCGTGGCGCAGGCGGCGGTGAATCGTCACCCACTCCGACAGCCTGCCGGGATCCATCACGATCTCCCAGACCCTCTCGGGAGGCGCGCTGATGTGAACCGATGCGTCGACCGTGCTCATCTTCTGATCGGAACCGTAGCTTGCCGTCCGCGCGCGTGACCCTCGCTTGGCCGATCAGCGTGCGGCCAACGGCTCGACCCGCTCCCATTCGGCGAGCGCGTGCTCGACGGCGGCGTCGAATGAGTGCAGGGTCACTCCGAGCATGTCCGGCGCGCGCGCGTCGACGGGCGGCATCTCGCAGGTTAGGCTCTCCATCAGAGGCAGGACGAGTTCGGGGTCCTCGCCGGCGATCGAGGCTGCGAGGCGGGCGACGATCGGAGTGAGATCGAGGTCGACCCTCACCTTCGGTCGCGATATGAGCATGATCTCGGCTATCCGAGAGAGCATCTCTTCGTAGGTGAGCGCATCGCGGCCGCCGATCTCGAAGGACGCGCCCGCGACCTCGCTCACGCTCGCCGCCGCGAGCAGCATCTCGACGACGTCGCGCGCGTCGATCGGCTGCACGCGCCTCGTGCGCCAGGCGGGCAGGGCGAGCAGCGGCAGCCGCTCGACCAGCCGCACGAGCAGCCGGAAGGAGCGGGATCTCGCCCCTATCACGATCGCAGCGCGCAGCGCGACCGAGTCCGGGATCGCTGCGATCAGGATCCGCTCGACCTCCGCGCGGCTGCGGAGGTGGCGCGATGACGCCTGGCCGGCGGGCCGCGGGCCGCCGAGGTAGACGATCCTCCGCACGCCCGCCCGCTGCGCCGCGCTCGAGAAGCGCTGGGCGCCGAGGCGCTCGCGATCTGGAAAGGCGACGGTCGACGCGCCTTGCCGCAACTCTGCGACGGCTGCCTCCATCGAATGAACGAGGTAGTAGGCGACCTCGACGCCGGCGAGCGCCTCGTGCAGACCTGCGCCGGTGAGCACGTCGCCGGCGAGAACCTCCGCGCCTTCGAGGGCGACTCGCGCCGGCTGACGGCTGAGCGCGCGAAGCTCGTGCCCTGCGGCGGCGAGCCGCGGGACGAGCGCCGAGCCGATCCCGCCGCTTGCGCCGGTGACGAGTATCCGCATGCGGCCATGATGATGGTTGCCGGCTCCTTCTCGGCAACGAGCGTGGCTCGGTGGCGAGCGCGGCCCAGCCGCTGCCACAGGCGCAAGGAAGTTTTCGCTGCGATTTGCGGGATCTCTCCTCGCGGCGCCTTGAGCGGCCGCCGCGAGAATGCTTTGATGCGACGCGTCGCCCACGGCCCTCCGATCGGAGAGCGAGGGCGCCTCACCGGACCATCTCGGTCCTTGAATCAGGGTACGAGCCCGCGGGGGCGGCTCTCACCATGCAGTCACATCGACGCCGGTGATCCGCGCGGCGAGCGGCCATGCCAGATCGAATGGGGGAATCGACGTTGCAGCGAACACAGAGCAGACGGAGCGGGCGAAAGGTCAGTTGCGATGACTGCTTCTTCAGGGTGAACATGCTCTGCGCGCTCGACGTCGAGGAGCCGTGCAGCACCTTCCGGCCGGCCGAGGCGAGGCTGCAGCCGCCGCCACAGCTGCGCCTCGTGTTCAGGCACGAGCGGCGCTCGCGCACCGCCTGGGCCTTCCCGTCCGCCGAGGAGCAGGCTGCGCTGCACGCCTGAGTCCAACGCGCCTGGCCCCGAGGATGGCTCTCATGTCTACTATTGGGTGACCCGGGAAAGCGCGAGCAGAGGTGGTGGTGAGATGGCAGCGAAAGACGGTATCGGCAAGGCCTCCGAGGCGGCGAGGGCGGCACGGCGCAACCGCTACGTGCAGCGGCTGATCGAAGACGAGGATCTGCGTCAGAACATCCTCGCGGCCTACGCGGCGGCGCGCAGCGCCTACGGGCGGATGCACAACGGCAAGCCGGCGACGAAGGCGCTCCTGCAGGACCGCAAGCTCCAGCGCGAGCTCTCGCAGGCGGCGAAGGCGCTGCGCGAAGCGTCGGCGACGCTGACCGAGAAGCCGAAGCGCCGGCGCACCGGCGGGCTCGGAAGGGCGCTGCTGCTGCTGATCGTCGCGGGCGCGCTCGCGCTCGTGCTGAGCGAGGGCCTGCGCTCGAAGGTGCTCGAC
>JBAIYK010000131.1:0-15292 GCA_037915935.1 Solirubrobacterales bacterium | reverse complement strand
GGTCCCCGTGGGCGAGCGCCTCGGCGATCAAGACGCCAGTCACCGCGGACTGCTGCTGCATCACGCCGCCCAGCTCCTCGGGGATGCCGAGCACGTTCACGCCCAGCTCGCCGGCCGCGCTCAGCAGCTCCGCCGGGGTCGCGCAGGCGGCGTCGGCCGTCGCGGCGGCGGGGCGCACCTTCTCCGCCGCGAAGTCACGCACCGCCTCCTGCAGCATCTGCTGCTCCTCGTCGGGGGTGATGTCGAACAGCGAGGGCGCCTTCGCCGTGCCCTGGCGCGCGGGGCTCGTCAGCCGCTGCGCCGCCTTGAAGCTGCGGCTCGCCGCGGTCGCGGTCCGAAAGCCGCTCTTCGTCGCCCTGAACAGCGCCCGCTCCGCCTGCCTGCGCACGCCCAGCCTGTCGAGCGCCTCAGAGCCCGCGAGCACGTTCAGCGCCCTCAAGCCGAGGCCCATGCTGCGCTGGGCGATGCCCTTCCGCTGCGCGCTCATCCGTCACCCCTTTCCTTTTTTGCTTGTTGGTTGGTCGTCCGTCTCGCCCGCGCGCCTTCACCGGTCTCGTCGAGCGGCGCCACGCGCCCCTCGAGATGCGGCGTGCCCTTCCGCGCGTCGCTCAGAGAGAAGCGGATCTCCTCTCGCTCGTCCGAAGCCGCTGCGGAGCCCGCCGCTCCACTTGTCGTCGCCGCATCGCCAGGCGCTCCCCCCTTCGCTGCCCCGCTCGCGAGCGAGCTCGCGAACTTCACCTCCGCGGGCAAGAGGATCGGCTTGCGGAAGCGCACGTCGACCTCGAAGGCGTCGGGCAGCCGGCTCTCCAAGGCCGCCACGCAGCGCGCCTTGCTCCACATGCCGTGGGCGATCGCTTTCGGGAAGCCGAGCAGCTTCGCGCTCAACGGGTGCATGTGGATCGGGTTGCGGTCGCCGGAGACGGCGGCGTAGCGGCGGCCGAGGTCGCCGGGCAGGCTCCAGCTCGCGCTCGGCTGCAGGCCGGCGGCGGTCTCGCCGTCCTGCCGGTCCACAGCCGAGCGCTCCCCCGGTCCGGCAGTCTGGCCGCGCGCGGCGCCCTCCCCGGTGGGCGCGCGTTCGGCGCCGGGCGTCTCCGCCGGCTTGCCGCCCCCGCGCCGCAGCATCGTCGAGAAGCCCTCCCAGATCACCTCGCCGTCCACGCTCGCCTCCGAGACGAGCGTGAACGCGCGGCCGCGCGGGTGCGGCTCAATCGCGGTCGGGAAGACCCTCATCGAGAGCCGCTCGCCCAGCTCGATCGGGCGGCGCTGCACGATCCGGTTCGCGACGTGGACGAGCCCGACGGCGCCGAACGGGAAGCGCCCGTCGGCCATCACCGCCATGTGCAGCGGGAAGGCGAGTACGTGCGGATAGGTGGTCGGCAGGTGCTCCCGCAGCGCGAAGCCGCACACGTGCGCGTAGGCGGCGACCTTCTCCGGGTCCGCGCTCACGTCGTCGAGCGTCAGCTCGACCTCCGGCACATCGCCGCCGCCGCCGGGCACGAACGGCAGCAGCGAGGCGCCTGGGATCAGCGGCGCCGCCGCGCGCGCGTACAGCGGCAGCAGGCTCGGCGGGCTCTTCAGCGCGCGCGACCGCATCACGCCCCCAGCAGGCTTTGCCCGCAGACCCTCACCACGTTGCCGTTCACGCCGGTCGAGGCGGGGCTCGCCAGCCAGGCGATCGTCTCCGCGACGTCGAGGGGCAGCCCGCCCTGGGACATGCTGTTCATGCGTCGCCCCGCTTCGCGGATCGCGATCGGCATCTTTGCGGTCATCTGCGTCTCGATGAATCCGGGCGCGACCGCGTTGATCGTCGCGTGGCGCTGCGCCAGCTGCGGCGCGAGCGCCTGCACCATCCCGATCACGCCCGCCTTCGAGGTCGCGTAGTTCGTCTGGCCTGAGTTGCCCGCGATCCCGCTCATCGAGGAGACACACACGATGCGGCCGTTCTCCCTCAAAAGGCCGCGCGAGAGCAGCTCATCGTCGATCCGCTCCTGACTGGAGAGATTGATCTCCATCAGCGAGCTCCAGCGGTCCTCGGGCATCTTCGCGAGCGTCCTGTCCCGCGTCACGCCGGCGTTGTGGATCAGCACGTCGATGCCGTCGGTCAGCCGCTCGGCGATCTTCGCCGGCGCGTCCTCGTCGGTGATGTCCAGCTCGATCGTCTCCGCGGACAGGCGCCGCGCCACCCTCTGCAGGTCATCGGCGAGCGCGGGCACGTCGAGCAGCACCAGCTTCGCGCCGTCCCTGTGCAGCGTGCTCGCGATCGCCTCGCCGATCCCGCGCGAGGCGCCGGTCACGAGCGCAGCGCGGCCCTGCAACGGGCGCTCCCAGTCGATCTGCGGCGTGCGCGCGACGCCGACGCCGATCCTCACCACCTGCCCGGAGACGTAGGCGGAGCGCGGCGAGAGCAGGAAGCGCAGCGTCGAGTCGACCTCGTCTTCGGCGCCCTCCGCCACGTAGACGAGCTGCACCCCGATCCCCCTACCAATCTCCTTGCCGAGCGAGCGCGTGAAGCCCTCCAGCGCGCGCTGGGCGGTCGCCGCGCGCGCTGCGCCCGCTTGCGCCGCGCCACCCGTCTGCACGTCGGTCCCGCCGGTGGTCTTCGCCGCACCGCCTGCACGCGCGCCGGGCCCGCCAGCGGTCGCCTCGCCGATCAGCGCCTCTGGCGGCGTGCCCAGCACGACGATCCGCCCGCTGGGCTGCACCCGCTTCACGTTCGGATGGAAGAAGCGCTGCAGCTCCACCAGCTGCGTCGAGTCGGCGATCCCGGTCGCGTCGAACACGAGAGCCTTCACGGGCCCTTCGCCCTCGCCCGCCCGCTGCGCGCCTATCTCATCGAGCACGCGCTCGATCGCCGGCCTCAGCCGGCCGCCGGACGCCCCGCCGCTCAGCACGGGCCCGGAGATCACGGGCGCGCCGGGCCTGTGCCGCTCCAGCCTCGCCGGCCTCGGCAGCCCGAGTCGGCCCGCGATCAGCCGCCCTGGCGGCGAGTTGACGGCCTGTGCGTAGAGATCGGTCATTTCGCGCCTCCTGAGCTCTCGAGCACTGCGAGCACGCCCTGGCCGCCCGCCGCGCAGATGCTGATCACGCCCCGTCCGGAGCCGCGCTCGTTCAGCGCCTTCGCGAGGCCGGCGACGATCCGCCCGCCGGTCGCCGCGAACGGGTGCCCGGCGGCGAGCGAGCCGCCGTTCACGTTCAGGCGCTCGCGGTCGATCGCGCCGAGCGGCCGCGGGCGGCCCAGGCGCTCGCGGCAGAAGCGCTCGTCCTCCCAGGCGCTCAGCGTGCAGAGCACCTGCGCCGCGAACGCCTCGTGGATCTCGTAGAGGTCGAAGTCCTGCAGCTGCGCTCCCAGCCGGTCGAGCAGCGTCGACATCGCGTAGGCGGGCGCCATCAAAAGGCCCTCGCGCTTCAGCACGTGGTCGACCGCCGCGGTCTGGGCGTCGACGAAGTAGGCCAGGATCGGCAGCCCGCGCTCCTTCGCCCAGTCCTCGCTCGTCAGCAGCACCGCGGAGGCGCCGTCGCTCAGCGGCGTCGAGTTGCCCGCCGTCATCGTGCCCTCGGGCCCGCCGAAGACGGGCTTCAGCTTCGCGAGCTTCTCGACGCTCGAGTCCGGGCGCAGGTTCTGGTCGCGCTGCAGCCCGAGATACGGCGTCACCAGGTCGTCCATGAAGCCGCGCTCGTAGGCGGCGGCGAGGTTGCGGTGGCTGCGCGCCGCCAGCTCGTCCTGCTCGCCTCTGTCGACCTGCCAGTCCTTCGCCATCGCCGCGCAGTGCTCGCCCATCGAGAGGCCCGTCCGCGGCTCCTCGTTGCGCGGGATCGAGGGCACGATCTGGCCTGGCCTCACGCGCGCGAGCTGCTTCAGGCGCCCCGCCGCCGACTTCTGCCGGTTGAAGTCGAGCATCACCTTGCGCAGATCCTCGTTCACGCCGATCGGCGCGTCGGAGGTCGTGTCCGCGCCGCAGGCGATGCCGCAGTCGATCTGCCCGAGCGCGATCTTGTTCGCGACCAGGATCGTCGTCTCCAGTCCCGTGCCGCAGGCCTGCTGGACGTCGTAGGCGGGCGTCTCGGGGGCAAGGCGCGTGCCGAGCACGCTCTCCCTCGTCAGGTCGCGGTCGCTCGAGTGCTTCAGCACCGCGCCGCCCGCGACCTCGCCGAGCCGCTGCCCCTGCAGCGAGAAGCGCTGCACCAGCGCGTCGAGCGCCGCGGTCAGCATGTCCTGGTTCGAGGCGTGCGAGTAGTGGGAGTTCGAGCGCGCGAACGGGATCCGCGCGCCCCCCACGATCGCGACGCGGCGGGGCCTCTCGATCAACTTCGCCTTCCCTTCTGCGAGCGCAGGCGCAGCCCTGGCTCCACGGTCGAGATCAACAGCTCGGCCGCCTGCTGCGCCGAGACGGCCTCGGTCCTAAGCCACCAGCGCGCGAGCGCCTCGGCCGCGCCCAGCAGCGCCGCGGAGAGCGCCTCCACCTCGACCTTCGCGGCTTCGCGCCGCCGCCCCGGCAGCTGCGCGAGCAGCGAGCTCGCCACCAGCTCGGCGAGCTGGGCGCGGTAGTCGGCCACGCGCGCGGCCACCGCGCCCACGTGCGAGGAGGTCTCGGCGAAGAGCACCGCCCAGGCGGCACGGTCGTCGTCGAGGAAGTCGAAGAACGCGCGCAGGCCGGCGGCGAGCGCATCGCCGGGGCTCGCGCTCGCGGCGACCGCGTCGCCGATCATCGCGAGCAGGTCGTCGCCGGCCCGCTCCATGCAGGCGATGTAGAGACGCTCCTTGTTGCCGAAGTAGTTGTAGAGCAGCGGCTTCGTCACCCCCGCCGCGGCCGCCACCTCGTCCATCGTCACGGCGGCATAGCCGCGCTGGGCGAACAGGTCGTGCGCGGCGGAGAGCATCAGCTGCATCCGCTCCGCTCTCGGCATCCGCGTGCGCGGGCTCTCATCCCTCGAAGAGGCTGCCACCGCCATCGCCGGCATATTACTCATATATAAATTTATATGCAAGTAACTGTGCGCCATGTCACGCGCGGATCGCTCGACGACGCGCCGACGCTCCTGCGCGAGCACTTCCGCGGCGGCGGCGCGAAGGCCGTGCTCACTGCATAAAGCGCAGGCAGGCGAGTAATGATGAGGGTGCGGCATGTCGAGCACCCAGTCCCCCACCGTCCGCGAGCCGCAGCTCGTCAATCGCAGGCGGCTGCTCATCAGCGTCGTCGTCATCGTCGCCGGCCTCGTCGGTCTCTACCTGCTCATCCCCAAGCTCGCCGGCCTCAACCACACCTGGGGGCAGCTGCGACACGGCGACCCTGTCTGGCTCGGCGTCGCCGCCGCGCTCGAGGCGCTCTCCATCGCCAGCTATGCGGCGCTGTTCGAGGCCGTGTTCGGCTGCGGCGTGCCGCGGATCGACTGGCGCGTCAGCATCGAGATCCCGCTCGCGGGGATCGCGGCGATCCGCCTGCTCGCCGCCGCCGGCGCGGGCGGCGTCGCGGTGACAGTGTGGGCGCTGCGCCACGCCGGCATGGCGGGGCGCGCGATCGGCGCGCGGATGGTCGCCAACCTCGTCATCCAGTACGCGATCTACCTGCTCGCGCTCATCGTCTGCGGCCTCGGCCTGTGGAGCGGGCTGTTCGCGGGCGGAGGCTCCTTCGCGCTCACGATCCTGCCGGCGCTCGTCGCCGCGGGGCTCGGGCTGCTCGTGCTGAGCATGGGCCTCTTGCCGCAGGACTTCGAGCGGCGCCTGCAGAGCCTCGCCGGTCGCAGGGACCGCGCCGGCCGGCTCGCGCGGCGGCTCGCGAGCGTCCCCGCGACGGTCTCGGTCGGGGTGCAGACCGCGTTCCAGCTCGTGCGGCTGCGGCCGCTCGCGCTGCTCGCCGCGATCGGCTACTGGGGGTTCGACATCGCGGTGCTCGGCCTGTCGCTGCGCGCCTTCGGAGCCGTAGTCTCTCCCGCGGTGATCGTGATGGCCTACTTCCTCGGCACGCTCGGCAGCCTGCTGCCGCTGCCCGGCGGCGTAGGCGGGGTCGAGGGCGGGATGATCGGCGCGTTCGCCGCGTTCGGGGTGCCGGGCGGCCAGGCGGTCGTCGGGGTGCTCGCCTACAGGGCGATCTCCTTCTGGCTGCCGACGCTGCCGGGGATCGGCGGCTACCTCGCCCTGCGCTCGACCGTGCGCGGCTGGAGCGCGGACGACGAGCGGCAGGACGACGCTGCGACGGCGGCCGCCCCGCAGCCCGGCTCGAGCTGATGGCAAGCGAAGGCGCAACCGCACGCGCGCGGGCGGCGAGCTGGCGGGCGGCGCGCTGGGCCGGCGCGCTCGTGCGCGGCCAGGTCGTGCAGATGGTCGGCGGCCCCGCAAGGGCCCGCGTCGTCGTCATGTTCGGGTGCGTGCTCGCGCTCAACAGCGCCGACACCGCGACGATCGGCGCCGTCGCGCCGCAGCTCGAGCAGGCGATGAAGATCGACAACACCGAGATCGGGCTGCTCAGCTCGGCCGCGCTGCTCATCGGCGCGGTCTTCGTGCTGCCGGTCGGGATGCTCGTCGACCGCACGCGCAGGGTCCCGCTGCTCGCGGGCAGCATCGTGCTCTGGAGCATCGCCTCGCTCGCGGCCGCGTTCGCGGGCAGCTACTCGACGCTGCTGCTCACGAGGCTCGCGCTCGGGGCGGTCACCGCGACCGCGGGCCCCGCGATCGCCTCGCTCACCGGCGACTACTTCCCCGCGCGCGAGCGCGGAAGCGTCTACGCCTACATCCTCGGCGGCGAGCTCGCGGGCACCGCAGTCGGATTCCTCGTCTGCGGCGCGCTCGCGAGCCTCATCTCCTGGCGGGCGGCGTTCGTGCTGCTCGCGATCCCCGGATTCTTCCTCGCGCGCTCGCTGTGGCGCACGGTGCCGGAGCCGCAGCGGGGCGGCCAGAGCCGGCTGCACCCGGGCGCGCCGAGCTTCGAGCAGAACAGGCCGGCGCGCAGCGAGGCAGTCGAAGACTGGCTCGGCGCGGACGAGCACGACGACGAGCTCGCCCACCAGGCGGCGCAGCGGCGCGGCGTAGAGCCCGACCACGGGCGCGTCCTGCGCAGGAACCCGCGCGAGATGAGCCTCGTCAGAGCGGTCCGCTACGTGCTCTCGGTGCCGACGAACATGATGCTGATCGTCAGCTCCGCGCTCGGCTACTTCTTCCTCGCCGGCCTGCAGACGTTCGTCGTCGTATTCGTCAAGGACCACTACAAGGTCGGCTACACCTCGGCGATGCTCTTGATCGGGCTGCTCGTGCTCGGCGGCCTCGCCGGCACGCTCGTCAGCGGCCGCGTCACCGACGCGATGCTGCGCAGGGGGTACCTGCAGGCGCGAATCGTCGTGCCCGCGGCCTGCTACCTCGCGGCCGCCGGTCTGCTCATCCCGGGCATCCTCGCGAGCAAGCTCAGCGCCGGGCTGTGGTTCGACGTCGGCGGCGCGACGCTGCTCGCGGCCGCGAACCCGCCGCTCGACGCGGCGCGCCTCGACATCATGCCCTCCGGCCTGTGGGGGCGCGCGGAGAGCACGCGCACGTTCCTGCGCTCGCTCGCCCAGGCGCTCGCGCCGCTGCTGTTCGGCGTCGTCGCCGACCTGATCGCCGGCATCGCCCCCGCCCAGACGCCTTTGGGAACTCATCCCCACGGTGAAATGTCCGCAAGCGCCGCGCGCGGTATCGAGGTGAGCTTCCTGATCATGCTCAGCACGCTCGTCGCCGCCGGGGTCTTCCTCGCGCGCGCGCGCCACACCTACCCGACCGACGTCGCAACCGCCGGCGCCTACGATCCTGAGCCGGCGACCGAGGTGCTCTGGAGCCGCAGCCGCTGAGGGCCGCTCCGTCCGCCCGCGCTGACATCGTTGACTGGCCGTGCTCGCACTCGCCGTCATCTTCGCCCTCGTCATCGGCGCCCTCGTCGGCGTCGCGCTCGCCGCGCTGCTCGCCGGCCGCGGTCGCGAGCGCATGCAGCAGCAGCTGCGTGTGATATCCGACGACACCCGCGAGCGGATGCGCGACGAGATGAAGGCGATCTCCGCGGACGTGCTCAAGCAGACCGGAGACTCGCTCGCGCAGCGCCTCGCCGACCAGCGGCGCGCGGAGGAGCAGCGGATCGCCGGCGAGCTCGCGACGCGCACCGAGCAGATCAAGGGCCTCATAGGGCCCGTCGGCGAGAAGCTCGGCAAGGTCGAGGGCGAGATCGCACGCCTCGAGCGCGAGCGCAGGCAGGCGCAGGGCGAACTCTCGAGCATGGTGCGCCAGCTGCACGAGGGCGTCGGCACGCTGCGGCAGGAGACCGGCAACCTCGTCTCGGCGCTCAAGCGCCCGAGCACGCGCGGCTCCTGGGGCGAGATCCAGCTGCGCAACGTGATCGAGATGGCGGGGATGGTCGAGCACTGCGACTTCCTGCAGCAGAGCAGCGTCTCCTCGGAGGAGGGGCTGCTGCGCCCCGACGTGCTCGTCAAGCTGCCGGGCGGCAAGGTGATCGTCGTCGACTCGAAGGTGCCGCTCGACGCCTACCTCGCCCACCTCGAGGCGCAGGACGAGCAGCAGCGGGCGCTGCAGCTCGCGCGCCATGCGAAGCAAACGCGCGACCACGTCGTCAAGCTCGCCTCGAAGGGCTACCAGCGCCAGTTCGAGGCCACCCCCGACCTCGTCGTCATGTTCGTCCCCTCGGAGGGGATCTACCAGGCGGCGCTCGCGGAGGACGCCTCGCTGATCGAGTACGGGGTCCACCAGCAGGTGCTGATCGCGACGCCGACTACGCTCATCGGCCTGCTGCGCGCGGTCCACTACGGCTGGCGCCAAGAGCAGATCGCCGAGTCCGCGCGCGCGATCGCCGAGGCCGGGCGCGAGCTGCACAAGCGGCTCGCGGTCTTCGCCGAGCCGCTCGCGAAGGTCGGACGGCAGCTCGGATCGGCGGTCGACGCCTACAACCAGGCCGCGCGCTCCTTCGACGCGCGGCTCACGCCGAAGGCGCGGGAGCTCGCGCAGATGGGCGCCTCCTCCGGGCGCGAGCTGCCCGTGGCCGCGCTCGTCGAGTCCAGCCCGCAGCCGCCGAGCGCGGAGATCGAGGCGCTGCCCGAAGGCGGCCCGATCAGCGCGTCGCGGCGCGACTTGACGCGCGCTCAGTGAGCAGCACGACCAGCAGCGCGAGCGCGACGGGTACGGTCGCGGGCAGCTCGCGCACGAAGAAGAACAGCAGGTCGTAGGCGAGCGCGAGCGCGGCGACGAGCGCTCCCACGCGGCGCTGGCGAGCGGCGCCGCCGGTCGTCGCGAGCAGGCCGCCGAGCAGCGCCGCGACGAACAGGTCCCCATAGCCCATCGCCGCCGAGCCGAACAGCTCGGCCTGCAGCCGCGGCAGCCCGCCGGCCGGGGCGGCGAGGTTCAGCGCCGCGTTCGGGCGCTGCAGCAGCTCGCCCGCGACGAGCGCGACGTCGACGAGCGCCATCGCGACGATCCCGGCGATCAGCCACCGCGCCGGCGTCAGCGCCGCGAAGATCGCGCCCAGCGCAACGCAGCTCAGCGCGGTCAGCGCGAGCGCGGCCGCCTCGCCGGCGAGCCCGCCGCGGTCGGCCCAGGCGAGCGCCATCAGCGGCAGCACCGCGAGCGCGACGGCGGGCCGCGAGAACCGGCCGAGCCAGCCGAGCGCGAGCGCCGCGCCGACGGGCACGCCCCAGAGCGCGAGGTAGGTGAGAAAGCTCGCGCTCGCGTCCGTCGCGAGGCTGCCGGCCAGCACGAACACCAGCACCGACGCGGGCGGCAGCAGCGCCCACCAGCGGCCGCTCAGCCGTCCCACCTCGCGCCTGCCGTCGAGCGCGAGGATCGCTTGCGAGCCGGGCAGCGCGACCGTCGCGCCCTGGACAGCGGAGAGGGTCGCGATCGAGGCCGCAAAGGGGAGCATCCTCTCAACATAGACTTGTCGAGATGGCCGACTCGCAGGCAGCGCCCAGTGAATCCTCGACGCGGCTGCACCAGGTGGCGGCCGCGCTCGTCGCGACGGCGGCGATCGTCGCGGTGCTCGTCGCCGTGTTCACGAGCGGCAGCACCTCCGAACTGCGCCCTGGCAAGCCGGTGCCGGGAACCGCACCGACGATCTCGATGCTCAGAGGCGTCCCGCAACAAGGGACCGCCCTCGGTCGATCGGATGCGCCCGTCACGCTCATCGAGTACGGCGACCTGCAGTGCCCCTCCTGCGCGAGCTTCGCCACCGAAGAGCTGCCGGGGCTCATCTCCGCGTACGTGCGCAGCGGAGAGCTGCGGATTCTCTACAGACCGCTCGACCTAATCGGATCGGACTCGCTGCGCGCCGCGCGGATGGCGCTCGCGCTCGCCGCCCAGGACAGGCTCTGGCAGTTCATCGATCTCATGTACCGCAACCAGGGCGCCGAGAACACCGGCTTCGTCACCGACACCTACCTCGAGGCGCTCGCCTCCGTCATCCCCGGCGCCGACGTCTCGCGCGCGCTCGCACAGCGGGGCTCGGCGAACGTCAACGCGCAGATCGCCCGCTTCGCGGCCGAAGCGCACCGCCTCGAGCTCGCCGCGACCCCCTCCTTCACGATCGCCCGCACCGGCGGCAGGAGCCATGTGCTGCCCGCCGCCGCGGCGGTCGATCAGTCCGCGATCGAGGAAGCCATCGAACGCCTGCTCCGCCGCTGAGCCGCGGTCAGTGCCCCAGCTGCACGGCCTTCACGACCAGCAGCGCGACCGCGATCAGCAGGTAGCACCGCATCGCGAGCATCGCCGCCTTGCGCCCCGCCGACCAGCGCGCCGGCTCCAGCAGCGCGAGCGGTGGCATCGTCCAGCTCTGGCGACGCTCGCGTTCGATCGCCCCGACCCCCGCAGTCGCCCCGACCCCCGCAGTCGCCGCCGCCTTGGGGCGTCTGCGCAAGGCAACGTAGACACCCATCACCCCGAGGCAGAGAACGAGCGCGACCGACATGTAGAGGAAGACGTCGCCCGCGTTCAGGGACGGGAACATCGTCGTCGTCACGAGGATAAGCGACAGCTCCACGAGCACGCCCACGATCACGGCCGCGACGACGTTCAGCCAGGTCGGGTTCACCCACGGCCCCAGCACCGCGCGGTCGTTGCAGAGCAGCACCAGGAACACGCTCGCGCTCGGCAGCAGCACGCCGGCGAGCGCCTGCACGGCGGTCGTGATCAGCCCGAGCGGCGCGCTCGGGATCAGGACGACGCCCGCGGCGCACAGCACCATCGCCGAGAAGCTGCCGTAGAAGAGCTTCGCGTCCTTCAGGCCCCGGTGCAGCGAATGGCTCACACCGAACACGTCGCCGAAGGCGTAGGAGGTCGCGAGCGTCACCGCCGCCGCGCCGATCAACGAGGCGTTCAGCAGGACGACCGCGAGGAACGCGCCCGCGACGGGGCTCACGTAGCGGCGCAGCGCCTCGGCGGCGGCGCCCGCGTCGGCGAAGTGGCCGGCGGCCGGCGTGCCGGCGAAGGCGAAGGCCGCGATCAGGATCAGCGCGCCGGCGCCGATCACGACCACGCAGGCGCCGACCACGGTGTCGATCCGCTCGTAGTTCACCCAGCGCGGCGTGATGCGCTTGTCGATGATGTTCGACTGCTGGAAGAAGAGCTGCCAGGGCGCGACGGTCGTGCCGACGATCGCGATGATCAGCAGCACCGCGGTCGAGCTCGCCCCGCCCCTTATGCCGGGCACGAAGGTGTGCTCGGCGATCGCGCCGCCGCTCGGGTGCGTCATCGCGAGCAGCGGGATCACGAGGAAGTTCGCGACGATGAAGAGGTACATGAAGCGCTCCCAGCTGCGGAAGCTGCCGGTCGAGGTGATCGCGATCAGCGTCAGCGCGGCGAGCGGCACCGCGACGTAGCGGCTCACGCCGAAGTAGCCGAGCGCGAGGCTCACGCCGATGAACTCCGTCACGATCGTCAGGAAGTTCAGCAGGAACAGGTCGCCGACCGAGAACCAGCCCCAGAAGCGGCCGAAGCGCTCGTTGATCAGGCGCGCGTGCCCGACGCCTGTCACCGCGCCGAGCCGGATCACCATCTCCTGGTTCACGATCAGCACGGGAATCAAGAGCAGCAGCACCCACAGCAGGCTCGGCCCGTAGTTCTGCCCCGCCTGCACGTAGGTCGAGACGCCGCCGGCGTCGTTGTCGCCGACCATCACGATCAGGCCGGGGCCCATGATCGCGAGCAGCGCCATCGCGCGCGAGCGCCAGCCGTGGCGGGCGTCGTCGGTCATCCTGATCGTCCCCAGCGCGCCGCGAATCTCGCCGATGTGCGCCTCGTCCAGAACGGGCGGCACGCCTTCGGGACGTCGCTGCACCGGAGCCTGCACGCTCTCGCTCACGGCGCCCTGCTTCTCTGACATCGGAACTCACCTCCTTTCGCCATGCTCGGGGGTCGACGGCGCTTGCCGTCGCTCGACATGCACACCGGCGCAAAGACGGGTCGTCCCGCGTCGGCTAGAGGGAAGTGGACGAGCCCGAGATGCGCGCTACCGACGTGGTACTTCGTGGCTGATCTGGGTCCACACCGATCTCCTTTCTGCGCGGGTCGTCTGCCGTCCCACCCTAGCAGCGCGGGCGGTTCGGGCGTCAGTTGCTCACGAGCCCGTAACGCCGACGCCGCCCGACGCGCTGCCGCCCACCGCCTCTGCGCGTCAGTCGCTCACGAGCCCGTAGCGCCTACGCCAGCCTGGGGGCAGCGTCTGCTCGAGCACGTCGTCGACGGTGATCACGCCGACGATCCGGCCCTCCTCGTCGACGACCGGCAGCGCGATCAGGTTGTAGTCGGTCATCGTGCGCGCGACCTCAGGCAGGTCGGCGTCCGTGCTCACGGACACGGGCTCGTGCTCGATCGTCTCGGCGATCGCCTGCGAGGGATCGGCGCGCAGCAGCGCGACCACCGGCACCGAGCCGCAGAGGCGCCCCTCCTCGTCCGCCACGTAGAGAGCGCTGATCGCCTCCGGGGCGATCTCGCTGCGTCGCAGCCGCTCGATCGCGGCACCGACCGACTCGGCTCCCCGCAGCGAGAGGAGCTCGACGCTCATCAGCCCGCCCGCGGTCGAGGGGTTGTACCCGAGCAGCGACTCGATCTTGCGCCGGTGCGCCGGCGGCAGCAGCTTGATGATGCTCGCACGCCGCTCCTGGTCGATCTCGCCGATCAGGTCTGCGGCGTCGTCGGGCGCCATCCGCGCGATCACCTGCGCGGCCTGGGCGTCGGGGCGCTCGCGGATGAACTCCAGCCGGTGGTGCTCGTCGAGCTCCTCGAAGACGTCCGCCTCGAGCTCCCTGTCCTGCCGCACCGCCTCGATGATCTCCTCGCCCTCCTCGTGGGAGGCGGCCTCGACGAGGTCGGCGATCTCCGCCGGGTGCAGGTTCGCGAGCTTGCGGTGGGAGAAGCGCAGCCGCGCGGTCGGCACGTGGCCGACGAAGGGCTCCATGTCGGTCCAGTCGAGGAACGGCCTGTCGGCGACCAGCCGCTTCAGCCTGCGCGGCAGCGCGCGGCGCACCTGCGCGGCGAAGCTCGCGTCGAGACCGACGACCCGCCACCAGCCCTCGATGCAGGCGAGCTCGATCTCGTGCGCGGTCACGAGGCGCGGCGGGTCGGACTCGACGTCCACGAGCTTGCGCCCCAAAACGTCCTCGCGCAGCAGCACCTCGCCGACGCGACGCTCGAAGCGGCCGAGCGAGAGCTTCTGGGCGGAGAGTCGCGCCGCGCCAGGCTCCAGCGAGGCGACCTTGCCGATCGGCACGAACAGGTCGCGGCCGCCGATCCTCGCCTTCAGCCCCGTCACCGGCGGATAGCCGCCGTCGGCGAGGCGCACGATCAGGTCCTCGACGCAGCCGAGCTTCTCGCTAGCGCGGTCGAGCAGCGGGCTGCGCAGGACCGTCGAGAGATGCACGACTGGTTGGGACAACGCGGCCATATACGTTAGTGCACGCGACGGGCGGGTCGGGCTCGGGGTCGACGCGAGGGCATCGAGTCCGGATGCGCGACCCGCCGGTGGAGCCGACGCGCACGCCGGCGGTCGACCGAACGCGCACGACCGCCGGTCGAGCGGGACGCCGCCGTCAGGATGCCCGCGCCGGCCGCGCGAGCCCCGCCTTCGCAGGCTCGCTGCACAGCAGCGACGCGCCGATCGCGCCGCCGAGGTCGCCGAGCGCGGCGATCTTCACGGCGGGCGGCCGGTGGTCGTTGAAGAGATGCGGCTGCATCGCCTGCGCGATGCGCTCGCCCATCTCCGGGCCGAAGCGCGTGCCGAGGCCGCCGCCGATCACCACGAGCTCGACGTCGAGCAGGTTGACCGCAGAGGCGATTCCCGCCCCGAGCGCCTTCACCGCGCGCGCGATCAGCCGCTGCGCGAGCTCGTCGTCACGCTCGAGCGCTCGCGCCCAGATGCCGCTGCTCAGCGTCTCGCGCCCGTGCTCTCGCATGATTTGAAACAGCGCGGTCTCGCGGCCGCGCTGCACCTCGCGGCTCGCGCGCCGTTCCATCGCGCGCCGGCCCGCATACGCCTCCAGGCAGCCACGACGGCCGCAGGGGCAGCGCGCGCCGCCGCGCCTCACGACCGTGTGGCCGATCTCGCCGGCACCGCCGCGTCCGCGCCAGAGCTTCCCGTCGAGCACGATCCCGCCGCCCACGCCCGTGCCCCAGAAGACGCCGAGCAGGGAGCTCGCCTCGCGGCCGGCGCCGAGCTCGGACTCCGCGAACGTTGCGACGTCGACGTCGTTGCCGATTGCGACCGGGGCGCCGACGCGCTCCGACAGCGCGGCGGCGAGCGGGAACGGGCGCTCCCAGTCGGGAAGGTTCGTCGCGCGCGCGAGCGTGCCCGCGGCGGCGTCGACCTCCCCTGGCGCGCCCACGCCGACCGCTCGCAGGCGCTCCAGCTGAATGCCCGCCGCCCCCGCCGCCTCTCCGAGCACGCCCGCCAGCGCCTCGATCACCGCCTCGGGGCCGCCGACCGCGGGCGTCGGCCTGCGCGCCTGTCCGAGCACGGCGTGGTCCTTGCCGTCGAGCACCGCGGCCTGGATCTTCGTCCCGCCGAGGTCGATGCCGCCGTAGAGGCTCATGCGAGCCGATCTTCGCAGACGCCGCAGCGGCCGCCGGAGGACGGGTCAGCCGCGCTTGCGCCCAGCGCGATCGGCGATCGCCGAGCTGCTCGGCTTGCGCGTGATCTGCGGCTGCGGGATCGCGCCGATGCGTCCCATCAGGGCGCTCCACTGATCCGCGCGCAGTCCGCCGCCCAGCAGCAGGCTGCTCGCGGCGGTCGCGCTCGTCGCGGCGGTCGCGTTCGCGGCGCGTGCGGCCGCGCCCGGGGGG
>JBAIYK010000123.1:0-34995 GCA_037915935.1 Solirubrobacterales bacterium | reverse complement strand
AAGGTGCTCGACGTGCTCTTCGGGGCAGAGGAAGAGTTCGACTACAGCTCGACGACCGCTCCCTCGCAGCCGGCGCCGGCGCCGGCGAGCGCCTCCGCGCCCGCCGCCTGAGCCTGCAGGCGAGGCGATCGGAAGCCAAGCCGGTCTCTTGAGGGCGAAACGATGAGCGCGACGGCGCCAAGCGGATCGGCGCCGTCGCGGCCGCTGACGGGTGAGAAGGCGCGGCGGATCGTCGAGGCGATGCGCCACAGCGTCGCGCGCCACGGCACCGCGGGCTCGACCTTCGAGCGCGTCGCCCGCGAGGCCGGGGTCTCGCGGGGGCTGCTGCACTACTACTTCGGCACGAAGGAGAAGCTGCTCGTCGAGGCGGTGCGCCACGACTGCGAGCTGCGCCTGCAGCGGCTGGAAGGCGAGCTCGCGGGGGCGAAGACCGCGGATGCGTTCGTCGGGCTGATGGCGCAGAGCCTCGAGCAGGCGATCAGGGAGGAGCCGGACTTCGTCACGCTCGTCTTCGAGCTGTTCACGCTCTCGCGCCGCAACGCCGACATCGCGGTCGAGTTCGGCGAGCTGCAGCGGCGCATGCGCGAGCACCTCGCGGCGATGCTCGCGCACGCTCAGGCCGACGGCGTACTGCGCCTGCACGCCGAACCGGAGGCGGTCGCGGAGATCCTCTTCTCCCTCGCCGACGGCCTTGCCCTGCGGATGCTCGCCGAGCCCGAACGCGACTTCACGCAGACGATGCTCGCCGGGATCAGGAGCGCGAGGGCGCTGCTCGCGGACTGAGCGACGCGCGATCGGACGGCGTGGGGCGTGGACGGCTGGCGAGGAGCAGGCGTCCGAGCCGGATGAGCAGAGCCGCCGCCTGCGACCGCGATCGACTTGCGATCCTGGCATTGGCACTCCTATAATCAGAGTGCCAATGCCGATCTACGAGTACAGGCGTCCCGATGGCAGCACCTTCGAGGTGATGCAGTCCTTCAGCGAGGCGCCCCTGACGCACGACCCCGAGACCGGCGTCGAGGTGCGGCGAGTGCTGCACGCGCCCGCGGTCCACTTCAAGGGCTCGGGCTTCTACAACACCGACTACGGCACGAGGCGCCGCCAGCGCGAGAACGGGGCCGAGGACGGCGCGGGCAGCAAGGACGGCGCCTCGGCGGCCGAGAAGGGCGGCGCGGCCGACTCGGGCTCCGCCGCGAGCGCAGGCTCCGAGGGCGGCAAGGGCTCGAGCGAGGGCAAGACGGCCTCGAAGCAGGACTCGGCGTCGAAGCCGAAGAAGGAGCCCGCGCTCAGCGGCTCATGAATTCGGCGACCTGACGGCGCTTCGCCGCTTCGGAGATCGTGAGGCCCTGCTCGCCGTCTTGCAGCGTGACCGCGCCCGTCGGCCTCAGCACCTTCGTCGGCGCGTTGCCTTCGATCGCGAGCGAGGCGAACAGGCCGAGCAGTTCGGGGCCGCTCATGTCCGAGATGATCGCGGGCGGCGCGTTCCAGGCGATCAGCGGCAGGCGCAGGAAGGCGGTGAGCGTCGTCAGCTGCGACTTCATGTCGTTGAAGAGCGCCTGCTGGTGTTCCTCGCGGTTGAGGTCGTCCTCGCCGGGGGCGCAGAGATTGTGGCGCGTGCGCGCGAGCACGAGCGCTTCGCGGCCGTCGAGATGGTGCGTGCCCGCCGGCAGCTTCAGCGTATAGCCGCCATTCTGGACGCCTCCTGAGATTTCCGAGTCCACGCAGCCGCCGGTGTAGGTGACGCCGCCCATCGCGTCGATGAGGGCGGGGAAGTTTTCGAAGTTGACTTCGACGACGTGGTTGATCGGCACGCCGAGGAAGCGTTTGACGACTTCGATCGAGAGCTTCGGGCCGCCGAAGGCGTGGGCGGCGTTGATCTTCTGCAGGCCGTACCCAGGGATTTCGGTGACGGTGTCGCGCGGGATCGAGAGCCGCGCCGAGTGCCCGCCGCCGGTGCGGATGAGCATGATCGTGTCGGAGCGCCCCGGCCCCGAGATTTCGGCGTCCGGTTCCCTGCTGCCCTTTTCGCGTTTGTCGGAGCCGAGCACGAGCACGTTGCTCGCGGAGGTGACTGGGAAGCCGGCCGGTTCGAGCGCGCTCGCGACGTTCGCGGGCGGGGAGACGCGCTCGAAGTGCGAGCTGATGAGGAACAGCAGAAGCGAGAGCAGCAGCCAGCCCGCGAGCAGCGCGAGCAGGCCGAAGACGAGGCGCTTGCGCGTGATCCGCGGCAGCCGGCGGCCCCGCGGCCCTGCGCCGCCGCGCTGCGGCGCGCCCGCGCCGTCGGGCGGCGAGAGCGTCGGCGCGAGGCCGCTCGACGCGTCTCGCGGTCCGCGGTGCGCGCGGTAGCGCTTGTAGCTCGGCTGCGGGCTCGGGGCTGCGCTCGGCTGCGAGACGCGAGGCGCTCCCGACTGCGATGGTGGACGCTCCGACGCCGGGGGCTGCTGAGGCAGGCGTGGCGTCCGACGCCGCGCGCCTGTCGGGGGCGCGGGCGGGTATCGGCTGCGGCCGCCGCGGTCCTGCCCGTCGCCGCCGGCGCTCTCTTGCCCTCGATCTGACATCGCTGTTCGCTTGCCTTCCCGCGCGGCGCGGGACTGCACCCACGGACGACATCCATATTCTCGGAGATCGCGGCGATGCCTGCGGAGGTAGCCTTCGCCGCCGTGCGCAGCTACTACGTGACGACGCCGATCTACTACGTGAACGCCGCCCCTCATCTCGGGCACGCCTACACGACGATCGCCGCCGACGTGATCGCGCGCCATCACCGAGCGCGCGGCGAGCGGGTCTTCTTCCTCACCGGCACCGACGAGCACGGCGAGCCGGTCGCCGACGCCGCGCACGCGCTCGGCGTCGAGCCGCAGGAGCTCGCGGACCGCAACTCGGAGCGCTTCAGGGCGCTCGCGCCGCGGCTGAACGCGAGCAACGACTTCTTCATCCGCACGACCGACCCTGAGCACGGCGAGACGGTGAAGCAGGTGCTCTGCGCTGTGTACGAGAACGGCCACGTCCACAAGGGCCTCTACGAGGGCTGGTACTGCCCGCGGTGCGCGGACTTCAAGGCCGAGAACGAGATCGACGAGGGCAACCTCTGCCCGATCCACCACATCGCGCTGACGAGGGAGCAGGAGGAGAACTACTTCTTCGCGCTCTCCGCATTCCAGGAGCCGCTCGAACGCCTATACGCCGAGCGCGAGGACTTCGTGAGCCCGCAGACGCGTCGCAACGAGGCGCTCTCCTTCATCCGCTCCGGGCTGCGCGACGTACCGCTGACGCGCCACAGGCTGCGCTGGGGCGTGCCCGTGCCCTGGGACGAGGAGCACGTCTTCTACGTCTGGTTCGACGCGCTGCTGAACTACTACTCGGCGCTCTCCTACGCCCGTCCCGGCGAGGACCTGACGGACGTCTTCTGGCCCGCGAACTGCCATCTGATCGCGAAGGACATCCTCCGCTTCCACGCGATCTACTGGCCGGCGCTGCTGCTCGCGGCGGGGCTGGAGCTGCCGCGGCGGATCTTCGTGCACGGCTACCTGCTGATGGAGGGCGAGAAGATGAGCAAGTCGCTTGGCAACGTGCTCGACCCCTTCGCGGTGATCGACCGCTTCGGCAGCGACGCGCTGCGCTTCTACCTGATGCGCGACGTCTCCTTCGGCCAGGACGGCTCGGTATCGACGACCGCCTTCGAGCAGCGCTACGAGAGCGAGCTCGCGAACGAGTACGGCAACCTCGCGAGCCGCGTGATCGCGATGGTGCGCCGCTACCGGGACGGGGTCGCGCCGGCGGCGCCGCTCGACCCGCAGCTCGCGGGCGAGCTGCACGGGATGGCCGCGGAGGTCGACGAGCTGATCGACCGGATCGAGCTGACCCAGGCGCTCGAGGCGATCTGGGCGCGGGTGCGGCGGCTGAACCGCTACGTCGAGGAGCAGGCGCCCTGGCAGCTCGCGAAGCAGGAGCATGCGGCGGCGGGGGCGGGGGGGGACCTTGATCGGGTGCTCGGCTCGCTCGTGCAGGGGCTGAGGCTCGTGAGCCGCGCGCTGCAGCCGTACCTGCCGGACGCGACGACGAAGCTGCTGCGGGCGCTCGAGGAAGAGCCGATCGGCGAGCTGGCACCGCTGTTCCCGAAGCCGGAGTGAGCGCGAGGCTGCGTTGATCGACAGCCACACCCACCTGCACCTCTGCGAGCAGCCCGACTCCGAGCTGGTCGCGGAGGCGGTCGCCGCGGGGGTGAAGCGCGTGCTGACGGTCGGCATCGACGGCGCCTCCTGCCGTGCGGCGCTCGCTGCCGCGGAGGCCTACCCGCAGGTGTACGCGGCGATCGGCCGTCATCCGAACGAGTCCCACGGCTTCGACGAGGCGGACCTCGCCGAGCTGCGCGCGCTCGCCGCGCACGAGCGCTGCGTCGCGATCGGCGAGAGCGGGCTCGACTTCTACCGCGAGAGCGCCTCTCCCGCCGACCAGAGGCGCGCGTTCGCCGCGCAGATCGCGCTGGCGAAGGAGACGGGCAAGCCGCTCGTGATCCACTGCCGCGCCGCCGATGCCGAGGTGCTCGACCAGCTCGCGACCGAAGCGGACGGCGTGCGAGTGCTGATGCACTGCTTCTCGATGCCAGAGCGGCTTGCGGAGTGCGTGAAGCGGGGCTATGCGATCTCGTTCGCGGGCAACGTGACGTACAGGAGCGCGAGCGGGCTGGCGGAGGCAGCGAGGCTCGTGCCGGACGAGCTGCTGCTGCTGGAGACGGACGCGCCTTATCTGACGCCCCAGGCGGTCCGCCGCGAGCGCAACCGCCCGGCCTTCGTGACGCACACGGCCGCGTTCGTCGCGGAGCTGCGCGGCGTGAGCGTGCAGCGGCTCGGCGAGGTCGTGGAGGGCAACGCGGCGCGCCTGTTCGGATGGTGAGCGGGGTAGGGGCGATGGCGAAGCCGAAGCGGCCTGCGCAGCCCACGCCGCCCAGCCGACCTGCGGCGCCCGGCGCGGCGTCCGGGCAGCATGCGGAGCCGACGCAGCCGACGCTGCGGCGGATGAAGCGCTTCGGGATCAGGCCGAATCGCGAGCTCGGCCAGAACTTCCTGATCGACTCGAACATCCTCGACGTGATCGAACGGGCGGCGGCGCTCGATCGCGGCGATGTGCTGCTCGAGATCGGCGGCGGCCTCGGCGTGCTCTCCGAGCGCCTGGCGTCGCGGGCAGGGCACGTGCACGTGATCGAGGTCGATCGCCGCCTGGCGCCGGCGCTGCGCGACGCCGTCGAGCCGTTTTCGAACGTGAGCTTGCACTGGGGCGACGCGATGCGGGTCGACCTCGCGGGCATGCGGCCGCGACCGACGAAGGTGGTCGCGAACCTGCCATACGGCATCGCCGCCGGCGTGCTGCTGCGCACGGTCGAGGAGCTGCCCGGCGTGGAGCTGTGGATCGCGATGGTCCAGCGGGAGGTCGGCGAGCGGCTGGCCGCCGCTCCCGGCAGCGGCCTCTACGGCGTGAGCTCCGTGCTGGCGCAGCTCGCGTGCGAGGTGAGCGTGTTGCGCCCGATATCGAGGACGGTCTTCCATCCGGCGCCGAACGTCGACTCGGCGCTCGTGCGGATGGCGCGGCTGCGGGCGGCGGCCTCACCTGAGCTGAGCGCGCTCGTGCGGGCGGCCTTCGCGCACCGGCGCAAGGCGCTCGCGCGCTCGGTGTCGATCGCGACGGCGGGTGGCGCCTCGGCAGGCGTCGCGGCGACGGGCGGCGCGGGCGCAGTCTCGCGCGAGCGCGTGCTGCAGGCGCTGAGCACGCTCGGCCTGCCGGCCGACGTCCGCGCCGAGCGGCTGTCTCCGGAGCAGTTCCGGGAGCTGTGGCGGTTGCTGGAGGCGGGAGCGGCCTGAGATGCACGCCTTTGCGCCTCTGCGCGCGCTCGCGCCGGCGAAGGTGAACCTCGGGCTGTTCGTCGGTCCGCGGCGCGAGGACGGCCGGCATCCGATCGCGTCGGTGATGCAGTCGATCTCGCTCTGCGACGAGCTTGCGATCGAGCCGATCGAGCCGGCTGCTGGCGTGGAGGGCGACGAGCTGGTCTGTCCCGGAGTGGAGGGCCCGACGCAGGACAACCTGGCGATGAGGGCGCTGGCGGCGTTCCGCGAGGCGACGGGCTGGCGTGAGACGCCGGTGCGCCTGACGGTGAGAAAGCGCGTGCCTATCGCCGCCGGGCTGGGCGGCGGCTCCGCGGATGCCGCCGCGGCTCTGCGGCTGGCCGCGGCCGCCTCCGGACATGGCGATGAGGACCTGTTGCTGGAGCTTGGCGCCGCGCTGGGGGCCGACGTGCCTGCTCAGGTCCGGCCTGGGCGCTGGCTTGCAGAGGGCGCAGGCGAGATCCTGCGCGCGCTGCGAGACCCTGCGCCCCCGTTGGGCGTGCTGGTGCTGCCGGCGAGCGAGCCGCTTTCGACCGCAGCCGTCTATTCGGAGCTGGACCGCAACGGCGCCGCTCGCAGCACGCAGGAGATCGCCCGCCGCGCCGCTGAGCTCGCGGACGCTTTGGGCGCCGGCGAGCCGCTGCCGCCGGCGGCGCTGCTCGAGAACGACCTCGAACGCCCGGCGCTCTCGCTGTGCCCGGCGATCGCCGATCTGCTCGATCGCGCTCGCGGCGCTGGCGCCGACCACGCGATGGCGAGCGGGTCCGGGCCGACAGTGCTCGGCCTGTATGCGGCTGGCGACGGCCCCGCGAGGGCGGAGGCCGCCGCGCGCGCGCTTGGAGGGAAGGGGGTGCTCGCCTTCGCGGCTAGATCAGTCGGATCGATGCATGGCGAGCTGTCGGCCGTTAGGTAACAATGACGGGCACTGTGAGCAGGACGGCGATCACCGATCTCGTAACGATCTGCGCGGTCGTGTTCGGGCTGGCGCTCTTCGCCGGCCTGATCCTCGTGCCGGCGTGGACCGCGTACACGCGCATCTGGGAACGCCTCGCGGCGGCGTTGATGTCGCTGTACGTGCTCGCGGCGTTCGTGGGCGTCGGCGCGCTGGGGGCGCTTGCCGCCGTCTACTTCTGGGGCTGAGGATCTGAGGACCTGAGTGTCAAGCCTCGACGCGCTCGACGCGGTGACGGAGGCGGTCGCGACCGGCGCGGGGCTGCCCGAGGTCGTGCGCGCCGCGGCGAGGGCGCTCGACGCGAGCCTCGCAGTGAGCGACTCCTCAGGCACGACGGTCGCGGTCGCGGCCCGCTCGCAGTCGGAGGAGCGCGCGCTGCTCGACGGCGCCGAGGGCGTGCAGCGGGTGCCGCTGCGGCTCGCCGACACCGAGGTCGGCACTCTGCACATGCGCGTGCGGGCGCAGCCTCCGGCCTCGATGCTGCGCCTGATCACGACGATGATCGCCTCCGAGGTCGAGCGCGTGCGCGCGCCCGAGCGCGCCTCAGAGACCGCCGTCGCCGACTTCCTGCGCGGCGTGCTCGCGCGTGAGCTGCTGGGTCGCGAGCAGCTGCTCGCCGCGGCGAAGGAGCTCTCGCTCGACGTGAGCGAGGGCGCGAGCATGATCGTCGCGCGCGCCCGCCCGACGACGCCGGCCGAGGAGGGATGGCGCCTGAGGGTGCGAGCGGTCGCCGAACGCGGCGCGAGGGCCGTCTGCAGCCGCGCGATCGCGGCGCTCTCCGAGCGTGACGGCACCTCCGCCGCCGAGGTGATCGTGCTCGTCCCCGACGGCGAGGAGCAGACCGGCGCACGCGCGGCCGAGGCGGTCGCGCGCGAGCTGCAGGCGGCGCTGAGCGGCTTCACCTTCGCGCTCGGCCGCAGCCGGATTGCCTCCGACCCGGCCGACCTGCCGCGCGCCGCGGCCGAGGCGCTGCTCGCCGCGAACGTCGCCGAGGGCGGTGAGGAGCAGCAGCCGCTCGCCTTCGAGGAGACTGGCGCCTACAGGCTGCTGCTCTCGACGATGAGCGAGAACCCAGGCGAGCTGCGCCGCTTCTACGCCGAGACGGTCGAGCCGCTGCTCGCCTACGACGAGCAGTACGAGACCGACCTGCTGCAGACGCTCGAGACCTTCCTCGAGCTCGATGGCAACGTCGCGCGCAGCGCCCAGCGGCTCTTCACCCACCGCCACACGATCTACTACCGCCTCGAGCGGGTGCGGGACCTGACGGGGCTCGACGTGAGCTCGACCGACGGGCGCGAGAAGCTGAGCCTCGGCCTGAAGGCGATGAGGGTGCTCGGGCTCTCCTCCGCGGCCGGTCCCGCCTCGGAGGCCGGGGCAGCCGCCGGACGGGTGCCAAGAGGGTCCGGAGGGGCGGCGAGGCGGTCCTGACGGCCCGCGGGCCGACCATCCGCGGCGCGCGGTCGTTCTCGAGACGCGGCGAGACCGTTCAGCCGCGAGTCGCGAGATCGAGCGTGTAGGTCGCGCCGCGCCGCCGCGAGCTCCGCCGCGGCGTGCCAAGGCTGACGCCGATCCCGACGTCGCGATAGCCATGAGCGAGCAGGATGATGCGGTGCGGCGGCGAGGCCATCCACGCGCGCACGATCGCCGCCGGCGTCGACTGGCCCGCCTGCCCCCAGGCGATGTTCTGGCTGACGGACAGGCGGCGGCTGTGGCGGCCGTAGGAGGAGGCGGCGACCCGCTGCAGCGGCGTGCGGCCGGAGAGGCTGTCGTCGCCGAAGTAGCCGCCTATGAGCATCGAATCGCTCTGGCCAGAGGCGATCGCGCGCAGCGCGGCGTTCATCCGGAACGGCTCGAGATGGTGGGAGCGGCGGATGTAGTTGACGACGCAGAGCGTCGCGCTCGTGACGGTGGCGAGGTTCGACCTGCTCGGGCGCAGGCGCGCGCCGTGGCAGTGCTGGCGGTGCCTTACGCGATGCCGGCGCATGCGGCGGCTGTGGTGGTGCCTGCCCGGGCGCAGGCGCGCGTTGCGGATGTGGTGCGACCTGAGCGCGCCGGCAATGCCGCTGCTCGACGCCAGCGTCGCCAGCGCTGCGAGCATGGCGACTCGGATGCGACTGTTCATCGCGTGCTCCCCTCGTCGGGATCGAGGCCGCGCATACTTGCAGATGCTCTGGCCGGAAAATCGCGCGCGAGGGCGTCGAGCCCGCAAGTTGCGAGGATCGCGGCTGGCGGCGTGCGAGGGTCTCGCCTCTCCGCCCGGCCGAGGTCGCACGCCTGGCGGCCGAGCCTCACGTCGCTTGCAAGCCTTACGCGTGCAAGCCGCGCATGCGAGGATGTTGAGGTCGTTGGGGGGTCGTCCAATGGCAGGACATCAGGTTTTGGTCCTGAGAATCGGGGTTCGAATCCCTGCCCCCCAGTTGCCGCCTGTCCGGCGGGCTCCGCTGCGGCTACAGTCTGGCCGGTGAGCGGGTTCACCGTGATCGTGTTGGCTGCCGGCGAGGGCACGCGCATGCGCTCGCAGACGCCGAAGGCGCTGCACGACCTCTGCGGGCGGCCGCTCGCGCTCTGGCCGGTGATTGCCGCCCAGCAGGCTGGGGCGAGCAGGGTGATCGTCGTCGACGCGCCGGCGCGGCCGCTGACGGCGGTGCTGCCGGAGGGCGTCGAGGCCGTCGTGCAGGCTGAGCCGGACGGCACCGGAGGCGCGGTGAAGGCGGCGGCCTCTGAGATCGACCCCGACTCGGTCGTCGTCGTCCTGAGCGGCGACGTGCCGCTCGTCGACGCCGAGGCGATCGCGGGGCTCGTCGAGGCGCACCGGAGCAGCGGCGCGGCGGCGACGCTCTTGAGCACGGTGCTTGACGACCCGGCCGGCTACGGCCGCGTCGTGCGCGACGGCAGCGGCGCGCTGCTGAAGGTGGTCGAGACGAAGGCGAAGGGCGACGCGACTGCGGAGGAGCTTCGCATCGAGGAGGTGAACACTGGCATCTACGCCTTCGAGGGCGCCGCGCTGCTGAGCGCGCTGCCAAGGCTGAGCGCGGACAACGCCCAGGGGGAGCTGTACCTGCCGCAGGCGCTCGACGTCCTGCGCGGCGACGGCAGTCAGATCGCGGTGCATGTAGCGAGGGACGAGCGGCTGCTGCTCGGCGTGAACGACCGCGTCGCGCTCGCGCACGTGCGCGAGATCGCCCAGCGGGCGATCTGCGAGCGGCACATGCGGGCGGGCGTGACGATCGTGGATCCGCGCTCGACGTCGATCGACGTCGAGGTGGAGATCGGGCAGGACGCCGTGATCGAGCAGGGCACGAGCCTGCGCGGCAAGACGACCGTCGGCTCTGAGGCGCTCGTCGGACCGCATGCGACGGCGATCGACTCGAGCATCGGCCCCCGCGCGCGCGTGAGGGTCTCCTGGCTCGAGCAGGCGAGCGTGAGCGAGGGCGCGAGCGTCGGCCCCTTCGCGTATCTGCGTCCCGGTGCGAGACTCGGGCGCGGCGCGAAGGTCGGCACGTTCGTCGAGGTGAAGAACTCTGAGATCGGCGAGGGCACGAAGGTGCCACACCTCTCCTACGTCGGCGACGCCGACGTAGGCGCGCGCACGAACCTCGGCGCGGGCACGATCACGGCCAACTACGACGGTCGCGAAAAGCACAGGACGACGATCGGCGACGACGTCCGTGGCGGCGTCGACACCTCGTTCGTCGCGCCCGTGAGCGTCGGCGACGGCGCCTACACGGCCGCCGGCTCGGTGATCACGGAGGACGTGCCGCCCGGCGCGCTCGCGCTCGCGCGCGCGCGGCAGCAGAACCTCGAGGGATGGGCGGAGCGTGAGGGTCGCGAGGCGAAGTCGCCGGACGCCGCCGCGCCGCCGTCTGCGGTCGACTCGAGCTGAGGTCCCTCCCGCTGAGATCGTCTTTACACTGGTGCGCAGATGAGCAGCGCGATCGACACGCGCAGCAGGCTCGCGACGAGCCTGCCGATCGACTACAACAAGCGGCTGATGCTCTTCGCGGGCCGCTCGAGCCCGCAGCTCGCGGTCGACATCGCTGGCAAGCTGAACGTCGATCTCGGCCCGGTGACGCTGAAGACCTTCTCGAACGGCGAGGTCTACTGCCGCTACGAGGAGTCGATCAGAGGCGCGGACGTCTTCATCGTGCAGTCGATCTGCGGCAACCCACAGACGGGGGTGACCGCGAACGACTCGCTGATGGAGCTGCTCTTGATGATCGAGGCCGCCGTCGGCGCCTCCGCGCACCGAGTGATCGCGGTGACGCCCTGGTTCGGCTACTCGCGCCAGGACAAGAAGTCGGCGCCACGGGAGCCGATCTCCGCGCGCCTAGTCGCGCGCATGCTCGAGGCCGCCGGCGCGGACCGCGTGCTGACGATGGACCTGCACGCCGGCCAGATCCAGGGCTTCTTCTCGAAGCCGGTCGACCACATGACCGCGCTGTTCATGCTGACCCAGTACTTCGCCGACCTCGGGCTCTCCGACCTCGTCGTCGTCGCGCCCGACGCCGGCAGGGTGAAGCTGAACAAGAAGTTCGCCTCGAAGATCGGCGCCGAGCTCGCGATCCTCGACAAGGAGCGCCCCGCCCAGCAGGTCGCCGAGATCGGCTACGTGATCGGCGACGTGAAGGGCAAGACGGCGGTGATAGTCGACGACATGATCGACACCGCGGGCACCTTGAAGGCCGCCGCCCACACCGTCCGCGACGAAGGCGCCGCCCGCGTCTACGCGGCCGCGACGCACGGCGTCTTCTCAGGGCTGGCGTTCGAGAACCTGCGCGAGGCGGGCTTCGAGGAGATCGTCGTGACGGACACGATCCCGATCTCCTCCGCGCACCCCCCGCACATCAGGGTGCTCCCCTGCGCGGAGCTGCTGACGGACTCGATCAGGCGCATCTTCATCGACGACTCCGTGAGCGAAGTCTTCGGCGGCGAGAACCAGTTGTTCTGAGGTCGAAGCTCCGCTGGGAGAGACGCCTAACCTCTCCGCGAGGAGATCCATACGATGCCATTTCGACGGCTGTTAGTGGACCGTTTCGACGGCCACTGTCAGCCTGATTCGACGCCACGCTGCGGCTGACCCGTGAAACGGTTTGATGTTCTCGATTCGGCTGCGCATGTAATGTTTGTCATGAGGACGATGAACGCGAGACGATTCGTGGTTCGGCGCGTCGGGGTCGTGGCGGCTGTGGCGTTTGCGGTCGCGACGATGTCAGCGCTTGCGCGCCCTGTGTCGTCGGGCACTGTTGTGCTGGCGCAGGATCGCGCGGCGACGCTTGCGTATCTGAAGGCGCAGCTGGCCTACGAGAAGGCGCGTGTCGCCGATGCGGCGGCGTCCAGAGAATCGCTGCAAGCGCTCGCCGGCAGGCTCGACGGCGAATGTCCAGGCGTGGTCGCGGGCATGGCAGACAGGAAGCGACCGACGGGCGGACCGCGTTCGCCCCGGCAGGACGGCGAAGAAGACCGCAACAACCGGCAGCGACGTGATGTCGCCTCCGAGGTGGACCGTGCGATCGATCTGGCGCGGGAGATGCCATACCGACAGGCGGCGCTTGCGTTTGCGCGCAGGGTGTTGGCGCTGCGGTGGAGCGACGCGATGGTGACGGCGTATGAGCACGCGAACGCGCGGGCGACTGAATGGGAAGCGGGGGGTGCGGTGCCTGCCGTCTGCGCGGACCTGAGGGTGTGGGCGCAGAGCGGCTACGCGAGGCTCGCTCCTGCGACGAAGGCGTTGACGAGCGAAGAACAGGCCGCGGATCGTCCCCTCTCGCGGCTGTTTGGGCGTCTGTTTCGTGAAGCTCCGGATGCGCTCTTCTCGAATCCCCTGGCTCGGTACGAAGCGCCACGCGCGAGAGCGGTTGCGCGGCGCCTCGTCGGGGTGTGGCAGCGTGAGGTGGGTGCCTCGAGAAGCGTCTTCGAAGTCGGCGAGAGCATTCGACTCTCGCTTGGCGTCATCAGCGAGGCTGAAGTCGAGGAACTGAAGAAGGTGATTGCAAAGGGCAAAGGACATGAGTTGCCGCCGCGAGGGTCGGTCGTGATCGGCAAGGGCAGGACCGCGGCCGGCGGCTCGTACACGATCTGGGTCGAACCGCACGGGCGTCACGGCGGCATGTGGGGCGGCTTGCTGGAACCGCAGTCGACGCCAAGAGCATGCCGGCGCTGGGTCGGCATTCTCGAACCAGAGAAGCTGTCTGATGGGATCGAAGCGTCCGGCGAACCGGGCGTGGCATGCCTGTCCCGTTCGCATCCGATGGCGCCGCGCGTGCGCTGCAATGGCGAAAGGCGCACGATCGAAGCGCAGACGCTCGCCGACGCGCGGCGTGTGCGGCTCACGCTGGCCGATGGCCGCCGGATCGTCTCGCGCGTGGCGATCGTGCCGCGCCGGCTCGGCGGTCCGGAAGGCTTCTACTACCAGGCGCTGCAGGTCTGGAACTCGCCGCCTGTCTCACTGACGGAGCTCGACCGGCGCGGCGGTGCGCTGAAGACGCTGGCGCTGACTCACCAGCCGAGGTGCGTCACCCAATGGCCGTTCATCCGTCCCGGCGGCGTCCGCAGGGTTGTCCGGGGCAGGGTGCCCGGTGGGCCGGGCTTCTCGATCCTCGCGAGCAGGGAAGAATCCTTCGGGACTCTCTCCGGCGCAGGCGAAATCTCTCTGAGGGCGGAAGTCGGCAAAGAAGTTGGGATCGGAGGGATCGAACGAGAACCGGGCGGCCCCTTTCCCTGGCAGATCAAGACCGGCTGCGAGCCGCACGAATACGCGATCCTCTACGGCATCCTGAAGAACCCCCACAACATCGTGTGGGCGCGCGGCCCCGGCGGTCTCGTAAGGCTGAGACAAGCACGGCTTCCCGCGAGCCTGCACGAACGTGGCGTGCTCGCCTTCGCGGCGTTCCCCGCGGTGCCGAGCGAGCTGATCGTCCGTGCTGCCGACGGCAAGACCGTGTACGTACGCAAGCTGGCGGGCATAGCGCGCGAAGCACGCGAAACCTGCGAAGGCGAAGCGGAACCGACGTGAGGCGGACAAGGCTCGGAAACGTGAGTGGTGGGTGACCAGGCGACCCAACCCCAGGGCTCAGTGTCCGAGCAGCCAGGCGAGGATGCTTGCGGGTATCGCCCAGATCGGCTCGTGCGGGTCGATGAGGAGGGGTGAGCGGGTCACCATCACGCCGTGCCCGTACCGGGCCTTCATCGTTTGGGCGTCTCTGCGCCAGCCTTCGTCGGTGTACTTGCACTCGAAGGGGACTCCAAGCTCGGGGCCGACGAAGTCGATCTCAGCACCGGTCGGGGTTCGCTCGTACATCACTCGGTCGGTGTGAACGAACGCGGCCGGAGCGTGCAGTGAGACCGCGCGGGCGAGCGCGAGTCCGACCTGCTGCTGGGTGAGCCTCGCCGCCTCGGGAGCGGGGAAGCTCGGGTTGCGCAGGTGGACGAGCCGGGCGATGAGCGCGTCGACGAAGTACAGCTTTCGCTGTGCCGCGGTGTTCGGACGCCCTTCGCGGACTCGGTGACAGTCCCAGGCGAGGAATGCGCGCACGAGACCGTCGATGCGGTTGGTGGCCGCCTGATGCCCTGCGAGGCCGACGTCGCGTGCGATGCGCGACACGTTGAGCGGGCTGCACAGGTTCGCTGTGAGGCGATCCAGCAGAGCGGTGACGTGAGCTTCCGACAGCGTGCTCGCTCGGATCGCGTCGCCGAGCACGACGTCCCACAGTCCCTGGACGAAGCCGGGGCTGACCGCGCCGCTCTGCACGTACTCGCCGACGGCGCGGGGGAAGCCGCCGATGTCGAGGTACAGCTCCCATGCGTCGGCGAGCGCGTCGCTCCATGGCTCGAGGGCGAGTATTGCGCGTTCGCCTGGCGCGCTCCGCAGCTCCACCGGCGCGAGGCTGTCGGTCGGCGCCTCGTCCAGTCCGCCGAGCGCTTTACAAAACGCGCGGAAGCCCATCGGCAACAGCAGACGGTCGGAATCGGCGACGTCGCCCCGGCGGTCGGCGAGGTCCTTGCGCGCACGCTCCAGATCGTGCGCGGAGGATCCCGTGAGCACGACGCACGCCTCGCGGAAGACGGTGTCCTGGTCGCGCAGCTCCTTGATCGTCTGTGACCAGCCGCTCACCGCCGTGATCTCGTCGAGCAGCCACCAGCGCGGCCCGGGCAGGGTGCGGGTGGCGCTGTGCCCCTGCGTTACGAGCCTGCGCAGGTCTTGGCTCGTCAGCCCATCGCAAGAGCAGTAGAGCACGGTCTTCGGATCGATGCCGCTGGCGAGCAGATCGATGATCGCGCGCTTGAGCTCGAGGCTCTTACCGACGCGCCGCGGCCCCCGCAGCACGTAGAGTCCCGGCGGACGGATGTCGGCGAGCGGTTTGGGCTCATACTGCAATGGCGTCGCCCGCGCGGCCCGCAAATCGGGGTCGTTCGTCTCCCACGCTGAGCGTGCGCGCCATGGGCTTCGCTCAGCGATGAGACGCCTGAGCTGGGAGTCGTTCACGCGGATAGCATAGCGATTTACTATAGTTTTTCGCTCATCCGATAGCGAAAAACCATACTTTTTCGCTAACTGGGGTGCTGTCGGGACGCTGACCCGCCGGGGGCATCCGAGCGCCTGACGATCACTGCTAGAGTCCTCGCCCCGATGGCTGCCGAGCGATCGAAGCTGCTGGTGAACGGACGCGCGCCGGAAGGCTCGCGCGCCGCGCGCCGCCTGCGCCGCGCCGGTCGCGTCCCCGGGGTGCTCTACGGCGGCGATGGCGAGGCCGTCAGCTTCGACGTCGACGCGCGCGAGCTGCGTCTCGCGCTCGCCGCGCGCGGGGCGGTGTTGGACCTGAGCGTCGACGGGGCGAAGGCGACGCCGGTCGTGCTGAAGGAAGCCCAGCGCGATCCGGTGCGGGGGGAGACGACGCACGTCGATCTGCTGCGCGTGAAGCTCGACATCGCGATCCACGCGGTCGTGACGCTCGAGCTGAGCGGCGGCGAAGACGCGCCGGGCGTGAAGCAGGGCGGCGTGCTCGAGCACGTGACGCGCGAGGTGAACATCGAAGCGCTGCCGACGGCGATCCCCGAGTCCGTGGTCCACGACGTGGGCGCGATGGAGATCGGCGACACGGTGCTGCTCGGCGCGGTGAGCCCCCCTCCTGGCGTCACCCTGCTCGACGATCCCGAGACCGTGATCGCGACGCTCTCGCCGCCGCGGCTGCAGGCCGAGGCGGAGCCTGAGATCGAGTCCGAGACCGGCCTCGTCGGCGAGGAGGAGGCGGGCGAGGCGGGCGAGGGCGAGTCCGGACCCCCCCGCCCCGCGGGCGGCGAGGAGTAGCCGCTGCCTCTTTGGCGGCCCGCCCGCTCCAGGCCCACCCGCTCAGGGGCCGACCGTCCTGAGCCGGCACGCTCGGGCTCGGGCGGGACGAGATCCGGACCGAGCGGGGCCGCATCGATCGACTGGCTGATCGTCGGGCTCGGCAACCCCGGCCGCGAGCACGAGGGCACGCGCCACAACGTCGGTTTCGTGGTCGCCGACGCGCTCGCGCAGCGCTGGGAGCTCGGCAAGTCGAAGGACCGCTTCAAGGGCAGGCTCGCGGAGGGGAGGGCGGACCTCTCTGCAGGCGCATCGGGCGCACGGGCGCCCGGAGCGGTGGACGGCGATGACGCGCTCGGCGGGGCGCCGGCGCGCGGACCGCGCGTCGCGGTGCTCTGGCCGCAGACCTACATGAACGACGTCGGCCGCTCCGTCGGCCCCGCGCGCGGCTCCTACAAGCTGCCGATCGACCGCGTGCTAGTCCTGCACGACGAGATCGACCTGCCGTTCGGCGAGGTCCGCAGTCGCCGCGGCGGCGGCCGCGCCGGCCACAAAGGCCTGAAGTCGGTGAGCCGCGCGCTCGGCGGCCCAGGCTTCTGGCGCGTGCGCGTCGGCGTCGGCAGGCCCGACTCGACCGACCCGGAGATCGTCGCGAGCTACGTGCTCTCACGCTTTCGCGAGAGCGACGCAGAGGTGGGCGAGCTGGTCGACAGGGCGCGCGAGGCGGCCGAACGGGTCGTGTGCGAGGACGCGCAGCGGAGCGAGGGTGCGCGGCCGAGCGAGGGCGCGCGGCAGGGCGGAGGCGCGCGTCAGGCTGACGGCTCGCGGCGGCGCGAGGACGCGCAGCGGTAGCGATGGCGCTGCGCTCGCTGCTCTCCCTGATCGAGCAGGACCCCGCCGGCAAGCGGCTGCTCGCCGACGGCGGGCGCGCCTTCGTCTCCACCTCCCTGCGCCCTTACGCGATCGCCGCGCTCGCCGACGCGAGCGAGCAGGCGAGCCTCGTCGTCGTCGGCGACGACCGCGCCGCGCGCGACCTCGCGAGCGACCTGCGCGCGTGGCTCTCGCCGCGTCCGGTGCGGTGGTACCCCTCGCGCGGGGTCGCCTACGAGTCGCACCTGCGCCCGCCGCCGCACCTCGTCGGGCTGCGCGTCGCCGCGCTCGACCTGCTGATGGAGCCGCAGCGCGAGAGCGAGCCGCCGGTCGTCGTCGTGAGCGCCGTCGCGCTGTCCGAGAAGGTGCCCGACCCGCAGCTGCGGCCGCGCTCGTTCACGCTGACGGTCGGCGAGCTGCTCGACCTGCACGAGTGCGCAGAGGAGCTGCTCGCGGCCGGCTACGAGCGCGTCGACCAGGTGCAGGAGCGAGGCCAGTTCGCGCTCCGCGGGGGGATGCTCGACGTGTTCCCCGCGACCGAGGAGCGCGCGGTGCGCGTCGACATGTTCGACGTCGAGATCGAATCGCTGCGCTGGTTCTCGACCTTCACGCAGCGCTCGCTCGGCGAGGCGCGCGAGGTCGAGATCGCGCCCGCGGCCGAGCTCGCGGCCGAGCACCGCGAGCTCGCCGAGATCGCCGCCGCGACAGGCGCCCTCGAGGCCCGCGAAGGCGAGGGCGAGCCGAGCAGGCCCGACGTCGCCGAGCTGCTGCCGGTCGAGCGCTTCATGCCCCTGCTGCAGCTCGCCGGCGAGCACACGCAGGTGCTGCTCGCCGCGGAGGAGGAAGTCGCCCAGGCGCTCGCCGACCACTGGGCCGACGTGACCGCCGCCTTCCACGACGAGGACGCCCACCACCTCTACGTGCCGCCGGCGGAGATCGAGGCGGAGCTGACGAGCCGCGCGAAGGTGAGGCTCTCGACGATCGCAAGCGACCAGGAGCTGACGCTGCGGGCCCAGAGCGCCGACACCGCGGCGCGCTCGCTCGCGGAGGCCGAGCCGGAGCTCGAGAAGCTGCTGCGCTCCGGCTACAGGACCCTCGTCGCGTTCCCGCACCGCGGCGAAGGCGAGCGCGCCGCCTACAACCTCGGCCGCCTGCGGGCGGAGTGGCTGGAGGAGGGCAGCGACGGGAACGGCGCGTCCAGCCGCGCGGGACAGGGACTGGGACAGGCGGAGCGGGCGCTGCGGCTCGTCGCCGTCTCGCTGCGCGAGGGCTTCGTCGCGCCGCAGCTGAAGCTCGCGATCTTCCCCGAGCACCGGCTGCTGCGCCGCCGCCGCGCGCAGCCGGCACGGCCGCAGACGGGCCGTCGCGGGGCGCTGCGCTCCTTCACGGACCTTCGCACCGGCGAGGTCGTCGTCCACGAAGACCACGGCGTCGCCCGCTTCGCGGGGTTCGAGACCCGCACCGTCGCAGGTGTGACGCGCGACTACCTCTATCTGGAATATGAGGGAGACGATCGCGTCTACGTCCCGACGGACCAGCTCGCGAAGATCTCGCGCTACCTCGGCGCAGGTGGGGACTCGCCGAAGCTCTCGAAACTCGGCGGCAGCCGCTGGGAGACGATGAAGGCGCGCGCGCGCCGCGCCGCCCAGGAGCTCGCCGGCGAGCTGCTCGAGCTCTACGCCCAGCGCCGCCGCCGCAGCGGCCACGCCTTCGACCCGGACTCCGACTGGCAGCGCGAGTTCGAGCAGCGCTTCCCCTACGCCGAGACGCCGGACCAGCTCGAGGCGATCGAGGCGGTGAAGGCCGACATGGAGTCGCCGCGCCCGATGGACCGCCTCGTCTGCGGCGACGTCGGCTACGGCAAGACCGAGGTCGCGCTGCGCGCCGCCTTCAAGTCCGCCTCGCAGGGCAAGCAGGTGCTGATCCTCGCGCCGACGACGATCCTCGCCCAGCAGCACTACGGCACGTTCGCCGAGCGGCTCGCCGACTACCCGATCACGATCGAGCACGTCTCGCGCTTCCGCAGCCCCGCGCAGCAGCGCGAGGCGATCGCCGGCTTCGCGGCCGGCAGGGTGGACGTGCTGATCGGCACCCACAGGGTGCTCTCGCGCGACGTGCGCGCGAAGGACCTCGGGCTCGTGATCGTCGACGAGGAGCAGCGCTTCGGCGTGAAGCAGAAGGAGCTGCTGCGCCAGCTGAAGCTGAAGGTGGACGTGATGGCGATGTCCGCGACCCCGATCCCGCGCACGCTGCAGATGTCGCTCGCGGGGCTGCGCGACATATCGGTGATAGAGACGCCGCCTGAGGGCAGGCGGCCGGTGCGGACCTACGTCGGCGAGTACGACGAGGAGCTCGTGAAGCGCGCGATCGAGCGCGAGCAGGGCCGCGGCGGGCAGGCGTTCTTCCTGCACAACAGGGTGGACTCGATCGAGGAGACCGCGCAGCGCCTGCGCGCGCTGTGTCCGGGCCTGCGCTTCGCGGTCGCCCACGGGCAGATGCCCGAGGGCGAGCTCGAGAGCGTGATGATGAGCTACCTGCGCGGCGAGGCGGACGTGCTCGTCTGCACCTCGATCATCGAGTCGGGGATCGACATCCCGCAGGCGAACACCCTGATCGTCGAGCGCGGCGACGCCTTCGGGCTCGCCCAGCTCTACCAGATCAGGGGCAGGGTCGGGCGCAGCCGCGAGCGCGCCTACGCGTACCTGCTCTACGACTCGGCGGCGGCGCTCACCCCCGAGGCCGCCCAGCGCCTCGCGGCGCTCTCCGACCACACCGAGCTGGGCGCGGGCTTCCGGATCGCGATGCGCGACCTCGAGTTGCGCGGCGCCGGCAACCTGCTCGGCGACGAGCAGTCCGGGCACGTCGCCGCGCTCGGCTTCGAGCTCTACATGCAGATGCTCGACGAGGCGGTGCGGCAGGCGGAGTCCCGCGACGGGACCGCGCAGCAAGAAACAACTGAGCCCGTCCGCCTCGACGTCGACGTCGACGCCTACGTGCCCGCCGACTACATCCCCTACGAGCAGGCGAAGATCGAGGTCCACCGCCGCATCGCCGGAGCGCTCGAGGTAGCGGAGCTGCAGCGTCTGCAGGAGGACCTGCAGGACCGCTTCGGGCCGATCCCGCAGCCGCTGCAGAACCTGCTCTTGCTGCAGCGCGCGCGGATCAAGTTCGGGCAGGCCGGGGCGAGAACGGTCAGCTTCAGGGGGGACCGGCTCGCGGTCGTGCCGATCGAGCTCGACTCGAAGCGCGCGAAGCGGCTGCGCGAGGAGATCCCAGAGGCGCTCTACGAGTCGGGGCGCTCGCAGCTCTCGGTGCGGGTGCCGCGCGCGGCCGAGCAGCGCCTGCAGGTCGTCGTGCAGGCGGCCGACGCGCTGCTCGCCGTGCAGCGCGAGTGGTCTGATTGAGGCTGTGGGGGGAACCCGCGGCACACGATCGCGCTTTCCGCTACTATGCCCGACTCGATGAGGAGCCCGGTCAGGTCAATCGCGGCGCTAGGCGCCGTTTTCTTTGCCGCCATCGCCACCGCCGCCTGCGGCGGGGGAGTTCCAGGCGATGCCGTCGTGCAGATCAACGGGACGCCGTTGACGAAGGCGACGTTCAACCACTGGATGGCGATCGCGGCCGCGGCGAGCCAGTCGACGCCCAGCGGCCAGAAGCCGGTCGTGCCGGTTCCGCCCTCCTACAGCGCCTGCATAGCCCATCTGAAGGCGACGCTGCCGAAGCCGACGAAGGGCCAGCCGACGCCGAGCGACGCACAGCTGAAGTCGCAGTGCGAACAGCAGTACACGACCTTCAAGAACACGACGCTCGGGTTCCTGATCCAATCGAGCTGGGTGATCGGGCAGGCCGAAGAAATGAAAATCTCGGCCAGCAACAAGGAAGTCATCAAGGTCTTCAACCGCCTGAAGAAGCAGTCCTTCCCGAAGGAATCCGAATTCAAGGCATTCCTCGCCCGCAGCGGCCAGACCCCCTCCGACCTGATGCTGCGCGTGAAGGTCCAGAGCGTGCTCGTGCCGAAGATCGAGAAGCAGATCGCGAACGAAGGCAAGAAGCGGGTCTCGAGCGCGGAAGTGAAGAAGTACTACGAACAGCACAAGTCGCTCTATGGGCAGCCCGAACGCAGGAACCTGCTCGTCGTGCTGACGAAGACCGAAGCTGAGGCGAACAGCGCGAAGAAGGAAATCGAATCGGGCAAGAGCTTCGCGAGCGTCGCGAAGGCGCACTCGATCGACCCGATCAGCAAGGCGAAAGGCGGCTCGCTGCCGGAAGTGACGAAGGCGCAGGAGCAGAAGGCGCTCGGCGAAGCGGTCTTCTCCGCGAAGGTGAACACCCTGAGCGGGCCGGTGAAGACGCCCTTCGGCTACTACGTCTTCGAAGTGAAGAAGGTGCTGCCCGCGACGACGCAGCCGCTCTCGAAGGTCCGATCCAGCATCGAACAGCAGGTCGGCTCCGCGAACGACCAGCAGTTCCTCCAGAAATTCATCCGCGACTTCAAGAAGCGCTGGCAGGCACGGACCGAATGCCGCCCCCAGTACATGACCTCCTTCTGCAAGGGCTACAAAGCGCCGAAGGCGCCGACGACGACGCCCACGACTCCCACGACGCCGCAGACCTCGACGTCGTCGAGCACGGCGACCTCGAGCAGCAAGAAATAGCGCCCTACAGCCGGCGCTGAAGCGCGGACGATAGTCTTCGCGCCTCGATGAGCCGCATCGAGAGAGTTCACGCCCGCCAGATCCTCGACAGCCGCGGCAACCCGACCGTCGAGGTCGAGGTCTCGCTGCGCTCGGGCGCGACGGGGCACGCGGCGGTGCCCTCTGGCGCCTCGACGGGAGAGTTCGAGGCGACCGAGCTGCGCGACGGCGGCGAGCGCTGGCTCGGCAAGGGCGTGACGGGCGCGGTCGCCAACGTGAACGGCGAGATCGCGCAGGCGGTCTGCGGCCTCGACGCGGGCGACCAGCGGGCGCTCGACGACGTGCTGATCGCGCTCGACGGCACCCCGACGAAGTCGCGGCTGGGCGCAAACGCGATCCTCGGCGTCTCGCTCGCCGCCGCCCACGCGCAGGCGGCGGAGGAGGGCGTGCCGCTGTGGCGCTATCTCGGCGGCGAGGCGGCGCGAGTGCTGCCGGTGCCGATGATGAACGTGCTGAACGGCGGCGCCCACGCCGACAACGCGGTCGACTTCCAGGAGTTCATGATCGTGCCCTGCGGAGCGGAGAGCTTCTCGGAGGCGCTGAGGACGGGGGTCGAGGTCTTCCACGCCCTGAAGCGGACCCTCCACGAGCGCGGCCTTGCGACCGCCGTCGGCGACGAGGGCGGCTTCGCTCCGGACCTGAGCTCCAACGAGGAGGCGCTGCAGATGCTGATCAGCGGCGTCGAGGCCGCCGGCTACACGCCCGGGCGGGACGTCGCGATTGCGCTCGACCCCGCGACGAGCGAGCTCTATCGCGACGGCGCCTACGTGCTGCAGCACGAGGGCAGGACGCTCTCGGCTGCCGAGCTCGCGGCCTATTGGGAGCAGATCGCCTCGCGCTACCCGGTGCTCTCGATCGAGGACGGCATGGCCGAGGAGGACTGGGATGGCTGGAGCGAGCTGAGCAGGCGCATCGGCGAGAAGGTCCAGCTCGTCGGCGACGACCTCTTCGTCACGAACACGGCACGGCTGAGCAGGGGCATAGAGCTTGGCGTCGCGAACTCGATCCTAGTGAAGGTGAACCAGATCGGGACGCTCTCCGAGACGCTTGCAGCGATCGAGATGGCCCACGAGGCCGGCTATACGGCGGTGATGAGCCACCGCTCGGGCGAGACGGAGGACGTGACGATCGCCGACCTCGCCGTTGCGACCGGGTGCGGTCAGATAAAGACCGGCGCGCCCTCCCGCTCCGACAGGGTCGCGAAGTACAACCAGCTGCTGAGGATCGAGGAGCAGCTCGGCGCCGACGCCGAGTACCCCGGCCGCGCGGCGTTTCGCGGCTGAACGAAAGCGCGCGCATCCAGCGGAACGAGCGCCCGCCGAGAAGGAGCCGCGCCTTCGGGCGCGAATGCGTGGAGGATGTCCTCTTCGGCCTCCACGTATCGCCGCCCTGCCGCGGGCGTGCGCTGGGACAAGGTCGGCCGCCTCGCGATGACGGCCGTGATCCTCGCGCTGCTCGCGCTCTACGTCCGCTCCGGCGTCTCGCTGCTCGGCGCCTGGAGCGCCTCCCGCGCCGACCGCGCGAAGGTGGTGCAGCTCGAAGCCGAGAACGCCCGGCTGAAGCGACAGCGCTCGCAGCTGTATGGGCGTGAAGCCGCAGAAGAGCAGGCGCGCCGGCTCGGCATGGCCCGTCCAGGCGAACCGCTCTACGTGATCAGCGGCCTGCCGCCCAACTGAGCTCCCGCCGCCGCTCGCGGTCCCTCGCGACCGACCGCGAAGCCGCGGCGCCCTGCCGCCGCCTGGCCGCTGCTAGCCTCGCCGCCGTGGAGCCGAGGCGGGCGATCGAAGTCTGGCGCGCGGGCGAGCGCCGGCTGCTCGCGGCATCGCCAGAGCGCAGGCCGATCTTCGAGCGGGTCTCCGCAGCGCTCGTGAGGGAGCTGCGCCGCCGACTCGGCGGTCGCTTCACCGTCGCCGAGCTCGCCGATCTCTACGCGAAGGGCACGTCCTGGTGCCTGCAGACGGCTGTCGCGCTCGCGCCCGATGACCCGTGGGCGTGGGACGCGACGGTGGTCGTGGACGCCGCGTTCAGTCGCTACCTGCGCGAGGCGGCCGACTACGCCGGCGGACGGCACGTGGCCGAGGAGAGCTGAAGCCTTCGGCGCTCAGGAATCTTCGCCGGCGCGGCGGATCACTATCTGATCCTCTTCGATCCGCACCTCGATCGGCCGGTGGCCGGCCCAGTGCTCGGCGTAGACCGGATCGTCCTGGATCGCCGGATCGAGCCAAAGCCCGTATCCCTCTTCGCCGTGGTCGAAGGTGCCTTCGAGCACCGCGCCCTCGCGCGCGCCGGCTCTGCGGCCACGGCCGCCACGGCGTCCGCGGCGGCGGCGAGCCGGAGCCTGCTCGTCCTCCTCGTCCTCCTGCTCCTGCTCCTCGTCCTCTTCGGCGGCGCGCCGCTCGGCGGCCGCCTTCGCCTCGGCCTCCCGCTCGGCCCTCTCGCGCTCCGCCTGCAGCGCTGCGGCCTCGAGCTCGGCCGCGATCAGCGCGTCGTCCTCGGCGCGCATGTCGAAGTCCTCGCCGAGCTCGCCGCCGAGCTCGCCGCTCTCACCGTCTGCGAGCGCGTTCTGGCGCTTGAACTCGGCGATGTCCTGGCCGGAGACCTCGAGTTGGTGTGCGATCCAGGCGTCGGTGCGGCCTTGCCGGACCCAGCTTCGGATCTGATTGAGATGCGGGCGCAGCGACTTGCGAGCCATCGACGGCCCGGGAGACTAGCGCATCGGCATACCTGCGTGGCGCGGCCGCCGACGGCAAGGGGACACCGAGTCCCTCTGGCGACCGTCTCGGAACGGCGGCTCGACGCCGCAAGTCGGAGATTGCGGCATGAGTCGAAATAAGCCGGCGTGAGCGTCCGCCGTCATGTGCGCAGATCCGACGTTCGGATTATGCTTGGCTGAGCAGGTGCGTTCGTCGCTCTCCGCTCAGCCGCTCTCCGAAAGGCAAGGCCACGCAATGCTGGTCCTCACGCGCAAGTCCAACCAGAGCATCATGATCGGCGACGACGTCGAGGTGACCGTGCTCTCGGTGATCGGCGACAAGGTCCGGATCGGGATCCAGGCGCCAGGAGACGTGCCCGTATTCAGGACCGAGATCTACCTCGAGATCCATCGCGGGACCGACGGCAACGCCGAGCGCAAGGACAAGGAAGTGCACGACGAGGTCGACGACGCCCTTCGCGAGCTCGGCGGCGGCCAGGCCTGAGCCGGCTCAGCCGAGCAGCAGGTACAGCGTCGCGAACATCGCGGCGGTGACGACGATGGCCGTGAGGATGAGCGCGATGACGAGCAGCGCGAAGCGCAGCGAGCCACTCCTGTGAGTGCGCTCTATCTGGCGCTTGCGCATTCGGCGCTCGGTCGTGCGAAGGCGCGAGGCGCGCAGCTCGCGCTGCCTCGAGATCTCCTGCGCGAACGCCCGCTCGAGCTCGGCGGCGCTGCGTCTCATCTTCATCCTGAGATCGCCTGCCTCGGCGTGCGCCGCGTGCCTCAGCCGACGCGCGTCATGCCCTCGGCGCGCTCGTAGACCTTCACGAACCGAAGGTAGTTCTCCGCGATCTGACGCGCGCCCGCGATCCGTTCGATCTTGCCGTCGACGTAGGCCTTGAGCGGGTTCCACCAGATCGAGCGGCCGATCGCGAAGCCGGCGAAGCCGTCGACCGGCGCGGCCTGCTGCAGCCAGTGGTCGACCTTCGCGTCGTCGGCGCCACGCCCGAGGACGACGCAGCTGACGCCATCGCGGCCGCCGCTGCGAGCCTGGGCGACGAGCATCTCGCAGTCGGAGCGCTCCTCGACCCCCTCGATCTTCCAGATGTCGACCTCGATGCCCGCGTCCTGGATCTCGGCGATAGCCTGCCGCATCAGCTCGGGACGAAGCTCTGCGTCGTAGCGGTCGACGTCGTCGTTCACCTGCTGCAGCTGAGCCTGCTCGGCGGGCACGAGCAGCTCGAACAGGAACTTGCGCCCCCGCTCTGTGAGCCAGTCCGAGAGCCGCTTCAGCTTCGCGAGCTGCTCGTCGTTGTCCGCCCTGTCGCCCGCGGGGTTGTAGCGCACGAGCACCTTCGAGAAGTCGGGGTCGTGGCGCTCGATGTGCTCGCCGAAGTCCTCGCCGTACTCGAAGTCGAAGACGTTCTGCCCCGAACGCTCGACGGGCATCGCGACCTTCAGGCCCTTCGCGCGCGCCTCCTGAGGCACGCTGCCGCCGAACTGCTCATCGACGAGCACTCCGGTGAGCTGCGCCTTCGCTCCGGAGGCGACCGCCTGCAGCATGCCCTCGAAGATGAGGTGCTTCGCGTCCGCGATCACCGCGGTCTGCTCAGGGTCTGGAGAGCCTTCGATGCCGAAGAACTTCTTCTGGAAGGAGCCTCGGTGGTCGAAGGCGAGGATGTAGAGCTTTTTGTCGTAGCCGCGTTGCATCGATCGAATCCTTTGACGTCGCTGCCGCTGCCGGGCGCACTTGGCCGCCGTCGGCGCGGCGTGTGGGCGGTGACGGTGGGTGAGACTCTACCGGTCGAGGGCTCTCGCGAGGCAGATGCCGCGCCTAGAATGGCGAGAGGATGTCCCCAGGCGCCGACCTGTTCATCGTCTGCCGGCAGTGCGGCTCGGAGGTCAGCCCCTACATCACGGAGTGCCCCTACTGCGGCCACCGGCTGCGGCGGCGGGCGCCGAAGCTGCCCCGAGAGCGGCCCCGGCGGGCGAGGGAGACGAAGACCAAGCGCGCCCGCCCGCTGCTGCGGATGCGCCGGCCTGCGGGCCTGCTCGGGGCGAGGATCGACTCGCGCCCGTACGCGACGATCGCGCTCGTGCTGTGCGCCTGCGGCGTGTGGGTCGCCACCTCCGGCGGCTTCGTCTCTACGCTGAAGCTGTCGCTCGAAGGGCCCGTGAAAGGACAGTGGTGGCGGCTGCTCAGCAGCCAGTTCCTCTACGAAAGCGGCGTCTACGCCTTCGTCGCGCTGCTCGCGGTCGCCGTCTTCGGCTGGCTGCTCGAGCGCCGGCATGGGCCGGCGGTCGTGCTCGCGCTGTTCCTCGGCGCGGGCGTCTCAGGGGCGCTCGTCGCCGAGGCGGCGTTCGCCTATCCGGTGGTGAGCGGCGCTAACGCGGGCGCGCTCTGCCTGATCGCCGCTTGGGCGGCGCCGGACCTGCGCTCCGCGCGTCGCCGGGAGTGGTACGAGGGAGACCTGCTCGGCGCCGCGGCGATCGCGGCGGCGCTGCTCGCGATGCCGTTCGCGCGCTCCGAGGCGAACTGGCTCGCGGGCGTCGTCGGCGGCGTCTTCGGGCTCGTCTTCGGCCTCGGCCTGAGCCGCATCCGCTCCGCCTCCGAGCTCTGAGCGGCCGCGATCCGCCCGCGGGCGCTCTGGGTCGGCGCGCGTCTGCTGCTCGCGGCGCCCTGTCCGCGGACAGCCCGGTGAGACCGGGATCGATCTGGCCTCGGCTGCTCGCAGCACCGTCCGTCGCCGCCTATCATCGGTGGCCTTCGAGCAGCGCGAGACCCTGCGACCAGCGCGAGAGGAGCACCCGCATGAACGTCCGCTTCCTTGGACATGCCGCGTTCGAGCTGACAGACGGCGGCAAGACGGTGTTGATCGATCCCTTCCTCACCGGCAATCCGAAGGCCGCCGCGAGCGCGGACGAGGTCACGGCGGACGCGATCCTGCTCACCCACGGCCACGCCGACCACATCGGCGACACCGTCTCGATCGCGAAGCGGGAGAACGCGGAGGTGCTCGCGATCGTCGAGCTCGCGAACGAGATCAAAGGCGCAGGCGCCGAGAAGGTCCACGACCCGAACCTCGGCGGCACGGTGCAGTTCGACTGGGGCTGGGCGCGGCTCGTGCCCGCCTGGCACACCTCGACGACGCCGAGCGGGACCGTGAACACGCCCGCGGGGCTGCTGATCGGGTTCGGTGGCAAGGTGATCTACCACCTCGGGGACACCGCCCTCTTCTCCGACCTCTCGCTCGTCGGCAGGCGCGAGCAGATCGACCTCGCGCTGATGTGCATCGGCGGGCACTACACGATGGACCGCCACGACGCGGTGCAGGCGGCCCGCCTCGTTGGCGCGAAACAGCTGATCCCCTGCCACTACGACACCTTCCCGCCGATCGAGACCGACGCGCAGGCGTTCAAGGCCGAGGTGGAGGCGGCCACCTCGACGCAGGTGATCGTGCTCGCGCCCGGCGAGAGCCATACGCCGTGACGCACGCGATCCCCGACGCCATGACGAACGCGATCCTCCTCACGCCGTGACCAACGCGGCCGGTTGCACGGCATGACGCACGCGATCGTCCTGATCGAGGCCGAGCGGGACTCGCTCTCGACGCTCGGGGGCGAGCTCGCCGACGTCCAGGGCGTCGCCGAGGCCTACTCGGTGACGGGCAGCTGGGACTTCGTCGCGATCGTGCGCGTCCCCGACCACGAGCAGCTCGCGGACGTCGTGACCGGCGGGATCGGCAAGCTGCCAGGCGTCGTGCGCACGCAGACGATGGTCGCCTTCGCCGCCTACTCGAGACACGACCTCGAGGCGCTCTTCTCGCTTGGGGAGTGAGCCTCCCGCGCCGCCGCGCGCCGGCGCCGCGCTGGGATGCGGCTCACGTGTCTCCCTCGGTGTGCCAAGGGGAATTGGCCAGCCAGCCAGGATTGCTGTAGTGTGGCTCGCGTGACCGACGCCGAGGCCCCGCAGGCCACCGAGGAGGTCTCCGCTGCGCTCGGGCAGCGGGAGGCATCCTCGTCGTCGCTCAACGAGCGCGAGGACTTCCGCGCGACGAGCGATCCCGCCCTGCAGGAGTCCTCCCAGCGGGCGAGCGCGGAGCTGCTGAGCTACCGCGAGCTCTACAGCCTCTGGGAGCGCCAGCAGTGGTCGGTCGCGGAGCTCGACTTCAGCGAGGACCGGATCGACTGGCACGAGCGCATAGAGCCCGACGAGCGCTATGCGCGGATGTACGGGCTGAGCTCCTTCTTCGTCGGCGAGCAACGCGTCGCGGCAGAGCTCGGGCCGATGATGTGGGCCTGCCCGGACGAGGACATGCGGATCTTCCTCTGCACCCAGATCGCCGACGAGGCGAGGCACGTCGCCTTCTTCGATCGCTTCTACTCCGAGGTCGGCGTGCTTGAGGCGAGCGAGCTGCACGGGCGCCTGCAGGAGACGAGCGCGCACCTCAACCCCGAGTTCGGCGTTTTGTTCGACGAGATGCTGCACAGACGCGTGCTGCGCCTCGCGCAGGAGCCCTCGGACACCGTCGCGCTCGTCGAGGCGGTGACGATCTACCACATGGTGATCGAGGGCATGCTCGCGCTGACCGGGCAGCACTTCATCGTCGAGTACAACGAACGCGTCGGCACGCTGCCCGCCTTCGTCGAGGGCTTCACGAACGTCGCCCGCGACGAGCACCGCCACGTCGCCTTCGGCGCGCGCTTCCTGAAGGACATGGTCGCGAAGGACGAGCGCTACCGGGAGGCGATCCAGCGCACGCTCGCGGAGATCGCGCCCGCCGCGCAGGGGGTGCTGCGGCCGAAGTGGATCGACGAGTCCGAAGAGGACGCCGAGATATTCGGGGTGCGCGTCTCCGAAACGCGGGCGTTCGCGGCGAACGCGCTGCAGCGGCGCCTGAAGGTGATCGGGCTCGGCTGAGGCCGGCCGCTCAGCCGCCTTCCGGGCTCGCGGGCGGGGCGGGGGTTCCGCCAGATTCGGCCGTCGGCACCGACGCCGGTTCCGGTGTCGTCGTCGCGGGGGCCGCCGGCGGGGGGCTTGCCGTGCTTGCCGTGGCGCTCGCGGTGCTCGTCGTCGTGGTCGTCGTGGTCGTGCTGCTGCTCGGCAGCTGCGTCGATTCCGTCACGACCTCCGTCGCGGGCGCGCCTTCGGTCTGCGCGCTCGTGTCGGTCGCGGTACTCGCGAGGCTCGTCGTGCTTTCGGTCGCTGTCGAGGAGCTCGTCGTCGCCGTCTGGGAGGCGACCTTCGCGGTGGTCGCGTCGTGCGCCTGCTTCGAGACGGCGCCGTGGCGATGAGCCTTCCCATGCGCGCTCACGGCGACCGCGCCCCGCTGCGAGCTCGCCGGCTGTGCGACCGCGCGCAGCACGACCGGGGCCGGGGGAGCGGCCGCGATCGCCGCGGGACTTGCAACGGCCGCGCTCGCGCTCGGAGGCCGGCGGCGCGGGGTCGAGCGGCCGGCCTCGACCGCGCCGGCCGTCACGAGCGCGGCGGCGGCGAGCCCCGCGACGGCCTTCGTCGCGATCGCGCCGACGCCCGCGGTCGCAAGTCCGCCCGCCGCACCGCTTCCGCTGGCGGCCGCCCCGGCGGCCGAGCCGCCCGCGACGTGGCCGGCGCTCGCGCCGAGCTTGCTCGTCAGCAGCTTCTTCAGCACGAGCATGACGCCGACCGGCATCACCGCCGCGAGCGCGACGTTGTTGCTCTTCAGCTGCTTGCGGAAGTTCCTGCAGCGCTCGCAGCTGCGCACGTGCCGTCTCGCGGGGGCGTCGAGCTTGCGCAGGCCCTCCGCAACCTCGCCGAGCTGCTCGCGCACCTGCTCGCAGCTGAGCTGCCTCGCCTCGGCTGCCTCCGCGAGCGAGATCCGCGCGCGCACGAGCAGCGACTTCACCGATGGGATCGTCGTCTCCATCGCCTCGGCGATCTGGTCGTAGGAGAGCGCGTCGATCTCGCGCAGCAGCAGCGCGGTGCGCTGGGTCTCGGGCAGCTGCTGGACGTCGGCGATCAGCTGCCTGAAGCTCTCGCGCCGCAGCACCTTCTCGCCGGTCGAGATGCCCCCCTCGGCGAAGTGCACGTCCATCGAGTCGACCCCGATCGCGGACGCCCGCCGCAGGTGGTTGAGCGAGCGGTTGCGGGCGATCCGGTAGAGCCACGGACGCACGTTGATCTCGCGCTCGTCGGCGAGGATCGCGTTGAAGGCCGCGGTGAAGACCTCCTGCAGCACGTCCTCGGCGTCCTCTCGCGAGGAGAGCATGTGCCTGCAGAAGGCGAGCAGGCGCGCGTGGTAGCGGGAGAAGAGCGTCTCGAAGGCGGCGTGCTCGCCGCGGCGGGTGAGCGCGATCAGGCGCTCGTCGGACTGCAGGCGCAGCAGCGCGGAGGGGCCGCGCAGGGCGGGCAAGGCTGCCGGCTTGAGTGCTGAGACCTCCATATCGCCTCTCTGCTCGGGTCGTCCAGCCCTCAGACACCGTAGCAGCGGCCAAAGTTGCGTGGCGCTGGCGCCACCGGCGCGAGCGGAGACGGCGCCGCACATCCGGCGTTCTGACCGGAAGGCCGTCGCCGCTCGAACAGCCGCCGCGGGCGCGGGACCGTGGCTGGGGCGGATGACGCGTCATCATGTCCTTTCAAATGTTTCTATCCGGCGCTCGCCGGTACGATCCGCCCGCCCAGGTGGACAAAGAAGGCAAAGTCAGCAGACTTAAAATCTGCCGCCCTGCGAGGGCTTGTGGGTTCGACTCCCACCCTGGGCATCGTCCGGCCGCCGCGACAGTCGTCTGCGGCGCTGTCAAGAGCGGCTGGCCGCGCGTCCTTCGCTAGAGTCGCGGGCCGCGATGTCCTCTGCAACGGGTCCTGACAGCGTCGCCCCCGCGGTCGGCTTCCACGGCGGGCGGCTGGTCGCACGGCGCCTGAAGGCGCACGGCGTCAGCAGGCTCTTCACGCTCTCCGGCGGGCACCTCTTCTCGATCTTCGACGGCTGCAGGGCGGAGGGGATCGAGATCGTCGACGTCCGCCACGAGCAGACGGCCGCGTTCGCGGCCGAGGGCTGGGCGAAGGTGACGAGGCAGATCGGAATCTGCGCGCTCACCGCCGGCCCTGGCGTGACGAACGGCCTCAGCGCGGTCGCGAGCGCCCAGGCGAACCACTCGCCGCTGCTCGTGCTCGGCGGCAGGGCGCCGGCGCTGCGCTGGGGTCAGGGCTCGCTGCAGGAGATCGACCACGTGCCGTTCCTGCGGCCGCTTTGCAGGTCCGCGGCGACGGCGGACGGCGCGGCGGAGATCCCGCAGCTGCTCGAGGACGCGATCCTCGCCGCACTCACGCCCCACGGCGGACCGGCGTTCGTCGACTTCCCGCTCGACCACGTCTTCAGCGAGGCGCCGGAGGAGGCGGTGCAGGCCCGAAGCCCTGCCGCGGCGGCCGCCGACGGCGCCGCGATCGAGCGCGCCGGGGCGCTGCTTTCGCAGGCGCAGCGCCCCGTCGTCATGGCCGGCACCGACCTCTACTGGGGCCACGGCGAGCGGGCGCTGATGCAGCTCGTCGAGACTCTCAGGATCCCCGTCTTCCTCAACGGCCTCGCGCGCGGCTGCGTGCCCGCCGACCACGAGCTGTTCTTCTCGCGGGCGCGCGGCGCCGGCCTGCAGGGGGCGGACGTCGCGCTCGTAATCGGCGTGCCGATGGACTTCAGGCTCGCCTTCGGCGCCGCCTTCGGGCAGGACACGGAGATCGTCGTGATCGACTCCGCCGAGCCTGAGCGCGCCCACCCAAGGGCGGTCGCCGCCGAGCTGTACGGCGACCTCGACCAGGCGCTGAGCGACCTCGCCGCCGCGGCGGGCGGCGCGGCGCTGGCCAGCGAGGCGTGGATCGGCGAGCTGCGCGCGGCCGAGACCGAGCGCCGGCAGGCCGAGCGGGCCGAGCTCGACGACCCCCGCGCGCCGCTGCACCCGATGCGGCTCTACAGGGAGCTGCAGGAGGTGATCGACAAGGACGCGATCATCATCGGCGACGGCGGCGACTTCGTCTCCTACGCCGGCAGGGTGATCGACAGCTACGAGCCCGGCTGCTGGCTCGACCCGGGGCCCTTCGGCTGCCTCGGCACCGGGCCTGGCTATGCGCTCGCGGCGAAGCTCGCGCACCCGCAGCGCCAGGTCGTGCTGCTGCTCGGCGACGGCGCGTTCGGGTTCGCGGGGATGGAGTTCGACACGCTCGCAAGGCACGGCGTCAACGTCGTCGCGGTGATGGGCAACAACGGCATCTGGGCGCTCGAGAAGCACCCGATGGAGTTCGTCTACGGCTACTCCGTCGCCGCGGAGCTGCGCCCAGGCACCCGCTATGACCTCGTCGTGCAGGCGCTCGGCTGTCACGGCGAGCTCGTCGAGCGGCCTGAGGACGTGAAGCCCGCGCTTTCGCGCGCGTTCGAGGCGGGCAGGCCCGCGCTCGTCAACGTGCTGACGGACCCTGACGTCGTATATCCGCGGAGGTCGAACCTCGCCTGAGCTGGGCGCCGGGCGGCGGCGGCGATCATCGCACGCCGGTTCGTCGCCTGGCATTAGTGAGCGTGGCCCTTGCGACGCGCCTCAGTCGAGGCCCGCGAGCTTCAGGGCGCCGCCGCGGAGGATGTCGTGCTCTGAGACCTCGACCTGATCGAGGCCGAAGGCGCCCATCGCCTCGGCGAGCAGGATCATGCCCGCGACGATCGTCGGGGCGCGATCGGGGTGCAGGCCGGTGACGCGCCGGCGCTGCCCTTCGTCCATCGCCGCGAGGCGGTTGAGCAGCGATTCGACGGTCCTTTGTGGCAGCGGATAGCCGTGGACCTTCCGCGGGTCGTAGGGGTCGAGCTGCTGGTCGATCGCGGCGGCCGAGGTCGCGGTGCCGGCGACGGCGATGCCCTGCTTCACCGCGGCGCGGCTCTGCACTGGCAGCCCGTCCTCGAAGATGCGCCTCACGTCCGCCCGTAGCGCGTCCAGCTCCGCCTGCGTGGGAGGGTCGGCGCTGATGTGGCGCTCGCTCATCCGCACTACGCCGGCCTGAAGGGAGGTGTGGAACGTCGGCGTGTGGTCGTGGCCGACGACGAACTCGGTCGAGCCTCCGCCGACGTCGATGACGACGGTCGGCTTCGCGCTCTGCTCGCGGTCGCTCATCGCGCCGAGGAAGGTGAGCTGGGCCTCTTCGTCGCCGGTGAGGACCCTTGCGTCGAGGCCGAGCGCGCGGACTTGGTCGGTGAGCTCGGCGCCGTTGCTCGCGTCCCTGACGGCGGAGGTGAGGACCGCTAGGTTGCGCTCGCAGCAACGGCTCTTGATTGCGTCGGCGTAGTCGCGGAGGACCGCTAGCGTGCGGTCGGCCGCCTGCTGGGAGAGCCTGCCGCCGGCGTCCACGCCGTCGCCGAGGCGGGTGACGACTGAGCGGCGCTCGAGCTGCGTGACGGCGCCGGCGTCGGTGGGCGTGTCTGGATCGACGTCGGCGATTAGGAGCCTCGTCGAATTCGTTCCGATGTCTACGACCGCTACGCGCATGGAGCGGGATCGTAGAGGGGCGCCGGGGACGGGAGCTGGACGGTGGCGTTTGCGGCCTGCGCTTCGCGGCGGCACCCGCCTGAAGAGGTGCGCGGCGCCGGCGCTGGGGCGCCTACGCGAGCGCTGCGGCTTGCTACACTTTGAGGTCCGCCGCGGGGTGGAGCAGTCTGGTAGCTCGTCGGGCTCATAACCCGAAGGTCGCGGGTTCGAATCCCGCCCCCGCTACCTCTTTCAGACATCAGCGACCGCCCTTCGGGGCGGTCGCTTTTGTTTTTCCACTTGACATCGGAGCGCCACGTGATCGACGAGGCCGTGATCGAGGAGGCCGGGAGACGGCTGCTGCAGGCTGTGCCGGCCGGAGCTCGCGTGATCCTGTTCGGATCCCGCGCACGGGGAGAAGCGGGTGAGCACAGCGATCTCGACCTTCTTGTGATCGAGCCGGTCGTCGAGAACGCGGCTCGCGAGTCGGTCCGGCTACGCCGGACGCTGCGCGGGATGCTCGTTCCGGCTGACGTCATCGTCGTCAGCGAGGAGAGCGTCCGCGAGTGGCGCGATGTGTATGGCACCGTGATCAACGCAGCGCTGGACGAGGGCAGGGAGCTCGTCGCCTGATGGCGACGCCCGTCGACCTCGCGCGCCGGCTGCTTGGCGCCGCGGAGAACGACGAGCTGATGGCGAGATCTGTGCTGCCCAGTCGAGGGCGTGACAGACGCCGGGATCGGCAACCTTGCGCAGCAAGCCGTCGAGAAGGCGATCAAGGCGGCGCTCGCGGCCAACGCCGTCGAGTTCCCATTCACTCACGACCTCGAACATCTCAGGGATGTCGCCAAGAACGCGGGGATCGAGCTGCCGGATACGCTCGATGGAATCGAAGACCTCACGCCGTTCGCGCCCGCAGAGCGCTATGGATCCGAAGCCCCCCTTGCACTCGATCGCGAGCAGGCGATGCGGTTGGCGGGGGCGTCGATCTCTTGGGCACGTACGGTCGTCGACGAAGCGACGGGTCGCGTCTCAGGTTCCGGGTGAAATTGCTTGGGGCGTAGCTCCGCTGGGGTGGATGTTATGCGGCGATTGCTTCCTCGGTGTCGGTGGTGATGGGCGGGGTTTGGGTGTGATGCTGCTCGTGG
>JBAIYK010000004.1:0-12026 GCA_037915935.1 Solirubrobacterales bacterium | reverse complement strand
GAAGTACGCCCAGCTGTCGTAGAGCCCGAGGCGGGCGGCGAGTTCGGGGCCGCTCACTTCGCCGTTGCCCTTCGAGCCGAGCACGTAGGCGAGCACGATCCGCGGCGAGTAGCCGCGCCTCACGACCTCGACGCCCTTGAAGGCGCCGCTGAACAGCCCCTTCAGGCGGTTCGCGGCTTCCGCGAAGGTCAGCTTCACGGTCCAGCGGTGCAGCGGGCCGCCGTCGTAGGGGTCGGGGACTCCTTTCAGCCACGGCTCCGGGGCCGCGCCGATGAACGAGTTCTGGACGCTCTCGGTCCTGCCGCCGGAGCTCGCGAAGAAGAACGTGATCGCAGGCTTGCCTTCGTAGGTGAGGACCTTGCCCGCGGTCGCCTTCACAGCCGCGTTCGAGGCGGGCGTTTCGGCGGCCTTGCCGAGATAGACCTGTGAGCGCGTGTCGGCGTAGACGTCGAACCTCGCGCCGCCGGCATCGTCGGTGATCGCGTACGTCCTGCTCGCGATCGCCTGCGCTTCGAGCGCCGCCTGCGGCCAGCTCGCCGGCATCTCGGCCGCGACGACCCCGCGCACGTAGGCTTCGATCGGGACCTTCCTCACCCTCCCTCTCACGAGCACCTTCACGATCCGCCTGTTCGAGACCTGGCCGATCGAGGTGCCCTCGTAGTAGTGGGTGAGGATCGAGTCGCAGCTCCAGCCGTGCTGAGCGAATCCGAGCGCTCCCCACTGGCTCATGCCGACGCCGTGGCCGTCGCCGGCGCCTTCGATCAGGAGCACCGGTTCGTGGCGCCTTGCGCTGCGGCGCGCATCCGCGCCCGCGGGCAAGGCGATCGACAGCGCGAGCGCCGCCATGAGCAGCCCGGCGAGATGCATGGCCGGCATATACAGCCGCCTCGATGTGAGGAGTCTCGATGTGGGGTGGTACCTTGGCCTCATGGCGCTCGACCCGCTCTCGATCGGCTCGAACGGGTATGCCTATGAGCGATGCAACAGGCGCTGAGGGCGTGAGTTTCGAGCGATGGCGACCGTCGAGATGGCAGAGAGCGCGGCACTCGAGGGGGTTCGCAAGGACCTGCTGATCGGGGGCACGTGGCGTCCGGCTACGGGCGGCGGCACGCTCGCGGTCGAAGACCCGGCGACCGAGCGGACGATCGCGGAGGTCGCGGACGCGCGCCCCGAGGACGCGCTCGCGGCGCTCGCGGCGGCGGCGGAGGCGCAGGCGGCCTGGGCGGAGCATCCGCCGCGCGAGCGCGGAGAGATCCTGCGGCGCGTCTACGAGCGGCTGAGCGCCGAGCGCGAGCGGCTGTCGCTGCTGATGACGCTCGAGATGGGCAAGGCGATCGCGGAGTCGCGCGCGGAGATCGCCTACGCGGCGGAGTTCTTCCGCTGGTTCTCCGAGGAGGCGGTCCGCATCCACGGCCGCTACATGGTGAACACGACCGGCAGCGGCCGCATCATCACGATGCGGCGCCCAGTCGGGCCGTGCGTTTTCGTCACGCCCTGGAACTTCCCCGCGGCGATGGGCGCGCGCAAGATCGCGCCCGCGGTCGCGGCCGGCTGCACGATGGTCGTCAAGCCGGCGAAGCAGACGCCGCTCTCGATGCTCGCGCTCGCGCAGATCCTGCAGGAGGCGGGGCTGCCGGACGGGGTGCTGAACGTGATCACATCGAGCAGCGCGGGGTCGGTGATCGAGCCGCTGCTGAAGGATCCGCGCACGAGGAAGGTCTCCTTCACGGGCTCGACCGAGGTCGGACGGCGCCTGATCGAGCAGTCCGCGGAGCAGGTGCTGCGGGTCTCGATGGAGCTTGGCGGCAATGCGCCGTTCATCGTCTTCGAGGATGCGGACCTCGACGCCGCGATCGAGGGCGCCCTCGTCGCGAAGATGCGAAACGTCGGCGAGGCGTGCACCGCCGCGAACCGCTTCCTCGTAGCGCAGCCGGTCGCAGAGGAGTTCTCGCGTCGGCTGACCGAGCGGATCGCCGCTCAGCGCGTCGGGCGCGGCACCGACCCGGACGCGCAGGTCGGCCCGCTGATCGACGCGGACGCGCGCGAGAAGGTGCAGGAGCTCGTGCAGGACGCCGTCCGCCGCGGCGCGAAGGTGCTGACGGGCGGCGCCCCGATCGACGGCCGCGGCTGGTTCTATCAGCCGACCGTCCTGAGCGAGGTGCCGCCGCAGGCGCGCGCGGTGCGCGAGGAGATCTTCGGCCCGGTCGCCCCGATCAGCACCTTCTCCGACGAGCGCGAGGCGGTCACGCTCGCGAACGCGACGCAGTACGGGCTCGTCGCCTACCTCTATACGAGAGACCTCCCGCGGGCGTTCCGCGTGAGCGAGGCGATCGAGTTCGGGATGGTCGGCCTCAACCAGGGCATCGTCTCCAACCCCGCGGCCCCGTTCGGGGGCGTGAAGCAGTCCGGCTTCGGTCGCGAGGGCGGCTTCGAGGGCATCGACGAGTACCTCGAGACGCGCTACGTCGCGCTCGCGCTCTGACGCCGACGTGGCGAGGCCGTGCTGAGCGTGCGGCATAGCCGAGCGTCTGATGCGGGATAGCCGCCTCAGACGATGCGGCGCATTCGCCGCCGGGATGTGGAGCTGCATCCTGTGAGGCGAGCGTCTCGGGCGCGATGCTCCTCTCATGCCCGAGGTCGAGCGGGAGCGAGACCGGAAGCGGGACAAGGGACCGAGAAGGAGCATCACGATGAAGCCTCCGATTACGAAGATCGCGTTTGGGACTGCGACGGTCGCGGCGGCCGCGACGCTCGCCGGCTGCGGTGGGACGGCGCCGCGGTCTTCGATGCACGGCGCAGCGGGGCAGACCTACGTCGCTACGACGATGCCCCTTGCCGCCGCCGAAAGGAACGCAGCCGCGGCGACGCCGGCGAAGGACGTGACGATGATCGTCAAGTCAGACGAAGAGCATGCGCGCAAGGGACCCGAAGGCGAATGGCACGACGCCTTCCTGCCGGCGCGCCTCACGGCAAGACCCGGCCAGCAGGTGAACGTCACCGTTTACAACTACGACGAAGGCGATCACTCGTTCACCGCGCCGACGATGGGTCTCGACGTGACGCTGCCCGGTGGATCGCCGAAGGCGCCGCGCAAGACGACCTTCAGCTTCGTCGCCCCGAAGCGGTCGGGCCGCTACGAATGGTTCTGCATCTATCCCTGCGACCCGTGGGCGATGGGCCACACCGACTACATGCACGGCTACGTCACGGTGACCGCCTGACTGACGCGAAGGGCCCGCATGCGGCGCTCAGGTCCTTTGACGGACGCAAAGGCTCGAGCGCTGGGCTATGGCCCTCTGACGCGCGGAGTACGAGGCGGATCTCGGTCCCGATCCGCAACTCCGCAAGGGCCCCACGCGGCAGCGCTGGGGCCCTTGCGGTCCCTATCTATCTAGCGCCGGCCTTCAGCTTCGAGATGTCGATCGCGTTCGAGGGCGCCGTGATCGAGACGGGCGCGTCCCATTCCCCGAAGTCGACCTTGCCGCCGCTCGTGCCCGACCTGGAGATCTGGACTGGGTAGGGCTTGCCGGTCGTCGCGACGTACAGGTAGCCGCCCTTGAAGTTGTCCTTCACCGCGACGACTTTCTGCCCGTTGACCGTCGACGTGCCGCCCTTCGAGAACGTCGCGAGCGGGCCCAGCGCGGACGTGAACAGCCTGTGCATGTTCGCGAGGCTCGTCAGCGAGGCGAACTGTGCGGTGCTCGCCGGCGCCTTCAGCCACTTGCCCTTCAGCAGCCGCGCCGCTTCGCTTCCGGCGAAGTGTTCGTAGAAGGCCGCTCCGCCGTTGATGTAGACGCTCCCGCCGACCTGGACGAGCTGGAAGCTGAGCGGGCCCTGCGAGATCGAGCCCTTCGCGCCCGTGCCCCGCACGAGGTGCAGGTCGAGGGAAAGCTTCCCTCCCGTCGTGTTGACGAGGCCGGTGACGTGGACTGACTTCGCGCCTTCGGCCGCTTTCTGGGCGGCGTCGACGATCTGCTTCGGACTCTTCGATTCGACTCCATTGTTCGAAGATCCGCCGCAGCCTGCAAGCGCTGCGGCCATCGATATCGCGACTGCGAGCGTGATGTGCAACTTGCGGGTGTGCATGGGCTGCGATGCTATCCGAACCCTCGGATCATGGGGTGCGAGACTCAAGTTTTCCGCAGATCTGTCGATCGAAGCGCTGGTGCTGTGCGCTCCGCCGACGGGCGGCGCGTACAGCGCATGAAGGAGGCGAGGCGCCCGTCGCGAGGGCCCTCGCCAGCCCGGACGGCAGGAGCGAGAACAAGGACGGAGATTGTCAGCGCCCCAACTGAGCGAGTTGGTTCACAGCAGGCCGCTGCGGCGCAGACCGGCGGCAGGTCGGCTGCTGCGCCTGCTCCTCGGCGCGCCGGAGAGCTCCGCGGATCGCGAGCGATCGCGGCACAGGAGAGGCGCGAACGAGGTGAGCCGAGCTCGCTCGAAGGGGGCCGATCGTGGCGACTCCAACGCGCGCCCGTCCCACGGCCGGCGGTGGCTCGAGAGGCTGCGTGCGAGCGGCGGATCGGGCGACGCCGGCGGGAGCCGCGATCCTCGCAGCAACGGCGATCCTCGCGGCCGCCGACCTCCAAGGCGCGCCCGCGATCGAAACGCGACGCCTCGCCGAGACGCGACGGCTCAGGCCTCTGAGGCGACGCCCCGCGGCCTTCGCATCGCGCTGCGCTGGGGACCGCCGACCGGAGCGGTCGCGGTCCTCGCCACGATCGCCGTGCTCGTCTCGAGGCCTTCCGCTCCTGTCACGGCTGCCGCCGCGCTGCTGCTCGCGGGTCTCTCGGGGGCGCTCGCCTGGCTGCTCGGCGAGCGGCGCAGGGCGCGCCTCAGAGGCGAGATCGAGAGCAGGACGAGCGACCTGAAGCGGGCTCTCTCCGAGCTCGAGATCGCGCAGGCCGAGACCGTGCGGCGGCTCTCGATGGCGGTCGAGTTCAGGGACGAGGACACGGGCGCCCACATCGAGCGCATCGGCCGCTTCTCCGCGCTGCTCTGCGCCCAGCTTGGCATGGACGCCGAGTTCTGCGAGCGGATCAGCCACGCCGCGCCGCTGCACGACGTCGGCAAGGTCGCGATCCCGGACGCGATCCTGCTGAAGCCTGGGCCGCTCACCGAGCAGGAGCGCTCGATCGTCGAGACCCACACGGAGGAGGGCTACAGGCTCCTGCGAGGCTCCTCGTCCTCGATCCTCGACCTCGCCGCCTCGATCGCGCTCAGCCACCACGAGAAGTGGGACGGCAGCGGCTATCCCCGCGGCCTCTCGGGCGAGGACATACCGATCGAGGGCAGGGTCGTCGCGATCGCGGACGTCTTCGACGCCCTCACCTCCGATCGCGTCTACCGCGGCGCCTTCTCGATGCAGGAGGCGATCGAGATGATGGTCGCCGAGCGCGGACGCCACTTCGATCCAGCCATGCTCGACGCGTTCCTCGAAGTTCTCGGCAAGACCGGCCCGCAGGCGCGCGCGCGACCCGAAGCCGAGCCCCAGGAGCTCGTCGGCGAGGTCTTCGAGCGCTATGCCGCCGCGATCGAACGTGGCGACGCCGAGACGGCCGAGGGCGTGATCGCGCAGGCGATCGAGGACGAGATACCGCCCGCCCTGCTGCACGAGGAGGTGATCGGCGCGGCGCTGCGGCGGATCGGCGAGCTTTCGCAGCAGGGAACGATCGACGCGGGATCACGGCGGCTCGCGACCGGCATCAGCAGGCGGATCCTCGCGACGATGCACCGGTACATGCTGAGGCACGCCCCGTCCGATCGCGAGCGTGTGCTCGTCGCGGGCCTGCAGGACGACGACCCGACGCTCTCGCTGCAGATGGTCCACGACCAGCTCGCGGCGGCGGGCTTCCAGACGACGCTCGACCTCGAGCTTCGGCTCGAGCAGCTGCAGGCGACGATCGCGAGCGAGGCGCCGCAGGTGCTCGTGCTTGGGGCGAACGCCGCCGAAGCCGCCGCCGCGGTCGAGCTGCTAGTCGAGCAGCTGCGCGAACGCGATCCCTCGATTCCGATCCTGCTCGGCGGCGAGGCGATCGCGCCGCGTCTCCAGGAACGCGGAGACGTGCGCTTCCTCGCGCGCGTCGACGAAGCGGTGCCGACCGTCGAGCGGCTGCTGCAGACGCGCGAGGGCAGTCTTGGTTGAGCGCCTGATCGGAGGGCGAGCCGTGCGCGGCGACGTCGCCTTGCATCGAGGCCGCACCGCCGAGCGCCGCGACATCCCCGCCCCGCGCGGCGATGTCGCCGTCCCTCATCCTGAGCTCATCGATGTCTCCGCCCTGCATCCTGAGCTCACGGTAGATTGCAGGCGATGACAGGGAGCGCGATCGTCACCGGCGGCGCGGGCTTCGTCGGCTCGCACCTCGTCGACGCCCTGGTCGGGGAGGGATATCAGGTGACGGTGATCGACGATCTCTCCGCGGGCAGGGCGAGCAGGGTCGCGAGTGAGGCGAGGCTGCTTCAGATCGACATCGTCGACCGTCGCGCGCTGCTCGAAGCGGTCTCGGAGGCGGCGCCTGACGTCGTCTTCCATCTCGCCGCCCAGGCGAGCGTCACCGCGTCGGTCAAGGACCCCCTCAGGGACCTTCAGGTCAACGTCGCGGGCACGCTCAACGTGCTCGACGCGGCGGTCGCGGCGAAGGCCCCGGTCGTCTTCACCTCGACGGGCGGCGCCCTCTACGGCGACGAGGCGCCGCTGCCGACGCCGGAGAGCCGGATCCCCGCGCCGCTCGCCCCCTATGGCGCATCGAAGTGGGCGGGAGAGGCCTATGTCAACACCTGGTCGCTGTCCTCGGGCCTGCCGAACGCGGTCTGCAGGCTCGGAAACGTCTACGGTCCGCGGCAGAGCCCCCACGGCGAGGCGGGCGTCGTCGCGATCTTCTCCGGCTGCATCTACGAGGGCAGGCCGCCGAAGATCTACGGGCATGGCAGGCCGACGCGGGACTACGTCTACGTCGAGGACGTCGTAAGGGCGCTGATCGCCTGCCGCGGACGGAGGGGCACCTTCAACGTCGCGACCTCCGTCGAGACCGACGTCGCGACGCTCTGGCGGCAGCTGCAGCGGATCTCCGGCAGCGACGTCGAGCCGGAGCTCGCCGACCTGCGCCCAGGCGAGCTGCAGCGCAGCAGGCTCGACGTCAGCCTCGCGCAGCGCGAGCTCGGATGGCGCGCCCAGGTCGGCATCGAGGAGGGCCTGCGGCTCACCTACGAGGCGCTCGTCGCCGAATTCGAGGCGGAGAAGGCGCAGGCGGTCGAGCGGGCCTGAGGGGCGCGCCGCGGCCCGCACGAGCTTCGGGTCCGCTGCGACTGCGAGGCGCTAGCATCAGGCGTCGCGGCGAGATAGCTCAGTTGGTAGAGCACACGACTGAAAATCGTGGTGTCCCCAGTTCGAATCTGGGTCTCGCCATCAAAAAAGCGCTGCAAATCGACATGCTTTGAGATAGCGCGCCATCTCTGTTAGGTCGGCCAGAGCCGTCGGCGGCACGAACGTCGGCACAAGCCCTTGGCAATAGAAGTCGCGCAGCAGACGGGGGAGGTGCTGCTGGGTCATGCGGGAGACGAAGCCAGGGGTCGCGGTCTCGCTGACGACCACCCGATGCCGAGCCCCTGCCGCCATCAGATCGCGGCCTGAGCACGAAGAAGGCGCCCAGCCGGCCATCGAAGGACGACTTGATCTGCCCCGCGACCCGAGCTGCATGTGTGGCTATGTAAACAAGCGAATGCAACGACAGGGAGGCGCGTGGAATGCCAGCGGTCGACGTCGAGACGACGGTCCAGAGCTTCATCCTCGCTGCGCTCTCTCATGAGGCGACAGTCGACCAAGTCGACCGCCTGCTCTACCGACATGTAGTAGAGGGTCCGCTATCACCCGTCGGTCGCATAGTGGCGCCTGAATATCAGTACAATGCCATGACCTGACACGAGACTCGGCGCTGATCTAGGGGGCGGCGGTCTGAAAGGGGGTGGCTTTGATGGCCTGGGCCGGGTCTATTGGCAGTGGCAGCGTGTCCCGCGAGCGCCGGCGGGTGTTCCTCCTGCTTGGGATCGTCGTCTCGCTTTCCGTTGTCTTTGCTCACGCTGGCCAGGCCGTGGCGGCCCCATTGTGGTGGTCTGCCCCTGCCCGTATCGATCCCTCGTTTTATGCGACTGCGGTGTCATGCCCGTCCAGTTCGTTCTGCGTAGCAGTGGACGATTACGGGGACGAGGCGACCTACGCCAATGGGTCGTGGAGCACGCCTGCGAGGATCGACAAGGGCGATCCGTGGTTTCCGTGGCCTGTGTCGCTCGACACCGTCTCGTGCGCCTCCTCGTCGTTTTGCGTGGCGACCGATAGCAGTGGGGGTGCGGTCGTTTATAACGGCAGCGGGTGGAGCGCGTGGGTATATGCGGGGGCTTATAGCCGCTCGCTGTCCTGCGTCTCCGCTTCGTTTTGCATGGCCGTCGGCACTGAAGGGCGCGCCTTGACCTTCAATGGCAGCTCGTGGAGCGCGTCCGCCGATGTGGACGGAGCGAATGTGCTCACTTCGGTGTCGTGCGCATCCGCGTCGTTCTGCGTAGCGGTGGACGAAAAGGGCAATGCTTTGACGTTCAACGGAAGCTCGTGGAGCGCGCCGGTCGACATCGACGGTGGGAACGCGCTTTCGTCTGTGTCATGCTCATCGACGTCGTTTTGCATGGCAACCGACATTTACGCCAACGCGTTGAAGCTAACCGATGGCTCGTGGAGTGCGCCGTCGAGCATCGAGACCGGCGACACAACGTCGGTGTCCTGTGCCTCGTCGTCGTACTGTGTTGCGGTCGATGAGAAGGGACAGGCGTTCGTCTATGACGGAAGCGGATGGAGCGCACCCGCGAGCATCTTCGGACGGGCGAGCTGGCGCACTTATGTATCGTGCGCGTCCCCGTCGTTCTGCGCGGCGGTGAGCGGCGGCATCTCCAGCGCGGCGACGTTCAACGGCAGCTTGTGGAGTCCGCCTGCAGTATTGGGCGGAGGAGTCGACCAGTTGTCGTGCGCGTCAGCATCGTTCTGCGTTGCGGTGGACGCCACGGGTCGAGCTTTGACGTTCAACGGCAGCTCTTGGAGCGAACCGACCCGTATCGATGGATTCAGCTCGCTGTCTTCCGTCTCGTGCCCTTCCATGTCGTTCTGCGCCGCGGTCGATCAAGAAGGCCGCGCGTTGACATACGATGGTATCTCGTGGAGCACTCCGGTCGACATCGATGGAATCGCGGAACTCAGGTCGGTGTCGTGTGTCTCCGCGTCGTTCTGTGAGGCGGTGGACAACCTCGGAAACGTGTTGAACTTCAACGGCGGCTCATGGAGCGCTCCCCACAAGGTGGACCAGATCTACACGCTCGCGTCCGTGTCGTGCGTTTCAGCGACGTTCTGCGTCGCGGGCGAGTTCGGCGAGAGAGCATTTGCGTTCAACGGCAGTGAATGGACCGCACCGGTCATGATCGATCCGAGTGGCGGGCTTCTCAAGGTGTCGTGCGCAACACGATTTTTCTGTGTTGTCGCTGACAGTGGCGGAAATGCCGTTACTTACAACGGCAGTTCGTGGAATGCGCCCGTGAGCGTCGATAATGCGATGTTGAGCTCGATATCGTGCCGGACTGCGTCGTTTTGCGTCGTTGCGGATGATTTCGGGAATGTCGTCACTTACACGAGCGGCACGTGGAAGAAGTCGAGCATCGACGGCATAACCGGCCTGGAATCGGTGTCCTGCGGCTCATCGTCGTTTTGCGCTGTGATGGATCACTACGGCAACGTACTGATTGGCACAGAAAGCGTCGCCCCATCGGTTCTCAGCCCACCGGCCGTGTCCGGCGGTACGCAGGTAGGACAGACCCTGTACTGCCAAACGGGGTCGTGGGCTGGTACGCCGAAACCCACGTTCGTCTATGCGTGGAGTCGCGACAGCCAGAGCATCAACACAAACGAAGCGACGCATCTCGTCCAAGCGGCCGATCAAGGCCACACGCTTGCGTGCACCGTTACGGCGAGCAACATCGCAGGGCAGGCCAGCGCCACCAGCGCGGGCGTGAGCATTCCCTTCGGATCAAGCGCACCAAATACCACTGGCTCAACAACATCATCAAGGGCAGCTGTGTCATCAGCCATCCCTCGCCATGTCCGACCCATCCTCATCATCAGTGCCGGGAGAGCCTCTCGACTGCGAGCATCAGGAGCTTGGATAGAGGTGCCCGTCGAATGTCGTGCCGTCGCGTGTGTGGGATCGATCAAGCTGCTCACGAGAAGCACAACGCGGCGGGACCGTCACGGCCAGCGGATCTCGCGTGGCAAGGCGATCGTGCTCGCCAGAGGGAAGCTCTCGATCGCCAGCGGCAAACGCATGACCGTGCGCCTCCTCATGACAAACACCGGCAGGAGGCGCCTCGTCCACGCTCGGGATCACGCGGTAGCGGGCGAGTTGGTCGTGAGCATGAGACACGCGGGCAAGACGATCAAATCGGTGCTGGTGTACTGACGAGCGGCCTCGTCCTTGCTGAAGGCGCAGATTCGAATGAACCGTCCCGAGATGCAAGTTGGCGCCAGTGCCTGACACGCCAGACTCAAAACCCAGCTTTTGGACGACATTGCCGGGCATTCTTGCGGCAATCGCCGCACTGATCACCGCTGGCGCCGGGCTTTACGCTGCGCTCCATGGGTCCGAACCCGCAGCGCGCTTGTCGCTGCGCGCAAACGGCTCATCCACGTCTGGCTCAGTGTCTGCGCGGAGCACGGTCGATTCCACTTCGGAAGCGCCTCGATCAACCTTGACGAACACGCTGACTTCAGAGCACCAGTCTACGGCAAGCGCGACCATCACCACGGCGGTTTCAGGGCCTCTTGTGCCCTATGACGCGGCTGACTACTCTGCCGACATACCGGCCGGCTGGAGTCGGGTTGAGACTGAAGCCCGACGACCTTCCGAAACCGAGAGCCGTTGGCAGGCTCCAGGAGAGAAGAAAGAATATCTGCTGGTCGATACTCACAAGCGAACTCATCTAACGCCCGAGCAAGATGCGCAACCGGTGCACGCAGATCTTGAAAGGGCCGCCGGCTACCGGGAGATCTACTACGGTCCAGGCGACCTCAGCGGGATCGTTTCATGGATGTGGGTCTTTGATGCTGAAGGCAGCGAGCGCATTGACTACTTCTTCGAAACTTGCCGCAAGACCATGGCAGTGCTTGGCTCGGCGGAACCTGATCATTTTGATCAATCGCGCCCGACCTTCCGGGCCGTTGCGCAGTCCGTACACGCTCGCTGCAGTTGATCGCAAGCGCTGGCGACGCAGAGTACGTACCGAGGCCACGTCGGCGCTCGCCTTCAGAATCTCGACGTAGGCATTGTGCAGCGCCAAACAGTCGCCGGTGACGACCATCGTGCGGTTCGCGTCTTGCGGCTCTGCGGACTCGACGGCGCGCCTCCATTCGGCAGGACCGAGGGTGCCGTCGAAGTCTTGTTCGATTGCGCGGTCGAGCGCCTTGCGGTGCTTGTTGATGGTCTGGAAGAGCCGCGCCAGGCGTGTCTGTGGAGTTCGCCCGCGGCTGACCGTCAGTGAGCGACACGAGAAGATCAACGTCGGAGCTAGCGTCCTCGTCGCCGCGCGCGAAGGAGCCGTAGAGAGCCGCGAGGCGGACGCGATGCTCGGTGCGCAGAGCACGACGAAGGCCCGAGATGATGAGAACGGCCTCGACCAGACAAGCCGGCTCATGGTCGACAAGATCACGACCGTGCCGAGGTCCAGTTTCGACGAGCGTCTGGGCAGGCTGCGCAACGAGGAGCTCGTCGCGCTGACCCGGTCGCTGATCGTGTTCCTCGGCTCACCTCCGCTACGCAGACCTAAGACACGCTCGCGAAGTCGGGAGCACGATCGAGCGGCTTGCGGCAGCGGATCGCCTTCGCCGCGGGCATTGCGCTGCTCGTGGTCTCGCTGCGGGCGCTGTCGCTGCACGAGACGACGATCGAGCGCGTCACATATGCGCTCGAGCACGGCTCCCCGCTCGCGGAGGTCGAGAGCGA
>JBAIYK010000077.1:0-9707 GCA_037915935.1 Solirubrobacterales bacterium | reverse complement strand
CGCCGCGGACCAGCAGGCCTAGCGCCGGCTGTGGCGGCCGCGGACCAGCAGGCCTAGGGCCGGCCGTCGGCTACCAGCGATAGTGGGCGAACGCCTTGTTCGCCTGCGCCATCCGGTAGATGTCGTCCTTGCGCTTGTAGGCGCCGCCCTGCTGGGAGGTCGCGTCGAGCAACTCGTGCGCGAGCCGCTGAGCCATCGTCTTCTCGCGCCGCTGACGCGCGTACTGGACGAGCCAGCGCACCGCGAGCGTGCGCGCGCGGCGGGAGGGCACCTCGACGGGCACCTGGTAGGTCGCGCCGCCGACGCGGCGGGAGCGCACCTCGAGCGTCGGCGTCAGCGACTTGATCGCGGCTTCGAGCATCTCGAGCGGGTCCTTGTCGCCGCGCTCTCCGAGCAGGGCGAGCGCGTCGTAGACGATCCGCTCCGCGATCGACTTCTCGCCGTCGAGCATCACCTTGTTGATGATCTGCTGGACGAGCTTCGAGCGGTAGACGGGGTCCGGCTCGAGCGGCCGGACCTGGGCGGCTGCGCGTCTTGGCATCGCTGCTACTTCTTCTTCACGCCGTACTGCGAGCGCGCCTTCTTGCGATCGCTCACGCCGGCGGCGTCGAGCGTGCCGCGCACGACCTTGTAGCGGACGCCAGGCAGGTCCTTCACGCGGCCGCCGCGCACGAGCACGACCGAGTGCTCCTGGAGGTTGTGGCCCTCGCCGGGGATGTAGGCGGTCACCTCCGCCGAGCCGGAGATGCGCACGCGCGCGACCTTGCGCAGGGCGGAGTTCGGCTTCTTCGGCGTCGTCGTGTAGACGCGGGTGCAGACGCCGCGCCGCTGCGGAGCGGCGACCTTCTTCTTGCGCCCCTTCCCGTACTTCAGTCCGGGGGTCGAGAGCTTTTTCTTCGGCGCTACGCGCCCCTTGCGCACGAGTTGGCTCGTCGTCGGCATCGGCTGCGGATGGTAGCAGCGCGAGCAGGGCGCCGCGAGCCCGACGCGGCAGTCCAGGCAATCGACAGCTGCCGCGCCAGCGAGCCCGTCAGGCCTCGGCGGCCGCGATCCTCGCCGAGCGCACAGGGGCTGGCATCAGCGCGGAGGCGACGATCACGAGCAGGAATGCGAGGCTCTGCAGCACGATCCCCGCGACGGTCGAGGGCAGGGGGTCGCCGAAGACGACGATCCCGGAGGCGACGCCCGCGATGTTCGCGGCGGTGCCCGTCACGGCGATCACGGGGACCGCCTCGCCGTCCTGGAGGCCCCGCGCGGAGGAGTAGAAGGCGAGCACCGAAGCGGCGACCGCGACGATCAGCCAGGGGCTTGCAAGCAGGCTCAGCGCTCCGTGCGCACCGACGATGCCGGTCAGCGCCTTGATCGCGGTGTCGGAGACGCCGAAGAGGACGCCCGCGGCCGCCGCGAGCATCACGCCGTGGTGCTCCCTGCGGCCGCCGACCCTCGGCCCCATGATCAGCAGGCCGCCAAGTCCGAAGAGGCTCGCCTCGAAGGCGATCATCGCGATCGCCGAGAAGCGCGAGTGCGAGCCGTGCATCGCGGGCAGCGTCAGCCCGAGCGTCGCCAGGCCCGCCGCCGTCAGACACAGCCCGAGCCACTGCCGCGCGCCGACCTGAAAGCCGAAGAGCCTGTCCGCCATCACGGCGATCAGGACGACGCCCGCCGCGAGCGTCACCTGGACGATCGACATCGGCGCGAGCGAGAGCGCGGCGACGTGGAGGCCCCAGCTGCCAGCCGCGATCAGCATCCCGAGCGTGAACCACCTCGACCCGAACAGCCTTTGCGCCGAGCGCAGCGGATGGCGGTAGTCGACGCGCTGCACGTCGTTCGCGCCGCGGTACTTGAAGAAGAACGCGAGGTTCGCGACGACCGCGCAGCAGAGGGCGAGCAGGATTCCGGGTGCAAGTGCCATCGTCGTGTTCGTTCGATCGTCGTGTTCGTCTGTCCGCAGAAAAGCCTTCTGGGACCCGATGCAATCGCGCTTCTCAGCACGCGAGAGACCGCTACGCTGCGGCCCTCTCTGCATCGGCTCTCGCGACGGATCGCTTGACCGGCGCGAACGAGGCTCGGCAGGTTAGCGGGCTATGGCTATGCGCGAGCTAAAGACGAATAGGCCCCTGCTCATGCTCGACATCGACGGGGTGCTCTCGCTGTTCGGGTTCCCGCCGCACGATCCTCCCGCTGGCAGCTTCCATGCGATCGAAGGCATCCCCCACTTCCTCTCGGCGGCGGCGGCGCCGCAGCTGCAGCGGCTCTCGTCTGTCTTCGACCTCGTCTGGGCGAGCGGCTGGGAGGAGCGCGCGAACGACCACCTGCCAGCCCTGCTCGGCCTGCCCTCGCCGCTGCCGTTTCTGACTTTCGCGCGTGAGGCCGCGGCCGGGCGCTCGATGCGCGCCCACTGGAAGCTTCACGCGGTCGACTCCTACGCGGGCAGCCGCCCGCTCGCCTGGGTCGACGACGCCTTCAACGATGCCTGCGAGCGCTGGGCGGCGGCGCGCGCCTTCCCGACGCTGCTGATCGCGACCGAGCCGGCCGTCGGCCTCACCGCGCAGCACGCCGAGCGGCTGATCGGGTGGGCTCGAACTTCTCGCGGCCTTACCGCCTCGACCTGCGACTGAAGGTCACGGCGACGGCAGACCCGCCTTTGAGGCGGACGCCGCGATGTGGCGCCAGCATTTAGGCAGCCCACAGCGCCTGCAGCGGCACGGCCCACATGCGCTCGCCGAACGGCAGGGTGCGGGCGCCCGCGTATAGGACCGCGCCGGCAACCATGCGCTCGCCGACCCGCTCGCTCAGGTGGCGCAGCCCGGCGAAGTCCTTCGCGCGCACGGTCGCGCTCGCCTTCACCTCTACGCCCACGATCTCGCCTGAAGGACGCTCGACCACGACGTCCACCTCGCGGTCGGCTTCGCGGTAGTGCCAGAAGGTGAGCGGCTGCTCGGACCACGACGCCTGCCGCTCCAGCTCCGTCGCGACGAACGTCTCGAACAGCGCGCCGGCGAAGCCGTCGTCGTCGCGTATGCGGCTCGCGTCCGCTCCGACCATCGCGCACAGCAGGCCGGTGTCGGCGATGTACAGCTTCGGGGCCTTCACCTGCCTGTTGCCGAGGTTCACGTGCCATGGCCTGCGCACGCGAATCAGGAAGAGGCGCTCGAGCACGTCGAGCTGACTCTTCACGGTCTTTCCGTCGACTCCGACCTCGCGCGCGAGCCCCTCGTAGCGCGCAAGCCCGCCCGAGCGGGACGCGACCAGCCGCAGCAATGTGCCAAGCGATATCGGGTCTCGTATCCGCGAAACCTCCGGCACGTCGCGCTCCACGATCGAGTCGACGTAGCTCGAGAAGAACATGCTGCGCGCTGCCGGCGGACGTGCGCGCGCCTCTGGGAACCCGCCGGCCAGCAGCATCTGCGCATACTCGTGCCTGCCCACCGGAGCTGCATGCTCGGCCGGCGACTCGCCGGCAAAGAGCCGCGCGACGAATCCCTCCTCGCGCCCCGCAAGCTCGCCCTGGCTGAGTGGCCACAGCGTCAGGTAGTCCACTCGTCCGGGCAGCGCGTCGCTCACAGTCGGGGTGCGGCGGAGGTTCGCAGAGCCCGTGATCAGGAACTGCCCAGGGCGAGTGTCGAGGTCGACGCGCGCCTTCATCGCAAGCAGGAGCTGGGGAGCGCGCTGCACCTCGTCGATCACCGCGCAGCGGCCACGGGCCGCGAGAAAGCCGGTCGGATCCCCCACCGCAAGCGAGCGTGCCGCATCGTCGTCGAGCGTCACGTAGTCAGCAGACAGGCGAGCGTCGGCCAGCCTGCGCACGAGCGTGCTCTTGCCCGCCTGCCGCGGCCCGAGCAGCGCAACGACGCGGGCATAGCGCATCGCATACAGCACCTTCTCGCCAATGTGTCGATCGACGAACTCCAACAGCGGCCTCCAGTCAGCTCGGAGAAGCACTCCTGCTAACTCGGAATATAGCTGCTGCTAACTCGGAATTCAGGCGCTGCTAACTCGGAATGCCGAGCATCACTCCTCCGGCGTGTCCTCCTCCGGCATCTCCAGCTCCGCGAGCTCCTCGGCGAAGCCGGCGTCGCTCGCGCCTGCGCCGATCTGCTCGAGCGAGGCGAGGTCGTCGTCGAAGGCGCGGTTGATGTCGCCGCTCGCGCCGTTGCCGTCGCCCTCGCCGATCCCGAGTTCGGATTCGATCTCCTCGCGGTCGAGCAGCCCGACCTCGTCGATCGCCCGCGGCAGCGGTTCGGCCGGTTCGATCTCGATCCGGCGGTAGCGCTTCAGGCCTGTCGCGGCCGGGATCAGCTTGCCGATGATCACGTTCTCCTTCAGGCCGTTCAGGCGGTCGGTCTTGCCTTCGAGGGCGGCGTCCGTCAGCACCTTCGTCGTCTCCTGGAAGGAGGCGGCCGAGAGGAAGGAGTCGGTGTTCAGAGAGGCCTTCGTGATCCCGAGGATTATGTCCTCGAACTGCGCGCTCTCGCCGCCGTTGCCGACGATCTCGTCGTTCACCTTCGCGAACTCGAAGCGGTCGACGAACTGGCCGGGCAGGTAGTCGGTGTCGCCCTTCTGGTCGACCCTCACCTTCCGCAGCATCTGGCGCACGATCAGCTCGACGTGCTTGTCGTTGATGTCGACTCCTTGAGACTTGTAGACCTCCTGGACCTCCTTCACGAGGTACTGCTCGGTCTCGGTGCGGCCCCTGATCGAGAGCAGCTCGTGCGGATAGAGCGAGCCCTCGTTCAGCTGCCTGCCCGCCTCGATCTTCTCGCCCTCGGAGACGTAGAGGCGCGTGCGCCGCGGGAAGGAGTGCCTGTGCTCCTCGCCGGCGTCGTCGGTGATCACGACGTTCAGGGCCTTGTCCGTCTCCTCGATCGAGACGGCGCCGTCCTGCTCTGCGATCTTCGCAAGGCCCTTCGGGCGGCGCGCCTCGAAGAGCTCGACGACGCGCGGCAGGCCGTGGGTGATGTCTGCGCCGGCGACGCCGCCGGTGTGGAAGGTCCGCATCGTCAGCTGCGTGCCAGGCTCGCCGATCGACTGGGCGGCGATGATCCCGACCGCATCGCCGATCTGGGCGATCTTGCCCGTCGCGAGCGAACGGCCATAGCAGGCCTGGCAGACCCCGCTCACCGCCTCACACTTCAGCACCGAGCGCACGGGCACCGTCACCTTCACGCCCCTGCCGTGTTCCTCGGCGAAGGCCTTGCCGATCTCCTCGAGCTCGGCGCGTCCGATTTCGGCGCCCTGCTCGACGAGCAGGCGGCCTCGCTTCGTCTTGATCTGCTCCGCGGCGACGCGCCCGACGAGCCCTTCGAGCGTCTGCCCGTCGCCGTCGAAGACGGCCATCTCGATGTGCTCCTTCGCGCCGCAGTCGGCCTCGCGGATGATCACGTCCTGGGCGACGTCGACGAGGCGCCGCGTCAGGTAGCCGGAGTCGGCGGTGCGCAGGGCGGTGTCCGCGAGCCCCTTTCGAGCGCCGTGGGTCGAGATGAAGTACTCGAGCACCGAGAGGCCCTCCATGAAGTTCGACTTGATCGGCCGCTCGATGATCTCGCCCTTCGGGTTCGCCATCAGCCCGCGCATGCCGGCGAGCTGGCGGATCTGCTTGAAGGACCCGCGCGCGCCCGAGTTCGCCATCATGAAGATCGGGTTCAGCGTGTCGAGGTTCTCGATCATCGCCTCCGCGACCTCGTCGGTCGCCGAGTTCCACTTCTCGACGACCGCCTCGTGGCGCTCCTCCTGGGTGATCAGGCCCATGTCGTACTGGTCTGAGATCTCGCTCACCTGCTTGTCGTAGCGGTCGAGGATCTCCTCCTTGCTCGGCGGCACGACGACGTCGTTCTTCGAGATCGTGATCCCCGCCTTCGTCGCGTACTGGAAGCCGAGGTCCTTGAAGGCGTCGAGCACGAGCGAGATCGCGGTCGCGCCATAGCTCTGCACGAGCAGGTCGATCAGGCGCGTCGTGTCGCGCTTCTTCATCGACTGGTTGACGAACACGTAGGCGCTCGCGTCGAACTCCTCGCCGAGCGCTTCTGAGAGCGCGCGCTCGATGCGGTCGTTGTAGATGATCCGCCCGACCGTCGTCAGCACGTGGCCGCCCTCGCGCTTGAAGGGCCTGAACTCCGCGATGTCGTGCAGCCTCACGACGCCGGCCTCGTAGGAGAGCTCGGCCTCCTGGGCGGTCCTGAAGACGTGCGGGCGCGGCTCCTTCGCCGGCCACCGCCCTGAGGTCAGCAGCTCGCGCTGCTTGCCAAGCTCCTCCGCCTCCGGCCCGTATGTCAGGTAGTAGGCGCCGAGGATCATGTCCTGGGTCGGCGTCGCGAGCGGCGCGCCGTGGGCGGGGGAGAGGATGTTGTTCGAGGAGAGCATCAGGATGCGAGCCTCCGCCTGCGCCTCAGCGGAGAGCGGCAGGTGGACCGCCATCTGGTCGCCGTCGAAGTCCGCGTTGAAGGCGTGGCAGACGAGCGGGTGCACCTGGATCGCCTTGCCCTCGACGAGCAGCGGTTCGAAGGCCTGGATGCCGAGCCGGTGCAGGGTCGGCGCCCTGTTCAGCAGCACCGGATGCTCGTGGATCACCTCCTCGAGCACGTCCCAGACCTCGCCGATCATCGAGTCGACCATCTTCTTCGCCGCCTTGATGTTCTGGGCGGACTTGCGCTCGACGAGGCGGGCCATGATGAACGGCTTGAAGAGCTCGAGCGCCATGATCTTCGGCAGCCCGCACTGGTGCAGCTTCAAGCTCGGGCCGGCGACGATCACCGAGCGGCCGGAGTAGTCGACGCGCTTGCCGAGCAGGTTCTGGCGGAAGCGGCCCTGCTTGCCCTTCAGCATGTCCGAGAGCGACTTCAGCGGCCGGTTGCCGGGGCCGGTGACGGGGCGCCCACGGCGGCCGTTGTCGAACAGCGCGTCGACGGCCTCCTGGAGCATCCGCTTCTCGTTGTTGACGATGATCTCGGGCGCGCCGAGGTCGAGCAGCCGCTTCAGGCGATTGTTGCGGTTGATCACGCGCCGGTAGAGGTCGTTCAGGTCGGAGGTCGCGAAGCGGCCGCCGTCGAGCTGGACCATCGGGCGCAGCTCCGGCGGGATCACGGGGACCGCGTCGAGCACCATCTGCTCGGGCGTGTTGCCGGACTGGATGAAGGCGGCGACGACCTTCAGGCGCTTCACCGCCCGCGCCTGCTTCTGGCCCTTCGAGCTCTTCACCTGCTCCTCGAGCTCCTGCCGTTCGGCTTCGAGGTCGACCTGCTCGAGCAGGTCGCGGACCGCCTCCGCGCCCATGCCGCCGCGGAAGTAGTCGCCGAAGCCGTAGGGGGAGCCGAAGCGTTCCTTCAGCTCGCGGAAGGTCGTCTCGTCGTGCTCGATCTGCTTCGGCTCCATCGTCTTGAACAGCTCCCACACGTGGCGCATGCGCTCGGCGGCGTCCTCGACGTAGGCCTCGGTGTCGGCGATGTCCGCCTCGAAGGCCTTGCGCAGGTCCTTCAGCAGCTTCTCGCGCTCCTCGTCGGAGACCTTCGCGACGTTCACGTCGAGCGACTCGGCCCAGATGTGGTCTTCGTCGGTGAAGCCGCTCTGCTTGCCGGTCTGCAGGTGCTTCTCGCGCCGCGAGAGCGCCTCGCGCAGCTCGAGCACGCGCTCCTCGCGCTCGGCGGCGTAGGCGTCGAGCACCTTGTTCACCTCGCCCTCGAGCGTGTCGAGATCCTTGCTGCGCGCCTCGTCGTCGACCCAGGTCACGATCGAGGCCGCGAAGTAGAGCACCTTCTCGAGCTCCTTCGGCGCCATGTCCAGCAGGTAGCCGATCCGGCTCGGCACGCCCTTGAAGAACCAGATGTGGCTGACGGGCGCGGCGAGGTCGACGTGGCCCATGCGTTCGCGGCGCACCTTGCTGCGGGTCACCTCGACGCCGCAGCGCTCGCAGACGATGCCCTTGTAGCGGACGCGCTTGTACTTGCCGCAGTAGCACTCCCAGTCCTTCGTCGGGCCGAAGATGCGCTCGCAGAAGAGGCCGTCCTTCTCCGGCTTCAGCGTCCGGTAGTTGATCGTCTCCGGCTTCGTGACCTCGCCGTGGCTCCAGCTGCGGATCTGCTTCGCGGAGGCGAGGCTGATCTCGATCGCATCGAAATTATTTATGTCAATCATTCGCTTCCACTTTCGCTAGCTGGTGAATCGTCTGCCGGCATCTCCTCGGGCAGCAGGTCGTCGACGTCGATCGCCGCCTCCTGGAGGATCTCGCCCATCTCCTCGGCGTCGCCCTCCTCTATCTCCTCCGCGCTCGCCTCCGGCGCCTCCTCGCCCTGCAGCGTCTCGTCGGCTGCCCCGCCCGCGGGGCCGCGCACGCCGGAGAGGTCGATGCCGAGCTCCTCGGCCGCGCGCAGGAGGTCGTCCTCCTCGTCGCGCATGTCGGCGCTCTCGCCTTCGTCGGAGACCACCCTCACGTCGAGCGAGAGCGACTTCATCTCCTCGAGCAGCACCTTGAAGGACTCGGGGATCGAGGGCTCGGCGATGTTCTCGCCCTTCACGATCGCCTCGTAGGCCTTCACGCGCCCGACCGTGTCGTCGGACTTGATCGTCAGCATCTCCTGCAGCGTGTAGGCGGCGCCGTAGGCCTCGAGCGCCCAGACCTCCATCTCGCCGAAGCGCTGGCCGCCGAACTGCGCCTTGCCGCCGAGCGGCTGCTGGGTGACGAGCGAGTAGGGGCCGGTCGAGCGGGCGTGGATCTTGTCGTCGACGAGGTGCAGCAGCTTCAGGATGTACATGTAGCCGACCGTCACCTGCTCCTCGAAGGGCTCGCCGGTGCGGCCGTTGTAGAGGGTCATCTTGCCTGAGGCCTGCTCGCCCTTGCGGCGGCTCTTGTCGACGTCCATCCTGATCGCGCCCCTGTGCTCGTCCTGCCAGCGCACGAGCGCCTCGTCGACGTCGGCGACGGTCGCGCCATCGAAGACGGGCGTCGAGATGAACACCTTGTTGCTCGCGCCGTTGCCCTTGCCGGAGGCGCCGTTGCCCTTGCCGTCGTGCGCCTGCCTGTAGGCGTCGGAGCCGTCGTCGTACCAGCCCTGGGCGGCGACCCAGCCGAGGTGGGTCTCGAGGATCTGGCCGACGTTCATGCGCGAGGGCACGCCGAGCGGGTTGAGGATCACGTCGACGGGCGTGCCGTCCTCGAGGAAGGGCATGTCCTGCTCGTCGACGATCTTCGAGATCACGCCCTTGTTGCCGTGACGGCCCGCGAGCTTGTCGCCCTCGGAGATCTTGCGCTTCTTGGCGACGAACACCCGCACGAGGTCGTTCACGCCCGGCGGCAGGTCGTCGCCCTCGTCGCGCCGGAAGGTCATCACGTCGATCACGACGCCGCCCTCGCCGTGGGGCACCTTCAGCGAGGTGTCGCGCACCTCGCGCGCCTTCTCCTTGAAGATGGCGCGGATGAGCTTCTCCTCGGCGGTCAGCTCCGTCTCGCCCTTCGGCGTCACCTTGCCGACGAGCAGGTCGCCGGAGGCGACCTCGGCGCCGACGCGCACGATCCCGCGGTCGTCGAGGTTGCGCAGCGACTCCTCCGAGCGGTTCGGGATGTCGCGCGTGATCTCCTCGTCGCCGAGCTTCGTCGTGCGCGCGTCGATCTCGTATTCCTCGATGTGGATCGAGGTGAGCTCGTCGTCCTTGACCAGGCGCTTCGAGAGGATGATCGCGTCCTCGAAGTTGTAGCCCTCCCAGGACATGAAGGCGAC
>JBAIYK010000102.1:0-31371 GCA_037915935.1 Solirubrobacterales bacterium | reverse complement strand
CGAGCGCGCGCAGCCGCATCGCCCCGCCCGCCCGCGGCGGGCCGGCGAGCACGTCGCAGCCCGCGTCCTCGATCGCCTGCGCCGCCGCGAGCCCGCCCGCGAGGAAGGCGGCGACCGCTATGCGCGGGCGGCCGCGCAGCGTGTCGATCAGCGGCGCGCCCTCGGCGAGCAGGCTGCGCACGCGCTGCAGCTCGAACGCGATCAGCCACCGCACGCCCGCGCCGGCGTGGGCTGCGCGCAGGTCCTGCTCGCCGCAGCCGCAGCGGGCGAGGTCCTCGGCGGGCATGTAGATCCGGCCGCGGCGCAGGTCCTCGGCGACGTCCTGGCAGTGCTCGACGAGCTGCAGGGCGGTGCAGATCCGGTCCGAGAGCGCGATCCGCTCGGGGGTCGCGAGACCGAGCACGTGGAGCACCAGCTCGCCGACCGGGTTCGCGGAGAGCGCGCAGTAGCGCTGCAGCTGCTCCCAGGTCTCGTAGCGGCTCACGCGCTGGTCGAGCCTGTTCGCCTCGATCAGGCGCAGGAACGGCTCCCTCGGCAGGTCGCACTCACTGAGCGTAGGCGAGAGCGCGCGCATCAACGGGTGCCTCGCCCTGCCGGCGTAGGCGGCGTCCAGCTCGTCCTGCAGCCACGCGAGCGAGGCGAGGCGGTCCCCCTGCGCGCTGTCGCCGAGCTCGTCGACGAGGCGCGCGAAGCCGTAGATCGCGAGCAGGTGCCGGCGCAGCGCGCGCGGCAGCAGCCGGCTCGCGACCGGGAAGTTCTCGCCCCCCGCGCGCGCCATCACGGCCGCGGCGGCAGGAGGCGCCACTGCCGCGTCCTGCGCCGTCGCGATCACCCCGCGCGGCTCCGCAGGCAGCGCCCCAGGGCCATGATCGGGAAGGTCAGCCTGTAGAGGTGGTAGTTGATGTAGTAGTAGGAGGGGAAGCCCGTGCCCGTGTACTGCGGCTCGTCCCAGGTCCCGTCGGGCCGCTGGGTGGCGACCAGCCAGTCGATCCCGCGCCGCAGCGCCTGCGTGTCCTCGCCGGCGGCGTGGAGCGCCAGCAGCGCCCAGGCGGTCTGCGAGGCCGTCGAGGGGCCGCGCCCGATCCAGTCCGGGTCGTCGTAGGAGCGCGCGTCCTCGCCCCAGCCGCCGTCCTCGTTCTGGTGCTCGTAGAGCCAGCGCACCGCGCGCCTTATCGGCTCCTCGCCGGGCGCGACGCCGGCGGCGATCAGCGCCGGCAGCGCCGCGCCGGTGCCGTAGAGGTGGTTCACCCCCCAGCGCCCGTACCAGGAGCCCTCGCGCTCCTGCTGGTCGAGCAGCCAGCGCACTCCCTCCTGCACGAACGCGCGCCTGCTCAACCCGAGCGCGGCGAACATCTCGACCACGTGCGCGGTCACGTCCGCGCTCGGCTCGTCGATCACCTCGCCGAAGTCGAGGAACGGCAGCTCGCGCACGAGCGTGCGCGTGTTGTCCGCGTCGAAGGCGCCCCAGCCGCCGCCCTCGCTCTGCATCCCCTGCGCCCAGCGCGCGGCGCGGTCGATCGCCTCCCGCGCGGCCGCGCCGCCGCGGCGCGGGAAGCGCAGCAGCGCGAGCACGACCTCGGCGGTGTCGTCGATGTCGGGGTAGTTGTCGTTCGCGAACTCGAACGCCCAGCCGCCGGGCTGCAGCGCCGGCCGCCTCACCGCCCAGTCGCCGCGCAGGCGCACCTCCTCGGCGAGCAGCCAGTCGACGGCCTTCGCGACCGCCGGCCCCTCGCCCTTCACGCCCGCGTCGGCGAGCGCAACGAGCGCGAGCGCCGTGTCCCACACCGGCGACTGGCAGGCCTCGAGCCGCCTGCTCTGCCCCTCTTCGATCATGAACGTGTCGATTCCCTCGATCCCGCGCCTCATCACGGGGTGATCGAGCGGGTAGCCGCGCAGCTGCAGTGCCATCAGCGAGTAGACCCAGGGCGGCTGGATGCCGCCCCAGCTGCCGTCGGCCTCCTGGCGGCGCACGATCCAGCTCTCCGCGCGCGCGAGCGCGAGCGCTCGCAACGGCCTGATCGGATGGCGGTCGTAGAGGCGCAGCAGGCGATCGAGCCGCAAGAGCCAGCGGCCGCGGCGCGAGCGCGGCTTCCGCGCGCTCCAGGGCTCATCGCCGTGCAGCTCACTCAGGTCGAAGCCGAGCCTGCGGCAGGGACGGCAGGTGAGCACGATCGAGAGCGCGACGACCGTCTGGCGCGCCCAGCAGGCGAAGTCGTAGATGTTCAGCGGAACCCAGGAGGGCAGGAACACCATCTCGGGCGGCAGCGCCGGCACCTGGTCCCAGGGCCAGAGGCCGAACAGCGCCATCCAGACGTGCGTGAACACCCGCGCCCGCTCGATCCCGCCCGCTCCGCGGATGTGCTCGGCGGCGAGCCGCATGTGCGTCTCATCTGGCGAGTCGCCCGCGAGCTTCAGCGCCCAGTAGGCCTCGATCGTGGTGGAGAGGTCGGCCGGGCCGCCGTAAAAGTTCGCCCAGGTGCCGTCCTGCCGCTGCTGGGAGCGGATGTAGGCGGCGGAGCGCTCCGTCTGCTCGGGCCTGCGGATGCCGAGGAACTCGCGCAGCAGCATGTCCTCCGCGTCCATCGTGACGTTGGTCTGCAGCTCCGCCTTCCACCATCCCGACTCGTCCTGCAGTGAGAGCAGGTGCTCGCAGGCGCGCTGCAGCGTCACCTCCGCCTCGCTGCCGGCCTGCACGATCGGCGATGACATGTGTGGAAACCTAGAGGTTCGTGACGATTGACAGCATCTTCACGGGCGTCTATGCCCCTCGGCGGACGCTTCTAGACGCGAGCACGTCCGTTTCGCCGGCGGTGATGCCGCTCGCCTGCAGGCGCGAGAGCGGGACCGTCTGCGGCTTCGGTGCGAGGAACCTGTACAGCAGCTCGCCGTGGAAGTCGCGCTTCGAGACGAGCCGGAAGCCTGGCGAGGGCGGGCTTTCCGCGCTCGGCAGCAGCGGCCTGTAGCCGACCTCGTCGATCTCCGAGACCGCGAGCGCAGCCCCAGCCGCCGTGCGCAGGCTCGGCGCGTAGTATTCGAGTGGCGCCGAGCCGAGGTGCGTCGTGACGACCGCGATCGGCCTTGCGATCGAGCCGGGAGCGGACGAGGTCGCGGCCCGGCTCGGCTGTGCGGGGCGCCGCAGCGCCGCCGCCACCGCCTTCCAGTCTCCGCGCTGCAGGCGCGGGCTCAGGTCGACGTCGACGCAGATCGCGAGCAGCGCGAGCGCCGCCACGGCCGCGATCGCGACACCGGCGCGACCGGCGCTGGCAGGCACGATCAGGGCCGCAAGCAGCACCGTCACGGGCACCATCGCGCCGATCACGTTGCGGGCGGCGAGGTAGTCGGCGCCGGCGAGCGCGAGCGCGATCGGGGTGAGCACGGCGCAGGCTGAGAGCGCGAGCATCGCAAGCGCCGTCTGGCGCTCGCCTCGTGCCAGGCCGCGCCGCAGGCCGTAGGCGAGACCTGCGAGCAGCGGCAGGGCGACCGCGAGCTCGATGCCGCGGCCGAGCGGCGCGCCCGAGTAGCCGGTCAGGTAGAACTGGGCGATCGCCTGCACCCGGCCGCTCAGCGCCTCTTTGCCGATCCACTGCGTGCCGTTGCCGCCCTGGCTGAGCACGAGCGGGATCAGCGCGATCCCGACGAGCGCGATCGCGCCAACGGCGGGCAGCGCTAGACGCCGCCGCTCGCGGCGGCGCAGCAGCCACAGCGACATCGGCGCGAGCAGGAACACCGCGAAGTAGTGGGTGAGCAGCGCGAGGCAGCCGGCGAGCGCGAAGGCCGCCATCCGCCGCGCGCTCGGGACCTTCTCCGCGCGCACGAAGCAGAGCACCGCGAGCGCCGCGGTCAGCGTGTACAGCTCGTAGGCGCGCGCCTCCTGCGAGTACCACACGAACAGCGGGTTCACGGCGGTCAGCGCGGCGGCGGCGATCGCGACGCGCCGGGAGGAGAGCTCGCGGGCGATCCCCCACACGACCGCGACGAGCGCGATCCCCGCGAGCGCCGAGGGCAGCCGCAGCGCGATCGCGCCAGTGCCGAAGACCTTCGTCCAGGCCCAGACGAGCACGTACCAGAGCGGCGGCGTGTTCTCGGTGTGGGACACCGTTTTCAGCGTCGCGACGATGCTCGGGTGCAGCACGTGCACGGGCGTGAACGCCTCGTCGAACCAGAGGCTCTGCAGGCCGAGCGTCGGCAGCCGGATCAGCGCCGCGAGTAGCAGCAGCACGGCGAGCGGCCACCAGTCCGGCAGCCGTCGCGGGGCTCCAGCGGGACCGCGGGCGTGCGGTCGTGTCGCCGTCGCCGCCATATCAGCCGTGGAACCCCTTCGGCGGCGCGCTCGGCAGTCCAGGCGGGCTCGTGCTCATGTAGGCGCAGAAGCCTTCGGCGAGGGTCGAGCCGAAGCAGCCGTAGCGGTCGTGCGGCCCGAGCGGCAGGTAGGGCGGCAGGTAGAAGCCGCCGAGCGCCCTGCGGCGGTTGCCGCGCACGGGCCCGACGAGCATCAGGCAGATGCGTGCGCTCGAGCTTTCTTTCGACGGCGACTCGACGACGTCGCCGCAGGCCGTGTCCCTGGTCGAGTAGGAGGCGAGGTCCTGTTCGACCGCGACTTCTTCGTTGTGCAGGCCGGTCACGGCGCGCCAGGTTTCGATGTCGGCGGTCAGGCGGTTGCTCACGCCCACCTCGCGCGTCAGGTCGTACACGGTCGCGACCGCGATCACGAGCGCGAGCAGCAGCAGCACGACGGTCTCCACCCGCCACCGCCGGCCGCGCTCCTCGCGCTCCGCCTCCAGCGGCCTCAGCGGGCCGGGCAGCCGCGCGAGCAGCCCGCGCCCTTTGCGCGGCGCGGGCGAGCCTGCGCCGAGCGTCCCCGCGCTCATGTCTTCGCGGCCGCGAGCGAGAACAGCGGCGAGAGCTGGTGGACGATGTAGAGGCCCTGGATCGCGAGCGTCGCGATAAGCAGCCGGCGCTCGCGCGAGACCACCGCGAGCGGCAGCGGCCAGAGCGTGTACCAGGCGAGCAGCCAGGGGCTCGTCACCGCGATCGCGAGCAGCGCCCAGCCGGAGGCCGCGACCCAGCTGTAGCCGCGCCAGGTGCGCCACATCAGGTAGAGCACGACGAGCGCGAGCGCGACCTTCAGCAGCGTGTGGTCGACGGGGAAGATGCCGGGCTTGCCGAGCAGGTGCGCGAACTCGGTCGGAAAGCCGTCGGAGGAGACGTAGGAGGAGTCGCGCGTCAGCACCTCGAAGAGGTCGGCGCCGTGGACGCCGAAGAGGGCGAAGCCGAGGCCCGCGCAGGCCACGGCCGCGGCGGCAGCGCCCGCGAGCAGGCGGCCGCTGCGGCGCGCGAGCAGCATGAAGGGCAGCAAGGCGATCGCAGTCGCCTTCACGAACCCGCCCGCGACGATCGCCGCGCCCGCGCCGGCCTCGCGGCGGCCGAGCGTCAGCGTCACCGCGCCCATCATGAACGCGATCATCATCAGGTCGTTGTGGGCGCCGCCGAATCCGTATATCAGCCACAGCGGGTTCGCGCCCACGACCAGCAGCCCGGGCACGGGGTTCACGTCCAGCTGCCGCGCGCAGCGCCAGGTGAACGCGAGCGTCGCCGCGACGGCGATCAGCGCCTCGATCTTCATCCCCCACACCGAGGCGATCAGGCCGAGCGGCGCAATCGGCAGGCTGATCAGCGTGTAGAGGGGGCCGTAGGCGGTCGTCGCGGTCAGCCAGTCGCCGCCGACGTAGCGGTAGATCGGATCGCTGAAGAGCGCGACCGGCCCGTGGACGTACGGGTTCACGCCGTGCGCCGCCATCCGCGAATAGGCGATGTAGCTGAAGACGTCGGTCGAGATCATGATCGGCGCGATCAGCAGCAGCGCGGTCAGCGTGCACACGAGCGCGATCGCGACGCGCGCGCTCACGCGCGCGGAGAGCGCGATCAGGCCCGCGTAGGCGCAGGTGAACACGATCAGGCAGATCAGGAAGGGGTGGTAGTCCAGGGTCGAGCCGAGCCCCATCAGCCATTTGCTCATGCTCGGCGAGGGCGGCAGCAGCGGCGACTTGCCGGCGGCGGCGTCGATCACGATCAGCCCGAGCGAGCCGACGAGCACGAGCGCAAGCGCGATCGCGACCGGCGGGGTGCGCTCGACCCGCTCCCCCTCGCCTACGCGCACGCGATCGGGCAGTCCGAAGCGCGGCGCCGCCGCCGCCCGCTGTCCCACCGCCGATCGAGAGGCGAATGAAGAGGTTGAGGTTGTCGGTTGCAAATGCAAGGTGCGCGGGCTGAAAGTCAGCTGCCGGCCGCGTCCGCGCCGGCCGCGTACCCGCCAGAAGCATCGCCGCCGATCGCCTCGCCGCTGGCCGCGTCCCCCCCGCCCGCGTACCCGCCGGCTGCGTCGTCGCCGGCTGCATACCCGCTCGCGGCCTCGCCGCCGATCGCCGCGCCGCCGGCGTCGTCCTCGAAGCGCAGCACGTCGCGCGCGCCCGTCACGTCGAACACCCGCTGCACCGCGTCCTCGCCCGGCCGCAGCACGATCTCGGCGCCGCGCTTGCGCCAGCGCGCGTCGGCCTGCAGCAGCAGGCGCAGCCCCGTCGAGTCGAGGAACTGCAGGTCGCGAAGGTCGATCACCAGCCGGCTCGGCGCGTGCTCCTCGATGCTGCAGATGCTGTGCTCGAGCTCCGGCGCGCTCGCGAGGTCGAGCTCGCCGTGCAGGACGATGCTCGCGACGCCATCTTCGACCGCGCTCGAGATCGTCAGGCCGCCAGGGGTCGGTGTGCTCTCGCTCATCGCGCCGACTCTAATCTACGCGCGCGCCCGGGCGCCTCACGGCGCCGCCGCGTGCAGCGCCCGGTGCAGGATCGCGCGGCCCGCCCCCTCCGCGTCTCAGGACCTCACGCCTCGCACCGCCGCGCCTCACGACGCCGCCCACACGGTCTTCGTCTCCAGGTAGGAATCGAGGCCGGCCTGACCGTGCTCGCGCCCGACGCCGGAGGCCTTCAAGCCGCCGAACGGCGCCGCCGGGTCGGAGGCGGCCCAGCAGTTCACGTACACGCAGCCCGCCTTCAGCATCGCCGCGAGCCTGTGGGCGGAGCCGAGGTCGCGCGTCCACACGCCGGCGGCGAGCCCGTAGTCGCTGTCGTTCGCGCGGCGGGCGACCTCCTCGAGCGTCTCGTAGGGGCTCGCGACGAGCACGGGGCCGAAGATCTCCTCGCGGCAGATCCTCAGCTCGTCGGAGTCCGTCGTGAACAGCGTCGGCGCGACGAACCAGCCGCCGCTGTCGCTCAGCGCCGCCTCGCCGCCGACGCGCAGCTCCGCGCCCTCGCTCACGCCCGACTCGACGTAGCCAAGCACGCGCCGCTGCTGCTCGGCGGAGATCAGCGGGCCGAGCTGGGTCTGCGCGTCGAGGCCGCCGCCGAGGCGCGCCTTCTGCGCGCGCTCGCTCAGCGCGCCGACGATCTCATCGAAGCGCTCGGCCGGCGCGAACAGGCGCGAGCCGGCGTTGCAGGACTGGCCGGAGTTGAAGTAGATCGCCTGGAAGGCGGCGCTCGTCGCCGCTTCGATGTCCGCGTCGGGCAGGATCACGTTCGGCGACTTGCCGCCCAGCTCGAGCGTCATGCGCTTCCGGGCGGCGCCCGCCTTCGCGCCGATCTCGCGCCCGACCGACGTCGAGCCCGTGAAGGCGACCTTGTCGACGCCCGGGTGCGCGACGAGCGCCGCGCCGGTGCCGCCGTCGCCGCTCAGCACGTTCAGCACGCCGGGCGGGATGCCGACCTCCAATGCGAGCTCGCCGAGACGCAGCGCGCTCAGCGGCGTCTGCTCCGCCGGCTTCAGGATCGTCGTGCAGCCGGCGGCGAGCGCGGGCGCGACCTTCCAGGCGGCCATCAGCAGCGGGAAGTTCCAGGGCACGATCTGGGCGCAGACGCCGACCGGCTCCCTGCGCGTGTAGCAGTGCACGCCGGGCGCCGCGACGGGCAGCACAGCGCCCTCGATCTTCGTCGGCCAGCCCGCGAAGTAGCGCAGGTGCGCGACCGCGCCGGCGACGTCGACGAAGCGCGCGTACTTCACAGGCTTGCCGTTGTCGAGCGCCTCGATCTCCGCGAGCTCCTCCGCGTGCGCTTCGAGCGCGTCGGCGAGCGCGCCGATCAGGCGGCCGCGCTCGATCGCGGGCATCGTGTGCCAGGGGCCGCTCTCCAGCGCCTCGCGGGCGACCGCCACGGCGCGATCGACGTCGTGCGCGCCTGCGTGCGCGACGGTCGCGATCGGCCGGCCGTTCGAGGGATCGAACGTCTCGAAGGTGGAGCCGTCGGCGGCCTGCATCCGCTGCTCGCCGATCAGCAGCAGGTGCGCCTCGCTCGGGCTGCCTACGAACTCGCGGGCCGCGGCGCCGAGCGCCTCGGGCAGTGTGGTTGTGGACATCGGGTCTCCTCGGTCAGATGCGGCTCGCTGCGGCGGCGCGATCGGCTCCCGCGGGACCGTCGACGCGCGCATAGGTGCGGCTCGCGCTCACGGCTCCAGCAGGATCTTCAGCGCCTCCCGCCGATCGTAGAGCGCATACGCCTCCGGCGCATCCTCGAGGCGCATGCGGTGGGTGATCAGCGGGCCCGGGTCCAGCCTACCGGCGGACATCATCGCCAGCACCGGGTCGACGTGGGCGATCACGTTCGCCAGGCCGGTGCGAAGCGTTATGCCCTTGATCCAGAGCAGGCCCATGTGCACCTCGCAGCGCTCGGCGTAGACGCCGATCGCCGACACGCAGCCGGCGGTGCGCGTCAGCGAGATCGCCATCTCCAGCGCGCTCGGGTGCCCGACCGCCTCGACCGCGAGATCGACGCCGCGCCCGCCCGTCGCGCCCCGCACCGCGGCCTTCACGTCGACGCCCTCCAGCTGCAGCGGCTGCGCGCCGAAGGAGCGCGCCATCTCCAGCCGCTCGGGCACCGAGTCGACCGCGAGCACGCTCGCCGCGCCGGCGGCGTAGGCGGCCTGCACCGCGCAGAGGCCGACCGGCCCGAGCCCGAGCACCGCGACCGTGTCGCCGGGACGCATGCCACCGCTCGCCACCGCGTGGTAGCCGGTGCCCATCACGTCGCCCGCGAAGATCGCGAGCTCGTCGCTCATCCCCTCCGGCACGCGGCGCAACGCGAGGTCGGCGTGCGGCACGAGCACCTGCTCGGCCTGCGAGCCGCTCAGGTCGCCCATCGCCTTGCCGTGGCCGAACGTGCGGCTCTCGGCGCAGCGGTGGTACTCGCCGCGCAGGCAGTGAAAGCAGGTGCCGCAGGCGGTCTGGAAGCAGCTCAGCACGCGGTCGCCGACCGCGACCTTGCGCACGCCGTCTCCGACCGCGGTCACGACGCCCACGAACTCGTGCCCGATCGTGAACCCCTGCTCGATCTTCACGCGCCCGTGGTAGATGTGCAGGTCCGAGCCGCACACCGCACACGCCTGCACCTTCACGATCGCGTCGTTCAGGTCCCTCAGCTCGGGCTCGGGGACGTCCGCGACCGCGACCCGGCCGGGCTCCTGGAAGGTCACCGCTCGCATCCGCGGACCCTACACGCACTGGCTGCTCTCGTCGCGCCAGTAGAATCCCACCATGACCACCAAGGAACGCCTGCACAAGCTCGTGGACGGGCTTTCCGAGGCTGACGCGGACGCAACGCTCGAGTTCGTCGTCTCCCGAGGACGCGGCGAGGGCGCCGAAGAGGCCGAGATGCTTCCGCTCCCTGCCTCCTGGCAGACCCTGCCATCCGGGCGCCCCGCTCCAAACTGGGTGGCCGGACTGGACGAAGTGCGCAGCGGACGCTGATAGAGCTACCCGCGCCTGCTGCGGGCACCTCCCGCGCAGCCTTTGACCGCGACATGCGTGCTCTGGTGCACGACCGCGCCGTTCTGGCCGGTGATCGTCGTTGGCATCACGAGCTTCACGCGCCGCTTCGCGCGGTGCCCGCCTCGCTTCGCTGTCTTGAAGCAGAGGTTCCCATTCGCGGCGAGCGCCGAGTGCGGTCCGGTCGGCAATGTCAGCTCGAAGCTGCTTACGGGCACGTCGGGCACGCTCTTGAAATCGGAGGTCGTGATGTTGTGGTGGATGTTCGTGTTGCCTTCCAGAATCACCGTGACCCCCGAGCCCTGCAGCACGACGTCGAGATCCGGGAACGCAGCCCCGCCGTGCGAGACGAAGATCGCCGGCCCGGTCAGCGGTGTCGAGAGAATGGGCGTGCGCGCGATCGCGGTGCCGACCTTAGACGCTGCGGGGCAGCCGGCGGGGTTCTCCGCGAACTGCTTTTCGCCGCAGGCGCCTTTCAGGGTTTCGACCCTGGAGGGCAGAGCCTTCGGCAGCTTCACGAGCACGCTCTTGATGTTCGCCTGGCCGGGACCGGAGGTCACCTTCACGCGCAGGAACGCGCCGAATCGCTTCGTGTGGCGGGCCTTCGTTGAGACCTTGAAGCCGGGTTTGAAGCGCAGACTCGCACAGTCGCCCACTTTGAACGGCGAGGAAACCGCGTGATCGCTTCCGCCCGTCGAGGTCAACATCCCTGTGATCTTCATCGGTTCGCAGCTCGTCGGGTTCAGCGTGAAGCGCGGTCGGTCAATCGAGACTTCGACCTTGCGCAGCTTGAGCGGAATGCCATCGAGCATCGTTGGCAGCGGGTCGCTCGTCACGCTCACCTGCGCGGTGCGCGGGTCGATGTCGATCACCGACCGTACGACGACCGTGCCGAGGTCGAACGGGCCGGCGAGCACGGGCACGATCACGACGATGCCGTAGGGCCCGCCTTTGTAGGGACCTGTCAGATACGCCTTGCCAGGTAGGAAGAACGGGCCGCTTCCCGGGCCAGCGCCGCTCTCCACGGTGCCGATCTGGCTCGCGGCGGGACAGCTTGGGTTCGCCCTCTCCGCCGCGCCGGTGTTGCGCTCGGCGGCGGCGATCTGTGCGCTGCTGCACTCCGCCACGCCAGCGAGCTTGCCGACGAGACCTGGAGGCAGCGTGGTCCGCAGCCCTGACAGTTCTTCTTCGCCGTCGCCGCGCGAGAACGACAGCACGAACGGGGAGAACCTGCCGGCGACCGGGTTCGTGACGCCCGCATTGAAGCCAGGCGCGAATCCGGAGACGCAGCCGGAGCTGATCTGGAACGGTTCCACCGCCGGTTCAGCGTTCGGCGTGCCAGTCGGTTCGCCGTCCGCTTCATAGTGCGACCACGGTTCCAAAAGGCTCGCCGTCCGATAGGAGCCGCAGACGTTAGGCGTCGCCAAAGCGGCGCCGGGACCGCCGTAGAAGGTCAGCTTCAGCTCGCCGAACGGCAGCTGCGGGTTATCCTCGAACGTCGAGGTCAACTGCCCCGTCTGTTCGTTCGCAACCACGTCGCCCCTCAGCTTGATCAGCACGCCCTGCCCTTCGATCACCAGATATATATGGAACGTGCTGCCAGAGCGTTCGCTGCTCAGATAGATCTGGCCGGCCAGCGGTTCCGGCAACAGCGGCGTCGTCAGTTCGAGCTTGCCGACCTGAGAGGCGTTCGGGCATTCCGGCTGCGCCATCGATTTCAGCTTTATCTGCGCGGGTGTGCAGCCTGCAAGGCCGTTCGCCTGCGACGGTGAGATCGAAAGGCCCTGCGGCAACGTCACGACCGCCTGCTTCAACGCTGGTGTCACGAGGTTGTTCGGTCCTTCCGACTGCCGCACCCGCACGTCCACGGTCAGCCCGGACGGCGAATCGGCCATGCTAGTCGTCGGCTTAATTTCCAGTTTGGGGTGGAACGTGAGCTTAGCGCAGCCTGTGATCCCGTTCGGGAACATCGGCGTCTTCGCGCTCACCCAGCCTTCGCCGCCCGGCACCGGCAGACCGTCTTCGGCGAGCTGGCCGGGGTGCAGCCACGAGTCCGCGGTGATCGTCGCGTCTTCCTGCGCTCCGCACTTCGTCGGGTTCGTCAGGAACGGCACTTCCGCCGTGCCCGCCGGCAGCGGCACGCCATTATCGCCCGGCAGGGGGTTCGTGTTGTCCGCCGCGCCCTGTTCTGGTAGGAACCGTTCGGCATCGTGCGCAGGATCGGCTGGCACGCCCCACAGCGTCAGCTGCGAGCCGACGATCGGTTCAATCTCGCTGATGTCGTGTACCTTCGCAGTGATCCCGTAGTCGCCGTCCGAACGCAACTGAAAGACCACAGGTTGGGCGACCTCGATAAACGGGAACGCGAGCTCTGCCGGCACACCCGGTGGCGGCACCATGTTGTACACCGGCAGGATTCGCAGCTCGCCTCCACCCGCGCTTGCGCCCTCGAACAGCCGGATCACCCCCACCTGCGAGTCTGTCGCGCAGCCAGGCGGCTTCTGGCGTGCGATCAGCGAGCTCAGTTCGCTCATCTTGCAACGCGGGACGTTCGCCACGCTTCCAGCAAACCCCGCCGGAACATTGACGTAGTAGTCCTTGGGCTGCAGGTTAGGCGGCAGGCTCCGGTTTGCTTCGCTGTTGACCAGAAACCGCGTGGTCACATCAAATGGATGCGAGCCGGCTTGTGTGTCGAGGTCCGCCGGGTTGGCCGCGGCCGGTTCGCCCGGGTCGGCCGAGTTGCTGACCACCATCTCCAACGCGTTCGGGCCAGACATCTGGAAGCCAAAGGCTTCTCCGATTGCCACAAAGGATTCATCCGCACCGAACGAGGGACCCGCTGCGTTGCTCGCGCGCAGCCGGAAGTGGTAGATTTCATCGGCTTCCAAGCCTGTGACTTCGGCACTGACCTGAACCGGTTCGTTGCCCGACCCTATCTGTGTCGGCGTTTGTGCACACGCAACCGCATGCTCGTATTTCTGTTCGATCTTGTATTCTGATTCCGGCGCGTATTCGAATTCACAGGAACTGACCGGTTCACCGCCTGGCTTCACGCTTCCGCGAAGCGTCGCGCCCGTAGCGCTCACTGCCGCAGGCGACTCGGTGTTAACCACGGGCCGTTTTGTAAACGCCCACACAACATTGTGAGGTTCTCCGTCTGAGACATAGACGATCTGATGGGCGTTGTCGACCGCTACTACGTTTGAAACAGAATAGGGCGATTTGTTGAGAGTGCCGAGCCCGAATTCTTCGATCTTGGTGCCTGTCGCATCGAACTCAACGATGTGCGGGCCTGCGCCTGCAACGACGGACGCAAAAATATCATCGGAAGCGTCGACCGCAACGCTCTGCACGCCCGATGCTGGTATTTCCCTTATGAATTCGCCGCTGAGTTCAAACTCCTCCACACGACTATTACCATCATCGGCAACCCACACGTGCCCAGAAGAATCGACCGCCACACCAGTCGGCCCGCTCAGAGCATTGGCGCCTTCACCTTTGATCGTCGCAACTACGCCTCCTGAGGGAGCGCCGCCTTCCGCGCCAAAGACCTGCACCTCGTTGTTAGGGGCATTGGGCAGGTAGACATTGCCGGAGGCGTCGCTAGCGATCTGCACGATGGTAAATGCGCCTTCGTAGTTCGCCGAGCCCGCGATCGAGAATTCCCCCAGCTTTTCGCCTGTAGAGGGATCGAAGCTCTGGATCGTCTGCGCTTCGCCGTTGACCGCGTACACCCGGTCATTGGCGGCGTTCAACGTGAGCCCCGAAAGAACCGTTCCCCCACCAAAAGGCGAAGGCGGAGAGAGAAGTTCATGCGCGAGATCAAACTTGTCGCCGCCGGCAAAAATCAGATTGGCGGCATATAGATCCCCAGTCGATTCTTCCACCGCGACCCCCAGTGGATTGCTCAAGCCTCCACTACCGACCGCTTCGGGCGAGCCCCAGGCCGCCATCGTCGGAACCGCCACAAACGCGGCCATAAAACAGGCCACCACCGACGTCGCAACGACGACACGCGTCGCTCGGCCGCACCAACTCGCCCACGCCGGGGGCACCTTCTGCCGCGACATCCGCTTGCACCCTTCCACGCTTCTCGCCACATGACCCCAATCTGACACGATCATCTTCCGCCTCCCAAACGGCTACCCATGCCACGCACTGCACCGCCGAACCTTCTATGCGCAGCCCGCTCGCACCTCAATCTTAGTCGGCGCTTTTTCTTGTGTCTGCAGGCCCGCAGAGCGCGCCTCAGTTTGCGCCTCTTGAGACTGGTACCGCCAGAGACAGACTTGCGATTCCCCGCCCCGCCAGCTACGACCGGTTGGCCCAAGGGTGCCGCACTGGCAACCTGAGGCTTGCACTGTTCCGGTTCGCAGCCGTGAGTGGCAGGAGGGGTAGCCGGGAAGCCGCCTTCCACGCGCACGTCATAGAGCTTGGAAGTGTTGTCGAGTCCTGGCAGCAATGATTCGCCGGTTTGGATGTAGATGTCTTGGAGGTTTTCGCTCGCACCGACGAGGTGTGTGCCGTTGGTGACGAGGTGTTCTTCGCTGGGGATTTCCTTGCCCAAGCCCGACGAAAGCAGGTAAATGCACCCTTCGAGCACAGGTCTGTAGGCGGGACCGGCGGCTTTCATCGCGCTCGGCGCCTCGCAGCCGTTGGTTTCTGCCCGCGTCCACTCATAGACGTCCTCGGTGCCGTTGACATCCTGCGGCACGAGCGCTTCAGTCGTCTCGAACACCGCGCGCGACCCGTCATTGGAGATGAACGGCGCCCAAGGATTCTGATATGCCTGCTCGCCAACGTCCAGATTGGCGGAGTCGATCAGTTGCGCCTGACCTTCTGGCGATCTGCCCGCGAAGTTGCATGAGATGCATGTCACCTGATTGGCCTTCGCATCGTAAATATAAGCCTCGTGGTGACATACCTTATTGCCTTCGACTACAGGGCAGTTATCATATTTCGTAAGCTTGGCGCTGTCGATGAACAGCAGATCAGACCCATCCGGTGTGCTCACCGGCATGTTGGCCGTCTCTCCGAACCCGAACGATCCGGGAAGAATCGCTCCACCGCCGCTGGTGGCTCCTTCACTGAGCCTATAGCCGCCTTCCTCAGTGCCCGGAATTCGCACAGGCGGCCTGCCTTCTTCGAATACGAAGATCCCTTCTTCGGGGCCTAGATAGTAGACGCGCGCACCATCCGGCGTATAGGCTAGCAGTGCGCCTTCTCCGATTTCGGTCGTATGACCGGTGGTGACGTGGTACTCGTCGAGCCCACTGGCGCCAAACGTGAAGATCTTTTCTTCTTCGCCAGAACCCGTGCCCGCACGACCAGCGAACTGCGAGCCAGGCAGCGGCACGGTCTTGCCATGCACAACGTCGCGCAGGAAAAGGCCACCTTCACCACAAGGTTCTTTGGCACCGACAGCATCCGCGCCCGGACTGTCGAAGACGACGTTCGCGCCGCTTGGCGCGATCGCACCATAGGAGTAGAAGACCTGCGACCCGACAGTGCTCCCCACGCCAGGATTGGCTTCCACCCCGCAGACCGGCACGCTGCCGTCCGGCAGCACCCCCACAAGATAGGTATGCCCTCCTGTGCGCTCGTAGACCTCGTTGCTTGCTTCATGCGTATCCTGCGGTGTACCGGGCGCTGTGGCGAGTTTCGCAGTCGTCTTGAAGAATGTCCTGCTGCCATCGGTCGAGCCTCCGACAAGGAACGAACCCCAGTCGTTGACCTTCGCAAATTCCGCGTAGACGCCAGAACCTTCGAGCGTGGCCTGCGTCAACACTCCCGAATCAGGTAGCGACTGCATCGAAACTGCGCCGTCGGCGAGCGAGAGCTTGTAGACGCCCATGCCCGTCGTCTGGTTGAGCTGCGGCACTTCGAACGGATCCCGAAACGGCGAGTCCAAGAACGCTTCCGAGAAGTCCCCCGTCAAAACCACGCCCTTAGCGTTTCCCTGCGCCGCGCCTCTCATCTGTGAGGGCCCTTCGCCCTGCGGCGCAGAAATAGGCCGCTGCACCCAGCCAGACGGGGTTCGCGTCGCCAGAAACGACTCCGGCAGACCGCTGCCTACACCGGCCGCCGGGGTCGGCAAAAAACTTTCGTAATACACATGCACGCCATCCGGGAACCCGTCGGTGCTGACCACGTTCGACGTATCACCGCTGTTGGATTCGCTAACGATCTCATACGCACGGCAGTCAGGCAACGACGCCCGAAAACCGGGCGAAGATTCACTCGCTACCGGACAACTCGGCTGGTTGGCATCGCCAGCGGCATAAGCGCGCCCACCAGCCGTCACCCCCGCCATCACCGCCACAAACGCCGCGACTCCGACCGCCTTCTCGCACAACCCGTCAATTACTTGCAAACCCATCCCCTCCTCGAACCACCACATCACTCACCAGCTAGTATCTCCCTCGTTCCCAAGTTGCCCTATCGACAAGTCGGCGGTGCCGCGCCGCAAAACCCTAAGGCCGCGCGACGCGGCAGCCACCGCCTACAACATCACCGCAGGCACAGCCTGCGACCCCGGCGTGTCCTCCAATCTACATCAAGGACACGCCGATTCTGCCAATGTGCAGATTTCGACCTTCCCATCACCTTTCAGCTTACCCGAGGCTTCCTCAGACGCTTCCCCAGAGAAGAAACCAGTGGTTTCGAGATGTACATTCGTCATATTGACGCCTAATAATTCGATTTCTTTGATCTTCTGTTTTGTCGTTTTGTTTTCCGCTTCGAACACTGTTTCGATTTCAGCAAGCAGTTTGTTGTACTGTATATTGAGCCCGGATTTTTCCGGAATCTCGCCTACAATCGACCCAGTGACTTTGATTTTATTGAGGCCGCCGGTGCAGATGATTTCGACGAATTCCGTTCCGCCGTCACTGGGTGAGATATAAATACCTACGGTTTTGTTGCCTAAGACTAATCCCAACTCACCTAATGATACTTTTACGTGAATCGGTTCGTTACACGTCGATAAATTACCGATTGTTGGATGCAGTTCGCATTTCTTCTCGAATAAGAATTTGAGGCGATGGATTAACGGTGATTTAGGTAATACGAAGCCGTGTGCTAACCACTGTTCGCATGTCACGGTGCCGGCGGAACCCCGCAGCCAAGCTAAGCCGCCTTCCCCGGAGACTAATAATTCTTTCCCGCTTTCGGTTAAGAACGTAGGATGGAACGCCGACGCACTCGACGCCGCCATCGCACTGAACGCCAAGACCGCAAACACCGCGGCCAAGGCCAGCTTCATGATTCGCATCTGTTCACTCACTTTCGATCTGCCGAAGCGGAAGACCGAACACTCAAAAGAGCGCGGAGTAAGCTACGCGGCAACCAGCAGCGTCGTCAAGCGCGTTTCCGACTCGACGCTGCATCAGCCCTGAACGCATTGCGCGTTTTCAGACCCTCGCAGCACTCGCTGCCAGCTGCCGCATAGGCTTCCCCAATCACTCTCCCTCGTCCCCGATCGACCACTCGGATTTATGTTTGACAGCCGCCCCCGAATCGCTCCGGGTACGGCGCCCGCCTGAAGCCTTCAACTGCGTTCGGCTCTTCGGCAAGCAGCGTCATAGTGATCACAGATCGGCGGCCTGTCAAGGGCGAAAGTAAAGATGTGACGCTAGTTGACTGCGAAGTGTCAGGATGCTGACGGAAATTGCAGTCAGATATCTGACACATTTCTTGAGAAAGCGTTTTGGCATCTGGAAGACCTGTTTCCGATCGACGGATCGGCCAGACGCACGGCGACCCCTAGGCGAGGCTGCGCCCCGCACAGGACGGCGCACCGCGCCCCAACATCGCCAGCACGATCCCTCGATCGCTCCTCGCTCTTCGGTGCGGGCACGCCCTACGCGGCCAACGCGAACGCCCGCGCCGGCGCGACCGGCCGCCCGATCGCGAAGCCCTGGGCGCAGTCGACGCCGTAGGCGCGCAACAGCTCGATCGTCTCCTGCCCCTCGACGTACTCGGCGATCGTGCGCTTGCCGAGGCCCTTCGCGACGCCGACGAGCGCCTGCACGACGAGCTGGTCGGCGCGCGAGCGCGGCAGGCAGCGCACGAAGTCGCCGTCGATCTTCAGCTGGTCGAAGGGCAGGCGCTTCAGGTAGGCGAACGAGCCGAAGCCGGAGCCGAAGTCGTCGAGCGCGATCGCGCAGCCGAGCTGCCGCGCGCCGGCGCAGAACGCGCTCGCGCGCGCCATGTCCGAGATCGCGGCGGTCTCGGTGACCTCGAGGACGAGGCGACCCGGGTCGACGCCGTGGGCGCCGAGCTGCGCGGCGAGATATGAGAGCGTGCCAGGGCTCGTCACCGAGAGCGCGGAGAGGTTGACCGCGACCGGCGTCTCGCGATCGGCGAGGCCCGTCCCCATCAGGGCGATCGCCTCGCGCAGCACGAACCGGTCGATCTCGCGCACGAGCCCGCAGCGCTCGGCCGCGGGCAGGAAACAGCCCGGCGCGACTAGGCCCCCGTCCGGCTCGTCCGCGAGCCGCAAAAGCGCCTCGTGGTGGGAGATCCTGCCGCTGCGCAGACAGACGATCGGCTGGTAGTGCAGCGTGAACAGGCCCTCCCTGAGCGCGCGGCGCAGGCGCGCGAGCCACGGCCGCTCGCGCGAGGCCACGCCGGTCGGAGCTGCACCGATCGAGAGCGTGAAGGGCGCTGCGCTCGTGCGGTCCTGCATCGTTTGGTCCTGCATCTCGGTTCGCGATCTTCAACGCGAGGGCGCCGATGCCCTGCAAGGCGGGCGCAGGCATGGAGCTTTCGCACCCGAATCGGCAGCAAACCTGCCCAAACCGGCGCATCGCGAGATATATCTTGCGTTCAGCCTCCGCCCTGCGGGCGCCTTGCGTGGTCGGAGACGACGAGCAGCAGGGCGAGCAGGACGAAGTTCATGACGACGGAGGAGCCGCCGTAGGCGACGAGCGGCATCGTCACGCCGGTCAGCGGGATCACGCGCGTGACGCCGCCGACGATCACGAACACCTGCATCGCGACGACGAAGGAGAGCCCCGTCGCGAGCAGCTTCGAGAAGGAGTCGCGCGCGAGCGCCGCCGTCTTCAGGCCGCGCACGACGAACAGCAGGTAGACCCCGAGCAAGGCGGCCGCGCCGGCGAGGCCGAGCTCGTTCGTGATCACCGCGTAGATCGTGTCGCTTTCGGGGATCGGCAGGATGAAGCCGCGGCCACCGGGCAGGCGCAGCAGCGAGCGGCCGAAGCCGGTGCCGAGCAGCCCGCCGTCGGCCTGCGCGAACAGCGCCTGCGCGAGCTGGTAGCTGCCGCCGACCTGGCGTTCGTAGAGCGACGTCCGCAGCGGGTGTTCCCACGCTTCGATCCGCGCCTGCACGTGCCCGACGTGCGTCGCGACGAACCAGCCGCCGAGCAGGAACAGCCCGAGGCCGATCAGCGGGAAGGAGAGCCTGCCGGTCGCGACGTAGAGCAGGGCGAGGAACGCGCCGTAGAACATCAGCGAGGTGCCGAGCTCGCCTGTGATCACGAGCGTGCCCATCGCCGCGCCCCAGACGACGAGCATCGGCCCGAACTGCTTCATCGGCGGGACCGTGACGCCGAGCACGCGCCGGCCCGCCGTCACGAGCAGCTGGCGGTTGTCGGCGAGGTAGCTCGCGAGGAAGACGACGACCGCGATCTTCGCGAGCTCCGCCGGCTGGAAGGAGACCGAGCCGACGTGCACGTCGAGGTAGGCGCCGTTCACTTCGCCGCCGATCCCCGGCAGCCGCGGCAGCACCGTCATCGCGATCCCGACCGCTGCGATCGTGTAGCGGTAGCGCTGCAGCGCGCGCAGGCCGTGCCGGCGCAGCAGCACGATCGTGCCCGCGAAGATCGCGAGGCCGACGATCATCCACTGCGCCTGCTGGCGCGCGAGCGCCGGCTCGATCCGGTAGATCATCACGATCCCGACGCTCGCGAGCACCGCCGCGAGCGGGAACAGGTACGGGTCCGCGTATGGCAGGGCGAAGCGGATCACGAGGTGCGCGCCGACGCACAGGCCGAGGAAGATCGCGCCGTAGGTGAGCGAGACGCTCGAGGCGTGGTTGAGCAGCAGGTTCGTCGCGCGCGCGCCCGCTTCGCCTCCGCCTGAGTCAGCCTGCGCCTGCAGGAATATCGCCGTGAACCCCGCGATCACGAGCAGCGCGGAGGGGATCAGGCCGATCAGCTCGCGGTTGCGTGCGCTGAGGCGGAGCACGCAGGCGAGCGTACCCGCTTGGCCGGCCGCGCCGCTACGCTTCGCGCGTGGTCGACGATCGAGGCCCGCGGCGGGTGTGGCTGCGCGCGACAGCCCGCTTCCTGCTCGGGGGGCTGCTGCTCGCGCTGCTCTCAGGCGTCGCGACCTGGACGTTCGCCCAGAACACGCTGACGACGCTCGCCTCGGAGATCTTCCCCGCGAAGAACAGGATCGTCGGCGCGAAGGGCCTGATCGTCCCCGGCTACGAAGGCAGGCCCCAGACCTTCCTGCTGATCGGCTCCGACAAGCGCGTCGGCGCCAAAAACGCCGAAGAACGCGAATCGCCGCCGCGCAGCGACACGCTGCTGCTCGTGCGCCTCGACCCGCAGCAGGGGCAGACCTCCGTGCTCTCGATCCCAAGAGACCTGCTCGTCAGGATCGAAACCGCGTCGGGCCAGGTCTACTACCCCGAGAAGATGAACGCCGCCTACTCGATCGGCAGCGAGCACGGCGGCAAGGACGGCGGCGCGAAGCTCGCCGCGGCGACGATCGAGAAGCTGCTGAAGATCAAGCTGAACGGGATCGTCGACGTCACCTTCAAAGGCTTCATCGACGTCGTCGACTCGCTCGGCTGCGTCTACATAAACGTCGACCACCGCTACTGGCACAGCTCGAGCCTCGAAGCGGGCGAAGACTACTCGAGCATCCACCTCGCCTCCGGCTACCAGCGGCTCTGCTACGAAAACGCGCTCTCCTACGTCCGCTACAGGCACCTCGACTCCGACTTCGTGCGGGTCGCGCGCCAGCAGGACTTCATCAGGCAGCTGCGCGAGCAGGTCTCCGAAAGCGACCTGCTGAGCCAGATCGAACGCGTCTCGAAGGCGGTCGGCCGGGCGGTGATCACGACCTTCTCCTCCTCCGGCGAAGAACTGCTGCGGCTCACGAAGCTGATCGTCTTCTCCCAGCGCAAGCCACTCAGGCAGGTGAAATTCCGCTTCAACTCCGAGAACACCGTCATCGAAGGCGGCGACTACGTGACCGCGAGCCCGCAGGAAATCAATGAGACGGTGCACGAATTCCTCTCCCCTGGGCGCACGCGCGCGAGCCTCGAAGGCGCGGTGCGAAGGCGCGCCCCCCATGCCGGGGCGAGGCGAGGCGGACGCGGCGGCCCAGGGCGGCGCGGCGGCGGCCCGCCGCCCCCCTCCGCTGTCGGCCTCTACCCGGTCTCCGAATCGATCAGGGACGAAGCCGTGAAGATGGCGCCGCAGACGCCGCTGCCCGTCGTGCTGCCGGGACTGCAGACCGGGTCCGCGGTCCCCCAGGAAGCCCATCGTTACAAGGTGCGCGACCGCGCCGGCCATCTGCACCACGGCTTCATCGAGGTCTTCCAGCAGAACCCGATCGGCGGCTACTACGACGTCGAGGGCATGAACTGGACCGACCCGCCGCTGATCGCGAACGCCACCCAGACAGAGGACATCGGCCGCCGCCACTACATGCTCGTCGACGACGGCGCCCACATCCACGTCATCGCCTGGCGCGAAGGCGGAAACCTCTACTGGGTGAACAACACGCTATTGGAGGAACTGAGCAACTCGCAGATGATCTACCTCGCGCAGTCGACCAGACCGCTGCGCTGAGCGCTCAGCCGACCGGCGCCCCGTCGAGCGCGGCGTTCACGAGCGCGTCCGCGTGGGCGTTCTGCGCCCGCGGGACGGTCGTCATCGACCAGGAGTCGAAGGCCCGCAACGCGGCGAGCGCCTCGCGGTGCAGCGGCTTCATCGCCTCGTGCTTCACCTTGTAGAGCCCCTGCACCTGCTTTGCGATCAGCTCGGAGTCGCCGACGATCTCCAGCTCGTTAGCGCCCAGCTCCGCCGCGCAGCGCAGGCCGAGCAGCAGCGCCCTGTACTCGGCGACGTTGTTCGTGGTCTCGCCGAGCAGCTCCGCGCGCTCGAGCAGCGGCTCGCCCTCCGGCGTGGCGATCACGCACGCCGCCGCGGCCGGGCCGGGGTTGCCGCGCGCTCCGCCGTCGACGTTCACGCGCACCCTCATCGCGCTGGCGCAGGCCGGACGAGCGCACGCAGAGATCGCGCCGACGCCGGCCGAGATGCGAAGCGGGGCCGGGACGAGCGGCGGGACACTACGGCGTCGCGAGCGGCAGCAGGTCGCCGGTCGCCCGCGCGCGCCTGCGGTCGCGAATCGTGCGCCGCTCCTGGATCGCCGGATCGAGCGCCCTGTAGCGGGCCTCGCGCGCGCGCCGGTCCGCGACGCGGCGGTCGACGATCACCGTCACGTTCTCCTCGTCCGCATAGCGATCGACGAGCTTGTCGTGCAGCTCCTCCACGAGCGGCCTTGGCACGACGCAGTAGATCATCGCCTGCAAATGCTACCGCAGCGACATGCGCTGCAACGGCAACCTGAGCTACGCCAGCAGCCGCAGCTCGCCGCGCTCGTTTGCGGTCGCGTTCGGCGCACGGTCCTCGGGATCGAGCTCGTCGAGCTCGCTGCCGTCGCCGGCGAGGCCGATCGTCGCGGGCGCCTCGCTCAGGTCGACCTCGTAGCGGTACCAGCACAGCTCCCAGGCGACGACGACGCTCACGCGATCCTCGCCCGCGATCCTCACCGTGACGCTCGGATCGCCGAGGGCGCGCGATATGCCCGCGACGCGCGCCGCGCACTCGGAGGCGTTGAAGATCTCGATCGCGTGCGCGATTGGGGATCCGGCTCCCGACTCCTCGACGACCGGCTCGGGCTCCCGCTCGCCTGCGACCGGACGCTCCGCGACGAGCACCGGCGAGCCCGCATACGGGACGTCGAGCAGGTCGCGCTCCACCGGCTCGGGCGCATCGGACACGGGCAAACGGACGCGTTCGTCGTCACCGCGTTGACGCAGACGATCGAGCAGCGAGCGCCTGCGCCGCGCGCGGGGAGCGGGCGCGCTCGGTTCCGCGACCGCGCCGGACGCCCGCAGCCAGCCCTCGCCCGCCGCGCGCGGCATGCACAGCTCGCAGACGACGCGCCTGTCGCCCGCGGCGAGGAAGACGTCCGGGCGCTCGCCCCGCAGCAGCCGCCTGCCGCAGAGGTCGCAGGAGACCTCGGGCTGGTGGGTGATGATCGACCTCGTCGCCATCGCGGCCACCCAGGGTAGTGGGCCGCTCCTGAGGATGCAGTTCAGGCGTGCGCGGCCGCGCGCTCGGCGGCGGCCGTCTCGACGATCTTCTGGGCGACGTGGACGGGCACCTCCTCGTAGCGCAGCAGCTCCATGCTGTAGTCGCCCTGCCCGCCGGTGATCGCCCTCAGGTCGGGGGCGTAGCTCAGCATCTCGGCCATCGGCACCTCCGCCTTCACGTCGGTCATCGCGCCCGCGGGCTCCATCCCGCTCGGGCGCCCGCGGCGGCTGTTCAGGTCGCCGATCACGTCGCCTACGTACGCCTCTGGCACGGAGATCGTCACGAGCATGATCGGCTCGAGCAGCACCGGGTCGGCGTCCTGCAGCGCCTGCTTCATCGCCTGGACGCCCGCGAGCTTGAACGCGATCTCGGAGGAGTCGACCGAGTGGTAGGAGCCGTCGAAGAGCGTCACCTTCACGTCCTTGACGGGATAGCCCGCGAGCACGCCCGACTCCATCGCCTCGAGCACGCCCTTCTGCACCGCGGGGATGAACGAGCTCGGGATCACCCCGCCCTTGATCATGTCGACGAACTCGAAGCCGCCGGCGTGGCTCGGGTCGCGCAGGGGCTCGATCTCGATGTGGCAGTCGCCGAACTGGCCGCGGCCGCCGGACTGCTTCTTGTGGCGCCCGTGCGCCTTCGCGCTGCCCCGGATCGTCTCCCTGTAGGGCACGCGCGGGGGCTTCAGGCTCACCTCTACGCCGAAGCGGCGGCGCAGGCGCTCGACGAGCACTTCGACGTGCACCTGGGAGATGCCCGCGACTATCTCCTCGCCGGTCTGGGAGTCGCGGTGCAGGTCGATGACCGGGTCCTCCTCCTGCAGGCGCCTAAGCGAGGAGAGCATCTTCTCCTCGTCGCCGAGGCTCTTCGGCTCGACCGCGAAGGCCATCACGGGCGAGGGCAGCGATACGCTCGGCATCGCCTCGGGCTGCCCGTCGGCCTGCACGCGGTCGGAGATCGGCCAGCGCTCCACGAGCCAGTCGCCGGCGCGGGTTTCCTTCAGCTTCGCGACCGCGCCGATCTGCCCGGGGCCGAGCCTGTCGAGGTGCTGGACCTCCGAGCCGGAGAACCCGATCAGCTGGCCGATCCGCTCCTTGCCGTGCGTGCGCGAGTTGACGGCCTGGCTGTCGTGGCGCATCGCGCCCCTGTAGACGCGGAAGAGGTTGATCCGCCCCGCGAACGGGTCCGCCCGCGTCTTGAAGACGTACGCGCACAGCTCGCCCTCCTCCACCGCCTGCAGCTCCAGCCCGCCGACGTCGAGCGGGCCGTGCTGCACCGGCGAGGGCAGGTCCTCGACGATCGCGTCGAGCAGGCGCGAGGTGCCGAGGTTGCGCGTCGCGACGCCGCAGACGACCGGAAAGATGTGGCCGTGGTTGCTGCCGCGCTCGAGCGCGTCGACGATCTCCTGATGGGAGATCTCCTCGCCCTCGAGGTAGCGCTCCATCAGCTCGTCGGAGACCTCCGCGACCTCGTCCATCAGCCGCTCGCGGTAGGTCGCCGCCTGCTCGGCGTGCTCCTCCGGGATCTCGATCTCGGTGAAGCCGCCGCGCTCGGCGGAGTCCTGGCGGAAGGCCTTCATGTCGACGAGGTCGATCACGCCGGAGAGCTCGTGCTCGGATCCGATCGGGATCTCGGTCGCGACGACGTGCGGGCCGAACGCCTCCTTCAGCTGGTCGAGCGTCCTGAAGAAGTCGGCCCGCTCGCGGTCGAGCATGTTCACGAACAGCATCCGCGCGATGTCCCGCTCCGCCGCCCGCGCCCACAGCCTCAGCGTCGCGACCTCGGGCCCCATCACGCCGTTGATCACGAAGATCGCCGACTCGCACACCTGCAGCGCGCCGAGCGCGTCGGCGAGGAAGCTCGGCTCGCCGGGCGTGTCGAGCAGGTTGATGCGGTGCTCGCGCCAGTCGAAGCTCGACAGCGCCGTCGAGATCGACATCTGGCGCTCCTTCTCGTCCGCGTCCGCGTCCGAGCAGGTGTTGCCGTCCGGGACCGTCCCGAGGCGGCTGAGCACGCCCGCCTCGAACAGCAGCGCCTCGTTCAGGGAGGTCTTGCCGGCGCCCCTGTGCCCGACGAGGGCGACGTTGCGAATCCGATCGGCTGCTGCTTGCGGCATGCCCTCCTCCTTCTGTGACGGTGAGGGCACGATAGCGCCGCCCGCGAGCACGCGCCAGGGCATGTCCCGATCGCGCCCGCGCCTCGCCGGCGGAGCCCGCGGGCCGGCGCCCTACGGTCTACTCCGCGTCGAAGTCGTCGTCGCTTTGCATCCCCGAGCGCAGCCGCAGGACGGCCTTCGTGTGCAGCTGGGAGACGCGCGACTCGGTCACGCCGAGCACCTCGCCGATCTCGCGCAGCGTCAGGTTCTCGTAGTAGTAGAGGGCGATCACGAGCTTCTCGCGCTCGGGCAGCCTTGCGATCGAGTCCGCGATGCGGTCCTTCAGGTCGCCGACATCGAGCGCCCGCGCGGGGTCGGGCGCGCCCGGGTCCTCGATCGTGTCCATCAGCGAGACCTGGTCGCCGCTCGAGTCCGAGACGCTCCAGAGCTCGTCGAGCGCGACGATCGAGGAGTGCGAGATCGCGATCAGCGCCTCCTGCAGCTCTGCGACCTCGATGCCGAGCTCCTTCGCGAGCTCCTCGTCGGTCGGCGTGCGCTGCAGGCGGTGCTCGAGCTTTGCGTGGGCGCGCTCGATTTCACGCGTGCGCGCGCGCACGCTGCGCGGCACCCAGTCCATCGAGCGCAGCTCGTCGATGATCGCGCCCTTTATGCGCGTGATCGCGTAGGTCTCGAACTTGATCTCCCGGCTCGGGTCGAAGCGCTCGATCGCGGAGACGAGCCCGTCGAGGCCGTAGGAGATCAGGTCCGCCTCCTCGACGTGCGGCGGCAGCCCGGCGGCGGTGCGCCCGGCGACGTACTTCACGAGCGGCGAGTAGGCGAGCACGAGCCGCTCGCGGGCGCGCTTGTCGCCCTCGGCCTTGTAGCGGCGCCAGAGTTCGCGTAGCTCGATCGCTTTTACGGTCGTATCCAGCTGCTCTTCCCCCCGACTCAGGCCCGTGGATGGCTGCGAGCATACGCGCTTCGCAGCCGGGCCGACTCCACGCGAGTGTAGACCTGCGTCGTCGAGATGCTCGCATGTCCGAGCAGCTCCTGTATCGATCGCAGGTCGGCGCCCCCGTCGAGCAGGTGGGTCGCGAAGCTGTGGCGCAGCGCGTGCGGGTGCACGTGCCCCTGCGTGTGGGTCCTCAGCGCCCACGCCCTCAGGCGCCGGCGCACGTCGCCGGAGTCGAGCCGGCGCCCCGAGCGGCTGAGGAACAGCGCCCGCTCGGCGTCGTTGCCGGCGAGACGCGCCGCGTGCCGCGACTCGCCCGACGCCGGCACGGAGGACGCCGGCGCGGCTGTCGTCGACGCGGCAGTCGCCGGCGCGGCCCGGCGCCGCCGCTGCGAGACGAGCTCCGGCCGCCCGCGCTCCAGGTAGGCGCACAGCGCCGCCTGCGCGTGCTCGCCGATCGGCAGCAGGCGCGTGCGCGCGCCCTTGCCCTGCACGCGCAGCTGCTCTGAGTCGTGGTCGACGTCATCGAGGTCGAGGCCGACGAGCTCGGAGGCGCGCAGTCCGCAGGCGTAGGCGAGCTCGAAGATCGCCCTGTCGCGCAGCTGCAGCGGCTCGCTCGCGGGGATGCCGTCGAGCAGGCGCGTCAGCTCGCCCGCCTTCAGCACGCGCGGCAGGCTCGAGGGCCGCTTCGGGGCGGGGACGAGCTCGGCCGGGCTGTGGCGCAGGGCGCCGTGCTCGCGCAGGCTGACGAACAGTCCCCGCACGGCGGCGAGCTTGCGCGCGACCGTGCTCGGCGCGAGGCCACTCTGCGAGAGCTGGGCGACGTGGCGGCGCACCGCCTTCGCGCTCACGGCGGCCGGGTCGAGACCCTGGGCGTCGCACCAGCGCGCGAAGTCGAGCACGTCGCGCGCGTAGGCGAGGCGCGTCCGCGGCGAGCTGCCGCGGCGGCTCAGGTCCTGCGCGAAGATCGCCAGAGCGGGCCGCCAGGCGGGCGGCACAGCGTCTGCTCGCCCGCGTTCAGGCTCGCTCATGCACGCTATTTCGCCGCGTCCTGCCGTCGCCCTGCCGCAGCGCTCAGCGCACGACCGACCGCGTGCCCGCGGCGGCGTTCGAGCGGCCGCTGCGACCCTCGGCGAGCAGCGGCTCGAGCAGCTTCTCGAGCTCGTGCCAGTCGTGCGCGGCGAGCACGCCCTCTTCCTCGCAGATCTCCTGGTTCCACGGGTGCAGGATCGTCGCGACCGCGATGCCCCGTTCGAGCGCGCGGGAGAGGTTGATCGGGCTGTCGTCGATCAAGAGGTCGACGCGCAGCTCGGCGCAGCGGGCGACCTTGTCGTAGGAGCAGTGCAGCTCGTCGAAGGGCAGCCCGATCCGCTGCAGCCAGCGCTCCGTCGCGTCGTGCCGGTCGGCGGCGCGGTGGCTCGAGATTTGGATGAAGTGGCCCGCCTCGTGCCAGCGGCGCACTGTCTGCACGGCGTTCGGGTAGGGCCTGCCCGTGAGGATCTGCTCGTCGCCGTGGCTCTCCTCGATGCAGAGCTTCAGCTGCTCCTCGCGCAGGCGCGTGATGCCCCAGGTGAACTGCTCCTCGTAGGGCAGCTCGACGCCGAAGCGCCTCAGAGACACCTCTGAGAGCAGGTCCCAGTAGTGGTGGAGCGTCGAGTCGATGTCGATCGTGATCCGCATCGGGTAACAGTCGAGGGCGACGGGCAGTGGGCGGTCGGGAAGAGGATCGTTACATTAACGACCCATGTCCAGCGCGACTAACGCGGAGCTTGGACGGATGTCGAGTCTGACCGGGGCTCAGTTTGAGCGCGAGGCCGGACGGACCGGCTACGGCGAGCAGGACCCGCCGGCGCCCTGGATCGGGATCGACTGGCGAGCGCACCAGCGCTGGGTGCAGGTGCAGGGCGAGCCGATCAACGTGATCGAGATCGGCAGCGGCGAGCCGGTGCTGTTCATCCACGGCCTCGGCGGCAGCTGGCAGAACTGGCTCGAGCAGCTGCCCGTGCTCGCGCACGGGCGCCGCGCGATCGCCTTCGACCTGCCCGGCTTCGGCAGCTCGCCGATGCCGACGGAGCAGATCTCGATCTCCGCATACGCCAAAACCGTCGCGGCCTTGATGGACGCCCTGCAGATACCGGCCGCGGAGATCGTCGGCAACTCGATGGGCGGGGAGATCACGCTCGAGCTCGCGCTCGCGCACCCGGAGCGCGTGAAGCGGATGGCGCTCGTCTCGCCCGCAGGCATCTCGACGCGCGCGGTCGCGGAGCGCCTGTCGCTGATCAGGGCGGTCTATCCCCCCGCCTACGCGGTCAGCCGCTGGATCGGCGAGAACGCGGACGAGCTCGTGCGCCGACCGCGCATCCGCGCCGCGCTGATGAAGGCCGTCGCAGCGCGCCCGCGCAAGATCGCGCCGGAGTTCGCCGCCGAGCAGGTGCGGGGCGTCGGCAAGCCGGGCTTCCTGCCCGCGCTCGAAGCGATCGTCTCCCACTCGGCGACGCTGCGCGACCGGCTGCAGCAGATCGACTGCCCGACGCTCATCCTCTGGGGCGACGAGGATCCGGTCGTGCCCGTGCGCGACGTCGACGTGTTCGTCGAGGCGATCCGCGGCGCGCGCAAGGTCGTCTGGAAGGGGATCGGTCACGTCGCGATGTTCGAGCGCGGCGCGGAGTTCAACGCGCTGCTCGACGAGTTCCTGCAAACGGCTTGAGGCGCAACACAGATTTGCGTATACGCAGGGTCGCGTAACGCAACGCTGCGTAACCGCCGTCACCGTCCTCGTCGAGGCTGGCCGCCAGGGACACCGCGTTGCCTCAGCGCGCGATCGCGCCCTGCGCCGCGGAGCCGACGAGCTTCGCGTACTTCTCGATCGCGACCTCGACGCTGCCCGGTGGACGCACGGGCGGCGCATAGGAGGCGAGCCGCTGCGAGATCTCCTCGTCGGAGAGCGCGACGTCGATCCGCCTCGCGTCGACGTCGATCGTGATCTCATCGCCGTCCCTCAGCGCGCCGATCGGCCCGCCGCGGACCGCCTCGGGGGCGACGTGGGCGGCCATGAAGCCGTGCGTCGCGCCGGAGAAGCGCCCGTCGGTGATCAGGGCGATGCTCTCGCCGAGCCCCTCCCCCACGAGCGCCGCGGTCACGGCGAGCATCTCTCGCATCCCCGGACCGCCGGCGGGCCCCTCGCCGCGGATCACGACCACGTCGCCCGGCCTGATCCCGCGCGCGAGCACGGCCGCCATCGCCGCCTCCTCGCCGTCGAAGACGCGCGCCGGGCCGGTGTGCTCGCGCCGCTCGTGACCGGCAAGCTTCACGACGCAGCCGTCCGGGGCGACGTTGCCGCGCAGGATCGCGAAGCCGCCGGTCGGCTTCAGCGGATCGGACAGGCTGCGCACGACGTCCTGGCCCTCTTTCTCCTGCGCCTCCGCCGCGTGCTCGCCGATCGTCCTGCCCGTCACCGTAAGCGCGTCCTGCCTGAGCGCGCCCGCTTCGGCGAGCCGCTTCAAGACGAGCGGCACTCCGCCCGCCTCGTAGAGGTCGGTCGCGGCGTAGCGGCCGCCCGGCTGCAGGTCGCAGAGCAGCGGCGTGCGCTCCGAGATCGCGTCGAACTCCTCGATCGAGAGCGGGATGCCCATTTCGCCTGCGACCGCGAGCAGGTGCAGGACCGCGTTCGTCGAGCCGCCGCTCATCGCGACGGCGGCGATCGCGTTCTCGAGCGCCCGCTTCGTGATCACATCGCTTGGCTTTCGTCCCGCCCTCAGCACCTCCATCGCCAGTTCGCCGACCTCGCGGGCGACCTCCAGCTTGCGCCCGTCCTCCGCCGGAACCATCGCCGAGCCGGCTGGCGAGATGCCGAGCACCTCGAAGGCCATCGCCATCGTGTTCGCGGTGAACTGGCCGCCGCAGGCGCCCGCGCCGGGTGAGGCGACCTGCTCGAGCTCGTGCAGCTCCTGCTCTGAGATCCTGCCCGCCGCATGGGCGCCGACCGCCTCGAAGACCTGCTGGATCGTCACCTCCTCGCCGCGGTATGAGCCGGGCCTGATCGAGCCGCCGTAGAGCATCAGGCCGGGGATGTCCAGGCGCGCGAGCGCCATCACCGTGCCGGGGATCGTCTTGTCGCAGCCGGAGATCGTCACGAGCGCGTCGAACTGGTGCGCGGAGGCGACGAGCTCGATCGAGTCGGCGATCAGCTCGCGCGAGACGAGCGAGGCCCTCATGCCGGAGGTGCCCATCGTGATCCCGTCGGAGATCGCGATCGTGTTCAGCTCCATCGGCGTGCCGCCCGCCGCCCTGATGCCCTCCTTCACCTTCGCGGCGAGCACCCTGTTGTTGAAGTTGCAGGGCATCGTCTCGATCCAGGAGTGCGCGACGCCGACGATCGGCTTTTGCAGGTCCTCGGCGCTGTAGCCGATGCCGTGCAGGTAGGCGCGCGCGGCGGCCCGCTCGGGGCCCTCCGTGAGAGCACGGCTGCGGTGCCTGACGTCGAAGTCGCTCATCGGCGGCGAACACTACATCGGGCCTGCGGCGGCCGCCGCTCTCGGCCTGGCATGCGCGTGACTCGCCGACCGACACCGAGGTGAGCGGCTGTGCGCGGCCTGTGCGAACTATTGCCAGGGCTGAGGCGAGCCTGGGCTAAGGCGAACTACCCACCGGCTGAGGCCGCGGGCTGACCGCCGCGCGAGGCCGCCGCATCGCCGCGCCGCGCCTCGCGTAGCCGCTCGCGCTCCCAGCGCGCGAGCGATCGCAGGTCGCGCCGCACCATCTCCGGGTCGATCTGGCGCCCGGGCAGGTGCATGTTCGCTTCGGAGATCAGCCTCCGCTCGTCCGCCCTCAGGGCCATCCACTTCGCGAGCACGTCGTCGGAGGCGGGCAGCCTCGTGCTGCCGTAGGGGGCGCTGCGGTCGGGGAAGGTCACGCAGTACTCGTTCAGGAGCGTGCCCGTCTGCGGTAGATAGGCGACGATCGGCCGGTGGGGGTAGATCAGGTAGGCGTAGTCGGCCTCGCGCGCGGCCGCGCCCTCGCTCGCAGCCGCGCGATCGCTGCCTAGGTCGCGCGTTGTCGCGCGCACATCCGCCGCGTCGTCGCTCGAGCCAACCTGCGCCCCCACATCCATGCCCGCCTCCGAATCTTCTCTGCCAGCAGCGGCGTCTGCCGTGCGCACACC
>JBAIYK010000058.1:0-5553 GCA_037915935.1 Solirubrobacterales bacterium | reverse complement strand
GGCGCTGTCTTCCAGCTTGCGCGGATGACGGCTGATGACGGCTTGCAGCGTGTCGAGCGCGACCTTCGCGTCGCGCGCGCCCGCGAGCACCGCGGCCGCTTCGCGCAGCACCGCCTTGAGGTGCTCTTCGCGCGCACGCGAGGAGGCGCCTCGGCGCAGGCGCCGCAGCGTGCGCACGCGCTTGATCGCCTTGCGCGTCTCGTGGACGGCGAGATGAAGCTCGCCCGCAGGCGCGCCTTGGAGCGTGAGGATCGCGAGGTCGAGCTGCGCGATCGTCATCCGCCGCACGCCGGCCGCAGGGTGCTCGCCGGGAGCCAGCTCGAACGGCTGCAGGCGCCGATCGTCGTCGTAAGGGCCGGCGCGCCCGCGCGATCGCGACTGCCTCATCCCCCTCACCGCGACGGCGGCCGCGGCGCTGAGTCCGAGCCCGAGCCCGATCGTCGCGAACGTGCGGGCGCCAGGCGCGAGAATGCCGCGATGGGCAGGCTTCCGCCAGCGCGTTGGTGGACGGTGCGCCGGTCGCACAACCGCAAGCCGGCGACGTATCGATGTCCTCTGTGCGGCCATCTGCTGCCTGCCCTGAGCGAGCATATGCTGATCGCGCCCGAAGGGGACACCCGTAGGCGGCGTCATGCGCACACCGAATGCGTGCTCGCCGCTCGCAAGCGGGGCGAGCTCGCGTTCGAGGAAGACTGGCGGGCCGCGCAGCGAGAGGGCGGCGGCGAGCCCGCCTCCTGGCCACGCCGCCTGCTCGCTCGCCTGCTCGGTCGCTAGCGGCGTGCGTGGCCGCTCGCCGAGCAGCACGGGCGGGATCGGAGGCTCAGCCGCCGCACGGCGGGATCGGAGGCTCAGCCGCCGTACGGCGGGATCGGAGGCTCAGCCGCCGTACACGTGGACCTGCTCGGGATCGACGCGGATGATGAGCCGGCGTTCGCCCGGCTGGCGGTAGGGGTAGGTGTCCTGCCCGAGGTACTTCTTCGCGAGCTTGTCGATGTGCTCGTCGGCGCCGTCGTGCTCGCGCGCGGCGACGCGACCCCTGATCGCGACGTATTCGTAGGGGTTCTCGTGGTTCTGGACGGTGAGGGTGACGCGGGGGTCGCGTTCGAGGTTGCGCGGCCAGGCGCGCCCCTCGGCGGTGTTGAGGACCGGCTGGCCGTTCTCGACGTCGACCCATGCCGGCGCCGCGTGGACGCTGCCGTCTGGACGCAGCGTCGCGACGTTGCAGAAGTTCGCGGCTTTGAGGAGCTCGTCGGCGCGGCCTTCGATCGCTGTGCTCACCTGGGCACCCCTTTCGTCGTTGCTGGCGACACTCTGAGGAATCAATCTAGCCGCATCGGGCTAGCGCCGCGCGAGGCCGCTCGCCGAGCGCGCGGGCGGGATCGAGTCGAGCGCGGTGAGGCGGCCGTTGTCGAGCTGGAAGCGGACGCTCGCCTCGCCTCCGCTCGGGCGCGAGGACGGATCGCCTTCGCGGTAGAGCCCGTAGCCGAGCGTGACGGCGCTCTCGCCCTGCGAGAGCACTTTGAGGGAGGCGCTCGGCTGCGAGGCGTCGGTGCCGATGTAGCGACCGTCGACGAAGAAGAAGGCGCGCTGTTCGGAGGCGCCGCCTGCGCCTGTGCTGTATGCCGTCAGCACCCTGAGCGTCTGCGACGGGTGGTACTGAGCGGTGTCCGTCGGGGTGTAGCCCTTCGCTTTCACCGTCGCGACCGCGGTGGCGAGCGCGCCTTCGCCTGATTCCTGCTGCGCGAACGCGGGCGCGGTCGAGGTGCGGGTGCTAGTCGCCGTCGCGGTCGTCGTGACGACGGTGACCGAGGTCGCCGTCGAGCGGTGGCGCGCGCTCGCGCGGGATCGCGAAGAGCGGGTCGCGATCGTCTGAGTCCCGCCGCTGGGGGCCGGGGCGTTCGCGGAGGCGCCGGCTTTCCCGCCCGAGCCGCAGCCGGCGAGCAGCCCGCCGAGGCCAAGGGCGCAGCCGAGGCCGAGGAGGGCGAGGCGGGACGAGATTGCGGTGAGTGGCTTGCGCATCGCGCAGAGGATAGGAGCAGGCGAGGACCGCAGGCGCAGGCGAGCACCCGCGAGGAGGAGAGCGCCTGCCGGCAGACAGGGACCGCAGGGATCGCGGCGCAGACAGGGAACAGCTGGGATCGCGGGCACCGGCGAGGACCGCAGGACCGCGTCAGGGCTACAATCGGGCGCAGATGTCCGCCTCCGCAGGGCCGTCGTCAGGAGCATCGGCCTCAGGGCCGCCGCCAGGAGCCGCGGGCAAGCGCGCGCGCAGCCGGGCTGACATCGCGCGCACCGCGCTGTGGGTGCTGCTCGCGGTCCTGATCACGCTGTTCGCCGTCCTGAACGTGAAATCCGTGAAGGTCGACTGGATCTTCGGCAGCAGCTCCGCGCCGCTGATCATCGTGGTCGTGATCTCGCTGCTCGTCGGCGTCGTGCTGACGCACATCGCCGAGCGGCGCGGCCGCAAGCGCTGAGCGGCAGGCGCCCCCGGTCAGGGGGCGCGCGGCGCGCTCGTGAGCGCCGATCGCCGGCTCGGCTCAGGTGCGCGTGGCTGCTCGCGGAGTCGTTGCGCGCGCCTGCACGGCGCCTCGAGGAGCCGTCGCGGCGAGCTGCTCGGCAGTCGCCTCGACGCCGAGGAAGGGCGTGAGCACGACGCGCGCGAGCGGCGCCGTGAGCGAGGGCAGCATCTTCGCCCGCTCAGGCGTGCCATAGCCCTGGACGAGCTGCCAGATCGCCCCGGCGATCCACTCGTTGAGCGCGGCGACGCGCGCGCCTCCGGGCGCGCCCTCGGTCAGCACGCTCGCGAGGTCGAGCGCGAGCTGGAGGTTGCGCTCGACCGCGAGCGGCCCCGCGGCGAACGCCGAGATCGCGATCGTCTGCGCGTAGACGGGGTTCTCGGCGAGGTGGCGCATGATCGCGCCGATCACGCTCGGCACCGCTTTCGCCCAGTCGGGCCCGATCAGCGCCGGGTCGGCGGCGAGGGCGAGCAGCTCGTCGGCGAGCATGTCGAAGGCGGCGAGGAAGCATTCCTCGCGGCTCTCGAACGTGTCGAGGAAGGTGTCGAGCGGGACGCGGGCGCGGTCGGCGATCCGCACCGGCCCGACCTCTTCCCAGGGCTCGCTGCTCGCGAGCAGCAGCACGCTGTCGAGCAGCAGCGCCTTCGCGCCGCTCGGGCGGCGGTCCTCCGGGCGGATCGGGCGCAGCTCCTCCTGCAGGTCGGGCTCGAAGGGATCTTCGACGGCGAGCGTCGCTTCCACGCGCGGGTTCGAGGCCGGGTCGAAGAGCATCGTCCAGCGCAGCATCTCGCGTGCGAGCGCCTGCGCCTCGACCGTGCGCGGGCCGCACGCACGCTCGCGCACGAGGTGCAGGTAGGCGGCCCTTTGGATGCCTCCGATCACGCCTCGCGCGACGGTCGCCGGCAGCGCGCGCTCGGAGCTCTCGAAGCCCGTGCGCAGCAGGCGCTCGAACGTCGTCGCGATGCGGCGCATCCGCACCGGGCCCTCAGGGCCGATGGAGAGCGAGTCGACCATCACCATGTGAGCGCTCTTCGGGTTGGCGGCGATCTCCTCGACGAACGCCCGCAGCGCGGCGCGGAGCTTCGCGCGCAGGTCGCCTTTCGCGTCGCGGAATGCGCCGTCGACCCGCTTCAGCCAGCGCGCCGCGATCAGGTCGGCGGTGGCGAGGAAGCAGCTGCGCTTGTCTGTGAACTGTTCGTAGAAGGCCCGTCGCGACACGCCGGCGAGCCCGATCACACGCTTGACAGTCGTGCGTTCATAGCCCCCCGCGGCGACCGCCTCGATCATCGCGCCGTGGATGCGCATGCGCTGATTGCGGATCACGCCCGCGCGTCCGAGCCCATGCGGCCCGCGGGGCAGGCGCTTGTAGATCGGCTCTATAGACGCCTTGAACCCCGGTCTCCGAACGGCGACGTCAAGCGACGACAATGGCACCCTCCCTGTGCAATGCAGACCCCTCTCGCGCCCAGCGTATCATGGATATGAGGTACCGCCGATATTCCCATTCAGACTCTTTTGGGCGGTAGGTCTGCTTACAGACAAATCCCAATAGTCAGGACAGTACCTCTGATATCTCCTGCGTTCGGCCTGCCGTCAGCTCGATCGATGCCGATGGCCAGACGATCGCCGCGCGCGTGAATGGCCAGACGATCGCCGCGCGCGGAGGTCGATCAGCTCTCGGCCTGCGCGGGTGCGTGGACGATCAGCACCGGCCGCTCGCCGGCGCCCTTCAGGACGGCGTCGGAGACGCTGCCGAGCAGCTTCGCCCGGATCCCGCCGCGGCCGCGAGAGCCGATGACGATCGCGGCCGCCTCGCGCTCGCTCGCGGCCGCGAGGATCGCCTCGGCCGGATGAGAGGCGTCCTGCACGAGCAGCTCCTGCGCGTCGAGCCCCTGACGGCGGGCGAGCTTCGTTCCCGCGGAGACGATCGTGCGCGCGCTCTGCTCGACCTCGCGGTCGATCTCCGCGGCGAGCGTCGGGTCGTAGGGCATCGCCGCTGTGCCGAGGCCCGTCGGATCGGGGACGAGCATCATCTCGCCGACCCTTGGGTCGAAGGCGGTGAGCACGATCGCGCTGCGCTGAGGAAACAGCTCCGCCGCGCGCGTGACGGCGGCCTGGGCGGCGCGCGAGCCGTCGTAGGCGATCAGGATCGGCGCATCAGTGCCCATCGAGGCCGAAGGCTACCTGGAGCGTTGCCGCGGCGGGACGCTCGCGGCCGCCCAGGCGGCCTGCGCGCCGACGAAGGGCGCGAGCGCGATGTAGCAGACGTGCTCGGCGAGGTTCGGCAGCTCGGCGGTGCGGCCGTGCAGGATGTGGTCGTGCAGCAGCTCGAAGATGGCGCCGACGATCGCCTCGCCGACGATCGGCGAGGGCATCCTCGACGGCGTAGCGCCGTCGAGCCGCAGGTCGAGCAGTTCCGCGTATGACTGGTTGGCCTCGTCGACGCGGCGGGCGACGTGCGGATAGGCGATGAGGACGTCGACGCAGGCGAGGTGCGCGTAGGCGGGCTCCGCGGCGAGGAACTCGAGCAGCGCCTGCGCGCCGATCTTCACGTTCTCTTCCCAGTCGAGCCGCAGGTCGAGCGAGCGGCTGACCGCCGCGACCGCCTTCGCGTGGCCGACCTCGTAGGTCGCGAGGAACGCCTCCTCCTTGTTCGCGAAGTGCTCGTAGAAGGTCTGCAGCGAGACGCTCGCCTCAGCCGCGATGTCCTCGAGGCCGAGCTCGGGGTATCCGTCCGCGGCGGTCCGCCTCGCGATCGCGTCGAAGATCCGCTCTCGCTGGTTGTGGGACACGAACCCGCGCGGCAGGTTGTGTTCGCCTGGCGGCAGCCCGCGCGTGCTCCAGCGCGGCGCGAGCGTGAGCGTTCCCGGCGCGCGACCGCCGCGCAGCGGCCCGTGAGGCCGGCGGGAGGGCTCGCGCGGCAGCCCGGCCGGCGAGGGGTAGTAGCTCGATATCCAGCGCATGAAGTCAGGCAGCAGCTTCGTCAGCTCGCCCCGCAGGGCCCGGCTCGAGCGCCTGCGCCGCACGCGCGAGTAGA
>JBAIYK010000091.1:0-38445 GCA_037915935.1 Solirubrobacterales bacterium | reverse complement strand
GCATCCAAGCGACAGCGGGGCTCGGCCCGCCAACCTTGGCTGACCGCATCGCCCCAACGCGTCAGCGGCCGCTCGCGTGCACTCATCGCTTCGGACGCGAACAGTCGATTCGGTACTGCTCGCCCGACCGATCGAACAAGCGTCCAAAGACGGTGCGGGTCAGCGCAGGTGGCCGGGACCGGTCAGGCGCGCCAATGAGTTATCGGATCAGATAACAAACGCTCACGAGCTGCGCAGCCGTTCGTAGTGCGCGAGCAGCCGTGACGGCTCCACTCCCAGCGCAGCGGCGATCCGCAGCAGGTTCGCGAAGCTCACGTTGCGCTCGCCGCGCTCGATGCCGCCGACGTAGGTGCGGTGGAGGCCGCATCGCCCGGCGAAGGCCTCCTGAGAGAGACCCGTCGTCACGCGCAGCTCTTTGACCGCCAGGCCGAGCGCCGCATGGTCTCGAGATCTCGCAGCCACGGCGCGGCGATCCTCACATGCCGCAGTCGATGAGTCTACAGACGATGAGTAGCGATGCTGCGAGCACGGAGATCGCACGCCGCGGCGCCTCCGTGAAGCTGCCTGCTCGTCTCAGAAGCCGGCAATGCCGTTCGGCGTGCCGATGCCGGTCGGGCCGTCGTAGCCTTTGCCGACTTTGCATGCGGTCGTCGAGCAGCTGCCGGTCGCGGCGCCTTCGGTCACGTCGTGCAGCGACGAGGCGTGCGCGTAGGGGATCGAGGCGGGATAGCCGGAGGGATCGATCGTCGCGCTCGCCGCGTTGCCCGCGAGCGCGTACACGCTTGCGATCAGGGGCGAGGCGAGGCTCGTGCCGCCGACGTGAAACCAGCCGGCGGAGCCGAAGTACTTCGTCGTGTCGTAGACCGCTGCGCCCGTTTCGGGGCTTGCGTCGGCCGCCACGTCCGCCACTCCCCGCGCCGATCCGCACCCGGTCAGCGACCAGTTGAGCGCCGTCTTCTGCCAGGACTGCGCGCTGAAGAAGGAGCTGCAGCCGCTGCCCGAGCCGCTCCACGTCTTCTCGCCCGCGTAGGTGTAGCCGCCTTCGGCGGTCGCGGTCACGTGCAGCGTCGTGCCGCCTGCGTCGATCACGTCCGGCGAGGCGGCGGGGAAGCCGAACTTGTCATAGCCGTTGTCGCCCGAGGCGACCGTCACGGCGACGTCCGGATGGTTGAAATGCGCGTTCTGAGACAGCTCGCCGGAGTACTCGCTTTCGGTGCCCCAGCTGTTCGAGATCTCGGTCGCACCGAGCCTGAACGCGGTGTCCTCGGCGGCGTCGAGGTTCGCGACGCTGCTCGAGCCCGCCTCGACGAGCAGCACCCTGCAGCTCTGGCAGATCTCGTGCGCCGTCTCCACGTCGAGCGCGATCTCGAGCGCCCAGCCCGAGTTGGTCTTCGGATAGCTTTTTGCTTCGCCTTTCTGGTTCACCTTCGCGAAGCACGCTTCCCAGGTCGAAAGGCTTTTGCAGGTCGGGAAGAATTTCAATTTGTACGCTTCGTCGTAGGCGGCGAGATCTTTCACGACCGTCGGATCGTCGTAGGCGTCGACGATCGCGATCGTCTGGGCGGGAGCGCCAGAGGCAGGCGTGGTCGGCAGCGCGTAGGCGCCGTGGAACTGCGCCGGCCCGTACCAGCTCGACGGAGGCGCGGGGACCGTCAGCGGCGTGCCATGGCTGTCGGTGATCACGTGCGCAAGGCAGCGCGCGTCGCCCGCGAGCGGCGGGCCGGGGCAGACCGCACGCTGCGCGCGTCCCGCTGCGGCGCTCGCTGAGCCGCTCATCGCGGCCGTCGCCGCCAGCACGAGCATCCCGATCGAAAATCCCCTGCGCATCTGCGTCCCTCCGAGCCTTCGCGTCCCTCGAGCCGGTTCTCGAGCCGGTTTCGTCGCTGCAGGATACAGCTCGACCTGCGCGCGATCCAATGCTGGACCATCGTTCTACGGCGCCCAGCCTGCGTATCCAGACGGCGATCGCTGTTCGGATGCGGCGAGAGCGGGTAGCGACAGAGCATCGCTTCAGACTCGAGCGGACGTGAGAGGGCCGCGCTCGCGGATCCACGATTCATCGAGGAGGTGCAGTGATGTTGACCTGGTGGGCAGTCGGTACATGGGCCGCTGCCGCCGTTGGCGGGCTTGCGATGGCCGCTCTGTTCCTTCGCCACCGCGGCATGGCGCAGTCCGAGCGGGAGGCGATCGGGCCGCTGCGCGTGCTGCCGCACGTCGGCTTCGCCGTCGCGGGGTTCGGGCTGTGGGTCGCCTATGCGGTGACCGAAACCGACGATCTCGGCTGGGCGGCGATGGCATCGCTCGCGGTCGCCTTCTTCATCGCCGGCACGTTCCTGCTCACGCGCGATCAGCACCGCCGCATCGAGCTCGCGCGAGCGCGGGAACGCGCGCTGGCGCCGGAACGGACGGTCAGCCCAATCGCCGGCGCCGCGGTCGACCCGCCGCTGGCCACCGCGCCCGCCGCGCCGCCGGCGATCCCGGCCGAGCACTACATCCCGATCTGGCTCGCGAGCGGGCACGGGCTGCTCGGCGGCGCGACGCTGATCCTCGTCCTGCTCGAGCGCGCGGGCGTGTCGTAGCGCACGCCGTGCGCGGGCGTCTCGCTGCCGAGGCGCAGGCCGCTCCAACTCAGCCGTCCGCCCGAGGCGCCAAAGGCGGCTTGACATGCTACTCATAGTGTGCAACACTACTCGCATGACATCGATCATCGGAGAGGCATTGAACCGCAGGTCCGACCTGCAGAAGCGGATCGCACAGCTGCAGGACCGCCTGTCGGCGTGCGTCATCGCACAGGAGGACGAGGAGCCGCCGGAGAACCCACACGAACTGCTCGCGGAGCTCGGCGGCCTCTGCGACGAGCTCGAGGGGCTCATCGCGAAGATCAACCACACGAACGCGACGGCGAGGCTCACGACCGGAGAGACCGTCACCGAGGGACTCGCGCGTCGCGACGCGATCGCGTTGCGACAGGGCGCTTTGCGTGCAGCGATCAAAGCCGCCACGGGGCGATCGATCGGCCTTGGCCTCACGAGATACAGCCGATCGGAGATCCGGATGGTGCGGCAGGTGAGCGTACGCGAGTTGCAGAGCAAGCTCGACGAGCTCGCGAGAGAGAGGCGCGAGCTCGACAATCGCCTGCAGGAGCACAACTGGCAGGCGACGTTGATCGAATGAAGCAGTCGGTAGCCGACAGGAGCGAGCGTCGAGGCCAGCGGCCGGCCAAAGGCCGCATCAATCCATAGATCCTTGGCCAGGAGCGCTGGGGGCAGGCGCACGCGGGCTTGGAAACCCGCATACCGTCAGCCCAGCAACGCGCATCGCACACCGGGTATCGCGGATCGAGCACGACCAGACGCTGACCTGCGGTGAGGGCGGGTACGGGGACTGCACCGCAATACAAGACGAATACAGGACGAGCAACAAAGCGAAGATGAGCAACGGCACGGTGAACGAAAGGACTCGACAAGCCGACCGAGACCGTGCGTCGAGCGGGCTGGTGACCGCAGGCCAGGCGGAGGTGACCAACGTCATCGGCCTCGAGGGCACGGTGCGCACGCTCTTCGCCTCGCGCGCATTCGCCGAGCGGCTCACGCACAGCATGCACGTGCAGTGGGACACCTCGACCAAATCTCTTAACGGGGTCACAGAGTATGCGTGCAGCACAAGTCGATCGGCGCACAAGCAGTCGGCGATGCTCGATCTCGGGCCACTGTTCGGGGATGGTGCGCTTGCGTTCGTCACGCTGCGCGGCGAGACAGCCCACTGCCACATCGCGGCGCGTCGACGTGAGACCCTCGTCGCCGTCGAGCGGTGGCTGCGCGAGAGCATATCCGAGCGAACGCAGAGCGATCGTTGGGAGATACCCGTTCGGTTCTGGTCGTGCGGCACCCACGGCGCAAGCTCTGTGTCGCGCACGATCGCGGTTCCGTCGTTCGAGCAGATCGCGGGCAACTATCCCAATGACGTTCAGGACAAGCTGGGCAGGCTGTTCGACCCCGCCTTTCGACCGGCGAAGCGAGGCCAGCTCATCCTCTGGCACGGCCCACCTGGAACTGGCAAGACCTACGCCCTCAGAGCGCTCGGCTGGGAGTGGCGCTCGTGGTGCACGCTTCACTACATCATCGATCCGGAGCTGCTCTTCGGCCGCCGCGCCGACTACATGCTCGACGTCATCCTCGACGACGAGAGCCCTCTGCTGCGCGAGCACGAAGAAGAGGCGGAGCGCAAGTGGCGTCTGCTCATACTCGAGGACACCGGAGAGCTGCTCGCCGCCGATGCGAAGGAGCGCACCGGACAGGGCCTCTCACGCCTGCTCAACCTCGTCGACGGGATCGTCGGTCAGGGTCTGCGCGTGCTCGTACTCGTCACGACGAACGAGCCGCTGCGGCGGCTCCACCCCGCCGTCGCACGCCCTGGACGGTGCGCCGCGAAGGTGCGTTTCGCATCCTTCTCAGAGGACGAGGCGACGGCGTGGCTCGCGCGCAGAGACCTCACGCGCGAAGGCGAGGGCGCTGCGACGCTCGCCGAGCTCTATGCGATCGCCGCTGGTCACGAGGTCAAGCGGGAGCCGGAGATGGGCTTTCGAATCTAGGGCGGCCAGGAGGCCTGGCATGAGGGCGCTCGCCGATTGGGGGGGCCGGGCCGTGGATGGGATGCGCCGCACTGGCGTTCGGTGCGATGGCCGTGAGGACGGTGGAGGAGAGCGGCGAGCCCGAGCGCGCTACCGAACAGCCGCAGCGCTCAGCGGCAGCTCGGCGCAGGGCAGCCCCGGGTCATCGACCGCATGCGGGTGGAGCAGGTGCGCGAGCTGGCGCACGCCGTCGGCGAGCCGCGGCGCGGGCCGCGAGTAGCACGCGTCGCCGTCGACGACGACGGTGCGCACCGGCAGGCGCAGGTGCTGAGTGCGCGCGAGCGCCTGATCGAGGTCGAAGCCGCATGCGGCGAGCACGATCAGCTCAGGCTGCTCGGCGAGCACGGCGTCCCAGCTCGTCGCGAATGAGTACTCGCCCGGCATGCTGAGCAGGTTCACGCCGCCGGCGGCCTGCACCATCTCCGGCAGCCAGTGCCCCGAGCCGTAGGGCGGGTCCATCCACTCGGCGACGAACACCCGCGGGCGATCGAGACCGCCGACGGCCGCCCTCACCGCCTCGATCTTCGCGCTCATCGCGTCGGCGACGGCAAGCCCGCGCTCGCGCACGCCAAGCCGCTGGGCCAGCTCGATCACGCTCGAGATCACCTCGTCGAGGGTGCGCGGATTCATCGAGTAGACCTCGGCGCCGACCGGGCAGGCGTTCTCGAGGTCGCCGCTCGAGACCCCACACACCTCGCAGAGGTCCTGCGTGATCACGAGGTCCGGCTTCAGCTCGTCCATCAGCTGCGCATCGACGGCGTAGAGCGAGTGGGGCTCGGCGGTCGAGGCGGTGACGAGACGGTCGATCTCGGCCGCGCTCAGGTCCGAGACGTCCAGCCGCGTGCGCGCGACGAGCGGCTTGCTCGTCACCTCTTGCGGCCAGTTGCAGTCGTCGGAGACGCCGACGAGCGAGTCGAGCAGGCCGAGCTCGGCGATGATGTCGGTCGCGCTCGGCAGAACGGAGACGATCCGCATCTGCGCGACTGTAGCGTGCCGCCAGAGATGACCTCGCTCCCCGCCATCGTCCTCGCCGGCACCCACAGCGGCGCCGGCAAGACGAGCGTCGCACTCGGCCTGATCGGAGCGCTCGTGCGCCGCGGCCTCGCCGTGCAGCCGTTCAAGGTCGGACCCGACTTCATCGACCCCCTCCACCACGCGCAGGCGAGCGGCAGAGCCTCGCGCAACCTCGACGGCTGGATGCTCGACGCCCACGCGAACCTGCGGCGCTTCGCCACCGCGACCGCCGACGCCGACGTCGCGGTGATCGAGGGCGTGATGGGACTCTTCGACGGCAGCGAGGGCGGAAGCGAGCGCGGCAGCACCGCAGAGATCGCGAAGCTGCTCGGGCTGCCGGTCACGCTCGTCGTCGACGCGGGCGCGATCGCGCGCAGCGCGGCGGCGCTGATCCATGGCTTCGCGAGCTTCGATCCTGATCTGCGAGTCGCGGGCGTGATCCTCAACAGCGTCGGCGGCGAGCCGCACGCGCAGATGATCCGCGACGCGGTCGCCGGAGAGGCGCCGATCCTCGGCGCGATCCCGCGCGTCCCGGACCTCGTCATGCCCGAGCGCCACCTCGGTCTGCACCTGCCGCACGAGGCCCGCGCGGACTACGTCGAGAAGCTCGCAGCCCTCGTCGAGGCCCACGTCGACGTCGACAGGCTGCTTGCGGAGAGCCGGATCGCGAGGCCGGCGCCGCCGCCCGCGGTGGTCGGGACGCCGTGGCCCGCGACGTTCGGTGCGGCGTCTCCCGCGACGACGCGGGCATCGCCGCGGCGCCCCGTGGCGGCGGCGCAATCCCCTGCAATGGCGCCGGCACGCGTGCGCGTCGGTCTCGCGCGAGACGAGGCGTTCTGCTTCTACTACCCCGAGAACCTCGAGCTGCTCGAGCAGGCGGGCGCGGAGCTCATCGAGCTCTCGCCGATCAGGGACCGCTTCCCGCCCGACCTCGACGGCCTCTACGTCGGCGGCGGCTATCCCGAGCTGCACGCCGCCGCGCTCGCCGCGAACGATCAGGCGAGAGATGGGGTCAGAGACTTCTGTGCGCGTGGCGGGCCCGTTTACGCAGAGTGCGGCGGGCTCATGTACCTCGGCGAGACGCTGACGGTCGACGGCGTCGCCCATCCGATGTGCGGGGCGCTGCCCTTCAGCACGCGGATGCCCGCGAGCCTCAGCATCGACTACGTCGAGGTCGAGACGTCGGGCGGCCCCTTCGGGCAGGGCATCATCGCGCGCGGGCACCTCTTTCACCAGTCCGAGATCGTCGGCGAGACGGCTCTCGACCGCTGCTATCAGGCGCGATCGGCGCGCGGCGAGGTGGTGGCCGAGGGCTACCGCGACCGGAACGTGCTCGCCAGCTACGTCCACCTGCACTTCAGCAGCTCGCCGCAGCTGGCGGTCGCGTTCGTGCAGCGCTGCCTCGCGTTCCGGGACGCAGCGAGGCGGTAGGCGGCTCTTCGTCAATAATGACCCCGCAGATCGGCAAAATCTCTCCCGCAGATCGGCAAAATCTCTCCCGCGGATCGGCACCCCGGCGCGTGATGCGCGACGTCGAAGAAGATGACCGGTCCTGCTCGGCCGAGGAGTACGGCCTCCCTACTGCTAATAGCTCTGCTCAGCTGCGGCCCGCGCGGCTTCTAGCCCAAGCGCAGCCGCGCGCTCGCGCAGCTCCTCGCGCGCATCGGGGTGGGCGGCGTGCTCGATGATCAGCCGCGCCTGCGCGCGCTGGCTGCGCCCGAAGACGTGCGCGCAGCCCTGCTCGGTGACGACCGCGGAGTGCTGGAAGGAGGTCGCCGGGTCGCACAGCCGCGGCACGATCGTCGAGCTGTCGCTCGGCTCGTGCCAGGAGCGAAGCGCGATCACCGCGTGCCCGCCGGGCGAGTGCAGGGCGCCCCCGACGAAGTCGGGCTGGCCGCCGAAGCCGGAGTACAGGCGCCCGCCGATGTGGCTCGCGCCGGCCTGGTCGTAGAGGTCGACCTGGAGCGCCGTGTTGATCGAGATCATCGCCGGGCGCGCGGCGATGCGAGACGGGTCGTTCGTCGTCTCTGTGCGGGTCATCCGCAGCCGCGGGTTGCGCTCGACCCACCGATAGAGCTCGGGCGAGCCGAACATGAAGGAGCACACGATCGGGCGCGCGCGATCGAGCGCCCCGTCGCGGTCGAGGCTCATCACCCCGTCCGAGATCATCTCCGACCAGATCGCGAGGTCGCGCCGGCCGGCGAGCGCGCGCAGCGTCGCGTCGGGGACCTGGCCGATGCCGAGCTGCAGCGTCGAGCCGTCCCGCACCAGCGCGGCGACGAATTCGGCGATCTGATCGGCGTGCTCGTGCCCCGGCCCGAGCGCGGGCGAGCAGAGGTCTTCGGGCGCCTCGATCGCGAGGTCGATCAGCTCCTCGTCCAGCTCCCCGTCGCCGAGCGTGTAGGGCATGTTCGGGTTCAGCTGCGCGACGACGAGACCGCCGCGGGCGCGCACCGCTTCGACCGCGGCGGGCAGGATGTTCACCTCGATCCCGAGCGAGACCTTCCCCTTGCGCGGCGTCGAGGTGTGCAGCAGCGCGACGTCTGGAGGGCGCATCGTCGCGAACAGCCGCGGCACGAGCGAGAGGCGCATCGGCAGGTAGTCGAGCCGCCTGCCTGCGTCGCGCATCCCCGGCCCGACGAACGGCGTCTCGAAGATCACGCCCTCGCGCGCGGGCAGCGGCGCCTGCGCCGCGAGCATGAACAGCCGGTAGCGCTCGACCGCGCGCTCCAGCGCGGCCAGCAGGGCTCGCGGGGTCGCGAGGTTTCCGCTCGCGACCACCCTCGGCTCGGAGACCGGCAGCTCCGTCAGGGCCCGTTCGAGCCGCCCCTCGGGGATCACCCTCATCGCGTCAGACCTCCTCGGGGATCGTCTCGATCATCGCGTCATACCTCCTCCGGGACCATCTCGATCGCGCCGCAGGGGCACTCGGCCGCGCACATGCCGCAGCCCTTGCAGTAGTCGAGGTCGAAGGCGTAGGGGGCGCCGTCGGGGCCGGGCTTGATCACCGCGTCGTCGGGGCAGACGCCGTAGCAGTTGTCGCAGGAGAAGCAGTTGCCGCAGGACAGGCAGCGGCGCGCCTCGAACAGCGCGGAGGACTCGTCGAGCCCGAGCACCACCTCCTCGAAGGTGCTCTGGCGGCGCACGCGCTGCAGCAGCGGCTGCACGGTGCGCGGCGCGTCGGTGAAGTACCACGGGTTGATCTGCTCGAAGCCCGCGAGCTGCGCCTGCGGCTGGGCGCCGACGGGGACGCCGCGCAGCCATCCGTCGATGCAGCGCGCGGCGCGCGCGCCGTGCCCGATCGCGACCGCCGCCATGCGCTCGGCGGGGACCATGTCGCCGCCAGCAAAGACGCCAGGGTGATCGGTCATCATGCGCTCGTCGACCTTCACGACGTGGTCCTCGATCTCGATCCCGTCGAGGTCCTGAAGCAGCGCGAGATCGGCGTCCTGGCCGAGCGCGAGCAGCACCGTGTCCGCGTCGAGCTGCTCGTACTCGCCGGTCGGCTGCGGGAATCCGCTCTCGTCGAGGCGCATCCGCTCGATCGTGATCCGCTCGCCGTCGGCGGCGGCGATCGTCGAGAGCCAGCGGAAGGCGATGCCCTCCTGCTCCGCTTCCGCGAGCTCGGTCGCGTGCGCGGGCATCCGCTCGCGCGTGCGGCGATAGACGACGATCGGCTCGCTCGCGCCGAGCCGCTGCGCGCTGCGCGCGGCGTCGAGGGCGGTGTCGCCGCCGCCGTAGACGACGCCGCGGCGGCCGAGCTGCGGCTGCTCGCCCTCGCCGAGCTCGCGCAGCATCGCGACCGCGTCGATGACGTGCGAAGCGGTGCCGCCGGGGATCTCGACCTGGCGGGCGAGGTGCGCGCCGACGGCGAGGAACGTCGCGTCGTAGGCGCCGTCGCGCATGACGGCCGGCAGGTCCTGCACCGGCTGCTCGCACTCGAGCTGCACGCCGAGCGCGAGGATGCGCGCGATCTCCGCGTCGAGCACGTTGCGCGGCAGGCGGTAGGCGGGGATGCCGTAGCGCATCATGCCGCCGGGCTCGGCCGCCTGCTCGCGCACGGTCACGTGATGGCCGCGCAGCGCGAGCTGGTAGGCGGCCGACAGGCCGGACGGCCCGGCGCCGACGACGAGCACGCGCCTGCCCGTCGGCGGCGCGGGCTGAGGCAGCTCCCAGCCGGCGCGGATCGCCTCGTCGCCGAGGAAGCGCTCGACCGAGTTGATGCCGACGGCCTCGTCGAGCTGGGCGCGGTTGCAGGCCGTCTCGCAGGGGTGGTAGCAGACGCGCCCCATCACCGCCGGCAGCGGGTTCGACGCGACGAGCTGCCGCCAGGCGCGCTCGTAGCCACCGCCGCCGGACTCCGCCTCGTACAGCCAGCTCTGGACGTCCTCGCCGGCGGGACAGGCGTGGTTGCACGGCGGCAGCCGGCGCACGTAGACGGGCCGCTCGGTGCGCCAGTCGCCGGTGCGGTTCGCCCTGCTCGAGCCGACGTCGAGCGTGATCGCGAACGGGCGCTTGCCGTAGCTCATGACGGTCCTCGCTCCCCAGCCGCGCGTGCATCGAGAGGGGCGATGTCCGCCTCGGCGTGCTGCTCGCCGCCCCTGGTCGCAGATGCGGCGAGCGGGTCGGCCACCGCCGATCCATCGATCTCATCATCAAAGGAGAGAAGCCCGAAGCGCTCGATGTTGCGCTCGGCGAGCGCCTGCAGCCGCTCGACCACATCCGGGCGTCCCTCGCCGGCGAACAGGTGCGCGAAGCGCCTCTGCCGGCGCAGGTACTCGCTCACCGGCACCTGGCGGCGGATGCGCGCGACGCTCGCGATGCGCCCGTGCACCGCCTCGAACACCGGGAACAGGCCGCTCTCCTTCGCCAGGCGCGCGATCAGGATCGTCTCCGCCGTCGCCGATCCCCACCCGAGCGGGCAGGGCACGAGCACGTGCAGGTAGCGCGGGCCGTGAAAGCCCATCGCGCGTGTCACCTTCGCCTCGAGGTCGCGCAGGTCCGCGACGGTCGCCGTCGCGACGTAGGGGATCTCGTGCGCGATCGCGATCAGCGGGGCGCTCTTGCCCTGGCCGAAGGCGTTGCCGGGATGCTCGCCGAGCGGCTCGGTCGTCGCGGTGCGGGCGGCGGGCGGCGTCGCGGCCGAGCGCTGCACGCCCGTGTTCATGTAGCCCTGGTTGTCGTAGCAGACGTAGAGCACATCGTCGCCGCGCTCGAACATCCCGGACAGGCAGGCGAGGCCGATGTCGACGGTGCCGCCGTCGCCGCCCTGGCCGACGACGCGCACGTCCTCACGGCCCTTCGCGCGCAGCGCCGCGGCGACGCCGCTCGCGACGGCGGGCGCGTTCGCGAACAGCGAATGGATCCAGGGCAGCTGCCAGGATGACTCGGGGTAGGGGGTGGAGAAGACCTCGAGGCAGCCGGTCGCGTTCGCGGCGATCAGCCGCCCGCCGGTCGCGCGCAGCGCAGCGTCGAGCGCGTAGCGGGCGCCGAGCGCCTCGCCGCAGCCCTGGCAGGCGCGATGCCCCTTCGTGATCGCGTTCGAGCGCCCGGGGTCGGACTGCACGGCGCGCTCGCTCTCTTCCAGCAGCCGCCCGCCGACCGCGAAGGTGCCGGTCTGGTAGAAGCGCGCGCCGTTCTGGCTCATACCGGCTCCGCCCTGACGGCGCCGAGCCCGCGCAGGATGCGCTCGGCGTGCGGACCGGGACGCTCGCCGTCCGCGACGGGCTGCAGCTCGCGCTCGACGATCTCGCGGCGCAGGTCGAGGAACTCGAGCTCGCCTAGCTGCCCGTCGGCGGCTCTGTCGAACAGGGCGCGCAGTGACCTGCGGGTGATCGCGCGCCCGCCGAGCCCCGCGATCACCGTGTGGACGTCGACCGGCTGCCGCCAGAGCGCGTCGCGCACGTCGGCTGAGACGATCCCGCCGACCCCGACGGCGAGCGCCCGCTCGAGCACCACGACCCGCTTCGCGGCGCGCAGCGCGATGCCCAGCTCCTGCGCCGGGAACGGCCTGTAGGACTTGATGGCGAGCGCGCCGATCGAGACGCCCTGCTCGCGCAGCTCCTCGACGACCTCTGCGACCGTGCCGAGCACCGACCCGAGCGCGACGACGACCGTCTCCGCGTCGGCGCTGCGATGGCCTTCGAGCAGGCCGCCGGAGCCGCGGCCGAAGCGCTCGCGAAAGTCCTCCGCAACCTCGACGATCGTGTCGAGCGCCTGCATGTGCTTCGCGTGCGCGAGATAGCGGACCTCGGTGAACGCCTCGGGTCCCACCATCGCGCCGATCGTCATCGGCTCGTCGGGGTCGAGCAGCTGCCGCGGCTCGAACGCCGGCAGGAACGCGTCGGCCTGCTCCTGGGTCGGGACCTCGAGCGGCTCGAAGGCGTGCGTCAGCACGAACCCGTCCATGCACACCATCACCGGCAGCGAGAGCTGCTCGGCGAGCCTGTACGCCTGCACGTGCAGGTCGATCGCCTCCTGGTTGTCGGCGGCGTAGAGCTGGATCCAGCCGCAGTCGCGCAGCGCCATCGCGTCGGAGTGGTCGTTCCAGATGTTGATCGGCGCGCCGATCGCGCGGTTCGCGACGGTCATCACGATCGGCAGCCCGAGCCCGGACGCGTTGAACAGCGCCTCGGCCATGTAGAGCAGCCCCTGGCTCGCGGTCGCGGTGTAGGTGCGCGCGCCGGCCGCGGAGGCGCCGATCGCGACCGAGCAGGCGGCGAGCTCCGACTCGACGTTCACGAACTCGCAGCCGGTCAGCTCGCCCGAGCGCACGAGCCGCGAGATCCCCTCGACGATGTGCGTCTGCGGCGTGATCGGGTACGCGGAGACGACCTCCGGCCGGCAGCGCGCGACGGTCTGCGCGACCGCCTGGGAGCCCTCGAGCTGCCTACGCATCGGCCGACGCCTTCCTCAGCTGTCTACGCATGGGGCAGCTCCTCTCCAGCCATCTGCACGTGGGCCGGCTCCGCGACGTGTCGGAAGCCGTCGCCCGCGGCGGCGGCGTTGCCCTCCGCGGCGGCGCTGCCGAAGCGGTCCTCGATCGCGCGCGTGAGAGCATCCAGCGAGACGACCCCGGTCTGGGCGGCGAGCGCGCCGAGCAGCGCGGCGTTCGGTATCGGGCGTCCGAGGCGGGCGCGCGCCAGCTCGCTTGCCGGCACGGTCGCCAGGCGCTCCGGGCGATGGCGCTCCGACAGCTCCGCGAGCCCGAGCTGCTCGATGCTGCGCGTCGAGTTGATCAGCACGTAGCCCTCCTCGCTCAGGCCGCCGAAGACTTCGACGTGGTGCAGCAGCGTCGGGTCCTGCACGATCACCGCGTCGGGCTCCGTCACCGGCTCGCGCAGCCTGATCGGCTGCGAGTCGATGCGGCAGAACGCGACGACGGGGGCGCCCATGCGCTCGGAGCCGAAGCTCGGGAACGCCTGCGCCTCCAGCCCCTCGTCGAACGCGGCGAGCGAGAGCAGCTCGGCGGCGGTCACCACTCCCTGTCCGCCGCGGCCGTGGATGCGCACGGCGAACATCAGTCCCTCGCGGCGTGCAGCAGGACGCGCCGCTCGGCCGCGGCGATCAGCGCGCGCGTGCGGTCGACGACGTCCATGTTCACCGACACGCAGTCGATGCCCGCGCGCACGAGCAGCTCCGCGTACTCGGGGTGCACGGAGGGCGCCTGGCCGCAGATCGAGGTGCGCAGCCCCAGCTCGCGCGCCCGCGGGATCAGCTCTTGCAGGTACGCGACGACGGCCGGGTCGCGCTCGTCGTAGGTCTGCGCGAGCAGCTCGCTGTCGCGGTCGGCGCCGAGCAGCAGCTGCGTCAGGTCGTTCGAGCCGATCGAGATGCCCGCCACCCCGAGCGCGGCGTAGTCGGCGAGGTTGAACAGCACGGAGGGAACCTCTGCCATCACCCACAGCTCGAACCCGCGCCGCTGCAGCAGCCCGGACTCGCCGATCAGCTCGCGGCAGCGCCGCAGCTCCTGCGTCGTGCGCACGAACGGCAGCATCACGTGCAGGTTGCGCTGCCCCTGCTCCCAGACTCTCGTGACAGCGGCGAGCTCGAGCGCGAACACGTCGGGCTCCTGCGTGTAGCGCAGCGCGCCGCGGTAGCCGATCATCGGGTTCGCCTCCTGCGGCTCGAAGCGCTCGCCGCCGCGCAGGCCGCGGAACTCGTTGGTGCGAAAGTCGATCGTGCGGTAGGTGATCGGCCGCGGCGCGAACGCGGTCGCGAACGCGCTCAGCCCCTTCGCCATCGCGGCGACGAGCTCCTCGCCGCGACCCTCCTGCAGCAGCGTGCGGGGGTGATCGCCGCCGAGCGCCTCGAGCACCATCAGCTCGGCGCGCAGGAGCCCGACGCCGTCGACGTCGAGCGCGGCGGCCCGCTTCACCTGCGAGGGCTAGGACAGGTTCACGAGCACCTGCGTGCCCGTCACGATCCGCGCCTGCGCGGCAGCCCGCGCCGGCTCCCCCGCGGCGGGCGCGCGCTCGACCTTCGCGGGCGCGCTCGCGGGTGGGCGGCCCTCGATCACGACGCCGTCGGTCGCGTCGACGGTCACGAGCTCGCCGTCGCGCAGCTTGCGGGTCGCCTCGCCAGTGCCGACGACGGCGGGGATGCCGAGCTCGCGCGAGACGATCGCGGCGTGGCAGGTCATGCCGCCGGAGTCGGTCACGATCGCGGCGGCGCGACGCATCAAAGGCACCCAGTCGGGCGCGGTCATGTGCGTCACCAGCACCTCCCCCTCCGCCAGCCGCTCGGCGTCCTTCAGCGAGGAGAGCACGCGCACCCTGCCGCTCGCGCTGCCGGGCGCGCCGCCGAGACCGCGCAGCAGCACGGCGCCCCCGGCCGCGACGGTCGCAGGGGCGGCGGCGGGTCCGGGGGCAGCGACGCCCCTCTCGGGGGCGGCGCCGGGCTCGCTGACGGCGGCGGCAACGGACGCGGCGGCGCCGGGCTCGCGGGCCGCGGCGCCGGGAGCTCGCAGTGCGGTGATCGGCCGGCTCTGCAAGATCCACAGGCCGCCGTCGGAGTCGAACGCCCACTCCGTGTCCTGGGGCGCGCCGTAGTGCGCCTCGACGCGCAGACCCAGCTCGGCGACGGCCATCGCCTCGCGGTCGTCCAGAGCGGGGCGCTCGCCCTCCGCGCGCGAGAGCGGCCGCGTGCGAGTGCCGCCCTGCGCGTCGAACTCGATCGCGAGCTCCTTGTGGTGGACGTCGCGGCGCCACAGGCAGAGCGGATCGTCCTTCTCGATCAGGTAACGGTCGGGGGAGACCGAGCCCGAGACGACTGCCTCTCCGAGCCCGAAGGCAGCCTCGATCACGAGCTCGCCGCGGTCGCCGGTCGCGGGGTTGACGGTGAACATCACGCCTGAGCGGGTCGCGGCGATCTGCCGCTGCACGATCACCGCGATGTCCATCTCGGCCTGCCCGAATCCCCGCGAGCCGCGGTAGTAGACGGTGCGCGCCCCGAACAGCGAGCGCCAGCAGCGCCGCACCGCGTCGAGCACAGCGTCAGCGCCGAGCACGTTCAGGAACGTTTCGTTCATGCCGGCGAACGACGCCGAGGCGGTGTCCTCGGCGGTCGCGGAGGAGCGCACCGCCACCGCCGCCTCGGCGATGTCGGCCTCCACGCAGGCGTCGCGAATCCGGCCCGCCAGCCAGTCCGGCATCGCCGTCTCGTCGAACAGGGCGCGCGCCGCCTCGGCGGCCTTCGCCAGCGCGCTCGTGTCCTCGACGTCGACGCCGTCGAGCAGCTCTGCCAGTCGCGCGCGCAACCCGGTCTGCTCGGTGAAGGCGGCGTAGGCGGGCGCGCCGATCACGAAGCCGGGCGGAACGGGCAGCCCGGCAGCGGTCAGCTCGCCGAGGTTCGCGCCCTTCCCGCCCGCGTAGTCGACGTCCTGCACGCGCAGATCGCGGAAGGGACGCACCGCCTGCAGTACGGCGGCGGTCGCGGACTCCGTGGCGAGTGTGCCCATGCGCTTGCTCCTTCGAGGTTGCCCTCGCTGCAGATCGAGGTTGCTTCGCTGCAAAGCAAGCTATGCGCGCGCGGCTTTCCCCACATCCGACGATCACCGCGACCGTCGCACCGTAGTTGTCCCGGTACAGACGGTGGCGCCGCCCCGATGTCACCGCCGCCGCGCGCGGCTAGCGTCGCTGTGCAGACTTCAAACGAGCAAAGGAGCAGGTCATGGCGGGAGCACTCACACGTTGGGAGCCGTTCGCGGAGCTCGGCGAGCTGCGCAGCCGCTTCGATCGCATGTTCGACGACTTCTTCGACGGGCGCGAGCGCCACTGGACGCCCGCGATCGACGTGAAGCACAAGGACCACAGCCTCGTCGTGCGCGCCGACGTGCCCGGCATCAAGCCGGACCAGGTCAAGATCGAGATCGAGAACGACATCCTCACGGTCTCCGGCGAGCACGAGGAGCGCAAGGAGGAGAAGGACGAGCGCTTCCTGCGCCGCGAGCGCCGGTACGGCTCCTTCTCCCGCTCGCTCGCTCTGCCCGCGGGCGTGGACGCGAAGAAGATCAAGGCCACGACCCACGATGGGGTGGTCGAGGTCACGATCCCGCTGCCGAGCGAGCCCAAGCAGGCGAAGGTCGAGATCAAGCCGACGGCCGCGTGATCAGATGACCGACATCGATCCAAGCATCATCGAGCGCAGCGTCGAGAAGACCCACGTGTGGCTGAAGGAGATCGCCGAGGAGCTCGGCGGTGAGGACCGTCACTACGCCTATCGCGCTCTGCGCGCGGTGCTGCACGCGCTGCGCGACCGGCTTCCCGTCGACGTCGCGGCGAAGCTCGCCGCGCAGCTGCCGACGCTCATCCGCGGCATCTACTACGAGGACTGGGACCCGAGCCGCACGCCGCTGCCGATCCACGACCTCGACGCCTTCCTCGATCGAGTCGCGCACGAGGGGCGCATGTCCGGCGAGACGGAGGCGTCGCTTGCCGTTACGGCTGTCACCCGCACCCTCAGAAGGCACCTCTCGGGCGAGATCGACGAGCTGCTCGCGGTCCTGCCGGACAAGTTCAAGGCGCTGATCGAGGCCTGACGCGGCGGCCGGCGGCCGGGCGAGGAGCCGGATGGCATAGGAGTTCGCGCAGGCGCATCCGAGCGAGCGCACCCGCGCAGCGGGACGCGGTCGCTCCTCAGCGTGGCCGTGATCGTCAGGAGCATCGCCTCCAGCCTGATACCGCCTGCGACGGCGTCTTGGTTACATCCACGGTGCACCGTGGCGCGAGCGACCTTCTACTTCGACCTCGGATCGCCGTTCGCCTATCTCGCGGCCGAGCGCATCGGGAAGGTCATCGCCGAGCCGGTCGACTGGCAGCCGATCCTGCTTGGAGGCCTGTTCAAGCTCACCGGCCGATCCTCGTGGGCGCTCGCCGATCCCGCGCGCCGCGAGCAGGGAATTGCGGAGGTGGAGCGGCGTGCGCTCTCCTATGGGCTGCCGCCGGTGCGCTGGCCTGATCCCTGGCCTGGCAATTACCTGATCGCAATGCGCGCGGCGACGTTCGCACAACGCACGGGCCATATCCATGAGTTCGCGACCTCCGCGTTCCGCAACGCGTTCCAGTCAGGCCACGACCTCGGCGTAGCGGCGCGCGTGCTCGAAGCGGCCCGCGACGCCGGCCTCGATCCGGGCGAGGTCGAGAAGGCGACCAACGACGAGGAGATCAAGGTCGCGCTGCGCGAGGCCACCGACTCGGCCCACCGGCTCGGCGTCTTCGGCGTTCCCACGATTGTGATCGACGGAGAGGTGTTCTGGGGCGAGGACCGCCTCGAGAGCGCCGCCGTCCGCTTGAAGCAAGCGAGTTAGCCTTCAGAGCCAAGTGGCGGCGAGCAAGTCGGTGACGCTGCGTCTTTCACCAGCTCTTCGAGCAGATCCTCCCACTACGCGGGGCATGGTCTGGCTAAAACCAAGCAGACATTAAATAATCTCCTGCTATGATCTCTCCAAAGATGACGGAGAGACCCTTCCACAACCGCACCCATGAGCTGGAACGGCTGCAACGCCGCTGGGACAGCGGCGAGGCGCAGATCTTCACGCTCTGGGGCAGGCGGCGCGTCGGCAAGAGCGCGCTCCTGCTGCGATTTGCGCAGAACAAGCGCCACCTCTACTTCGAGGCGACGAGCGGGACCGCCGCCGACCAGCTCGCCGACTTCTCGCAGCGCCTCGGCGAAGCGACCGGGCGCACCGCGCTCTCGGCGCACAGCTGGCGCGACGCGCTCGACGCCGTCGCGGACTGGGCTCAGGACGGTCCGACCCTGCTCGTCCTCGACGAGTTCCAGCACATCGCCCGCGAGAGCGGCGACATCGGCTCGATCATCAACGTCTGGTGGCGAGAGCGCGCAGAAGCGCTCCAGATCTTCCTCGTCCTGTGCGGCAGCGAGGTCGGCTTCTTCGAGCGCGAGGTCGCCGGCTACTCCGCGAGCACGTACGGCCGTCGCTCCGGACAGCTGCGACTGCGTCCGTTCCGCCCCGAGGACGTCGCGCTGTTCCTACCCGGGTGGAGCGCGGAGGATCGCATCGCGGCATACGCCGTGTTCGGCAACATGCCCTACTACCTCTCCCACATCCGCGCACAGGAGAGCCTGCAAGAGAACATCCTCGACCTCATCTTGATGAGCGACGGCCTGCTCCACGAGGAGGCGCGGCTCTTGCTCGAGCAGGAGCTCACCGACGCCGCGGGCTACTTCTCGATCCTGCGCGCGATCGCAGCCGGACAGACCCGCGTATCGCAGATCGCGACGCGCACCGGCGTTCGCGGCGGCCCGACGAGGGTCAGCCAGATGCTCGACGTCCTCCAGAGCATGTGGCTCGTCACGCGCACGGTGCCCGTCACCGTCACGAACCCAGAGCGCTCCAAGCAGAGCTCCTACCGGATCGCGGACCCATATCTGCGTTTCTGGTTTCGCTTCGTCCTGCCCTTCCAGGACCGGCTGATCGACGCCGCCGGCGCACGACGCCACCTCGAGCGACGCGTGATGCCCGCGCTGGACGAATTCATCTCACAGCCCGCATTCGAGGAGGTATGCCAGAGCTGGCTCTCACGCGAGACCGACGCCGCCAGGACGGGACATTGGTGGGGCAAGGTCAGGGAGACGCGCGACGCCGCGTTGCGAGACATCGACCGTGAGCTCGACGCCGTCGCCGTCGACGACGAGGGCGCGGTCATCGCCGTCGGCTCGTGCAAGTGGACCGCTGGCGAGATCCCTTACAGCGAGAAGACCAAGCTGGAGACGCTCGCCCGCCACCTCGCGCCGGACGCGCCCCCCGACCTCTACTTCTTCGCCCGCCACGGCTTCGCGCCTCAGCTCATCGCGGACGCGGAGAGCAACCCGCGCATCCATCTCCTCACGCCCGAGCAGCTGGCCTGATCGGCCCGACACGGCTGAGCCGGAGGTCGGCCGCGCGCGAGCGAGCCGCGGGACGCGCACGCCTCGGCGAACTGAAGACAGGCGGACCGCTCGGTCCATTCGGTCCCGTTGGTACGTTCCTGGACCAAGCGGTGCGCCGCAGGGGCGGCGACGCCTGGGGAGCGGCATTCCGCTCCCCAGACCTGCCTCTCGATGTCTCAGCAGACCGTCGCCTCGACGGTGCCCGTCCCCGCATGGCCCGGATCGGGCTCGTATCCGGAGTTCGTCTTGACGACGACGATGTGGACGGTGTCGCCGGAGATCGTCGAGCCAGACTGATGCACCATGCTCGACACGATCACCCCCATGTAGGCGGGCAGCGGTGCCGCCGGCGGCCTGCTGCTGTTGCCGGGGCGCGTGCTCCAGCCGATGCCACAACCAGGCGTCATCGGCTCGTCGGCGAATCCCTTGAAGCTGGCCGGCCCCCGTTTGGCTCGTCCCCTTTCTTCGAGCTGAGAGTTTCCACTCAGGGAGTTTTCCTTCCACCACTGGCTGCCCCAGAAGGTGACTTCGGTTCCGACCGCGGCGTTGCCGTCGCCGATCACGAACGCCCCGCCACCCGAAGGGAACGCGAACACGAGCGTGTGGCACTTCGCGACCGTCCTGCTGCCGCCAACGTCGGTGATCGTCGTCGTGATCGTGAAGGGGCCGGTGGCTTCGTAGAGATGCGAGCCAGAGACCACATAGGGCCCGTGGCCGTCCCCGGCGCTGACCGTGCCGCCCGATTCGCTGCCGTCGCCCCATTCGATCCTCGCGACGTAGTCCGCGCTCGTCCCACCTGGATCGGCGTCGGTGAACCTGGCGGTCGCTCCCGAGAACGCCTGGAGGGTGGTTGCCGGCGCAGCGCAGGCGGATGTCAGCGGAGCATCGGCGATCGTCGCGGTCGAGGTCGTCGTCGCAGTGTTGCTCGCGTTGTCGATGTCGTTGATCGTCACCGTGACCGTGTAGCCGCCCTCCTCCGCATAGATGTGGCTGCCGCCGACGCTGAACTTGCCGCCGGCTCCGCTCACGGCGCCAATCGATTCGCTCCCGTCGCCCCACGCGACCCTCGCCAAGTACTCGCTCGGCACGGCGCTCACATCCGGATCGGTGAAGGTCGCGACAGCCCCGTTGACTTCAGCGCCCTCCGCACCGGACAGGTTCTGCCCCTTCGCGGTGATCTTCGGGTCGTAGTTACCGAAGTCGTTGCCTGCGTACTGCGTTGCTCCGACTCCAGCTTCGACCCGGATCGCGCCAGGCGCGCGGCTTTGGACCCAGCCGGCCCTCTGCACCTCCTGCACCTGATACGTGCCAGGGCCTATGGGCAGGTGATCGGCATCGAGCCTGAAATAATAGCGACCTTCGCCATCGGTCGTCGTATTCGCTACGACTTTGCCTTCATAGAGCAGGTTGATCGTCCAACCGGACAGTCCCGGCTCGCCGGCCTCTCGAACGCCGTCGCCGTTGCGGTCTTCGTACTTCACGCCGGTGATTTCCGGGGTTGGACCTTCGCCGCCCACCGGCGTGAAGTTCCCGCAGTAGGTGCCGATGAACGCGCCATTCCAGCGGACCGCCGTGATCGGTCCGAATTTGATGCCTACGCGAACGGGATCGAAGTGAAAGAAGCCTGCAGGGCATGGCTCAGGATGGGGTTTGTTGACGCAGGAAGCCCATTCCGCCGAGCCGGGTTCGAACGTGCTGATCGGCGCCCAGTCCACGAAGTTGGCGTCGAATCCCCTCGCCTCGTAGTAGCTGGCGAGCAGCGGTTCGGCGAACGCCTGCCGCGGAATCGTGTGGTTGATACCTGGGTCGTACACGAACGTGTAGCGACCGACCGGGCTTGCCAGCATTTCTTCCTGGTTCACATAACCGGCGCTGGTCGCCGGCAGCGCGAGCACGAGGAACGTCGGGATCACCGCAAGCGCCCAGCGCAGGCGAGCCTCGATCACCGCGGATGGTTTCCGCATCTAACAGCCTCCATTCTGTAAGTGTTCTGACGCCCGACGACTTCGCTCCCCAAGCGAGGGCTGTGTCCGTGTCGGCCGGAGATACCGGACATTCGGACGGCTCGCAGATCCAACATGACGGACAGCTGCCGATCCTGGACATGTAATCGACACGGGAACGCGAAGGAGCTCGCCTGCGCTCAACTCGCGCAAGCCGGCGCGAGCGCATGCGAGGCAGGCGAAGAAGAACGCAGGGAGCTCTGATCAGGGCCGGTCGCGCTCGGCGAGGCCGTGCTCGTAGGCGTAGCGCACGGCCTGCGCGCGGTCGCGGGCGCCGGTCTTGAAGAAGATCCGGTTCACGTGGGTCTTCACGGTCGCGTTGCTGAGGACGAGCTCGTCTGCGATCTCGCCGTTCGAGCGGCCTGAGGCGATCAGCTTCAGCACCTCGACCTCGCGCGGCGTCAGCTCGTCCGGAAGCTGCGGCCGGGGCGCCTGCACCGCCTCGTCAGTCCGCGCCGCCTCGCTAGCCCGCGGCCCCTCGACAACCCCCGCCGTCTCGCCAGCCGGCACCGCGTCGCCAGCCGGCGTTGGCGGAGTCCGGTCGAGAACAGCGCTCACGAGTCGCCGCTGGACCGCTGGGTCCAGGTGGGTCTCGCCGGCGACCACCGCCCTCATCGCCTGCTCGATCTCCTCGGCGCTCGCGTCCTTCGTCAGGTAGCCGCGCGCGCCGGCTCGCAGCGCCGGGAACAGGAACTCGTCGTCAGCGTAGGTCGTCAGGACGAGCACACGCGTCTCTGGGAGCGAGGCGAGGATCTGACGCGTCGCCTCCGCGCCCTCCAGCTTCGGCATCCGCAGATCCATCAGCACGACGTCGGGCCGCTCGGCGCGGGCGCGCTGCACCGCCTGCTCTCCGTCGGCGGCCGTCGCGACAACCTTCACATCGTCGATCAGGCCGAGCAGCATCGCGAGGCCATCGCGGACGACTGGCTGGTCGTCCGCGATCAGGACGCGGATCGTCATGACGACACCTCGATCTCGACGCGCCAGCCTTCCGCGGTCGGGCCGGCTGACATCGCGCCGCCGACGCGCTCGACCCGCTCGCGCAGCCCATCCAGCCCGCGTCCGCCGCCCATGCCCTCGCGGGACGGGATCGCAGAGGCTCCGTTTTCGACCGTCAGCGTCGCGCGGTCGCGCTCGTAGCGCAGCAAGACGTGCGCCGAGGCGTCGGGCGCGTAGCGCGCTACGTTCGTCAGCGCCTCCTGCGCGCCGCGGTAGAGCGCGAGGCTCGGATCGGCCGGCAGCGTCCGGGCCTCGCCTTCGATCCGCAGCGTCACGTCGAGATTCATATCGCGCCTGCAGCTGTCGATCAGCGCGGGAAGCTCAGCGACCGTCCGCAGCGGCTCGCCTCGCAACGTGCCGACGGCCTCGCGGGCGCTTCCGAGCCCCGACTTCACGAGCTCGCTCGCGCGATCGATCGCGTCGCGCAGGGATGGCGGGGCGTGTTCGCGGTCGGCGAGCCTCCGCGCCCCCTGCAGCTGGATCGCGGCGCCGGAGAGCGAGTGCGCGAGCACGTCGTGCAGCTCGCCCGCGATCCGCCCTCGCTCGGCGACTGCGGCGGCGCGGGCCTGCTCGTCGCGAGCGTCCTGCAGCTGGGCGAGCAGCATCTCCGTCCGGTCCTCGCTCTCCCGTGACCGCTTCAGGAACTGTGCGACGAAGCCGAGCAGGACCGTCACCAGCATCACGGCGACGACCGCCGAGGAGGAGCTTCCCGCGATCGCCGTCGCCACGCCGAGCGCGACGGTCACCGCACCCCCGATCGCGACGCCAATGCTCGAGGGCAGCCGGGTGATCGCGATGAACACCGCGACGCCGGCCGCGACCTCGGTCGCCCCCTTCGGCTGGAGTCCGGCAATCGCGACGCCGGCCGCGCCCATCAGCACGATCACGGCCGTCTGCGGCGCGAGGCCGCGCTCCGGGAAGCGGTCCTCGATCGCGACCAGCAGCATCGCGGCGAAGACGCACAGCGCGAGCGTCACCGCGAGCGCCCTGCCGTGCGTTCCAGGAGCCGGGTCGCTGTTCGCGCTCCCCACCGCCACGACGAGGATCACGACCCAGCCGAGCGGACGCAGCGTCCGTCGCTGCCGGCGAAGGCGCTCCACGGCACGCGCCCGCGCCTCCTCCACGCGCTCGCTGTCCTCCACCCGCTCGCTCCCATGCACCCGCTCGCTCTCGTCCGCCCGCTCGGTCCCGTGCACCCGCTCGCCCTCGTCCGCCCGCTCGGTCCCGTGCACCCGCTCGCTCTCGTCCGCCCGCTTGCCCTCCTCAGCCGATGCTCGCTGTGATCCAGTCACCGCGGTGCGGACGATAGAGCGCGATCCGGCCCGCACGAAGCGAGCCGGATCGATGCGAGACCGTGATCGTCGCGCGGCGGCGTTCATGCCGCCGCGGCGACCGGCGCGCCGCCGACCCGCAGCGCATAGCGGCCCCGCAGATGCACGATCGCGATCCGCGTGCTCACCTCGAGCAGCGCCATCAGCACGAGCGCGACCGGCCAGGCGGCAGCCCCGATCTCATGGGTCTCGCTGAAGCTCGCGACCGCACCGTACGCGCCGTGGGTCAGAGCGAACGCGAAGACCATCCGCGAGCCGACGCCGGCGATCAGGAGCGCCCCCGCAATCCAGCCGACGCGCGCGACCGCGCGACCGTTCTCGCCGGCGCGGACGTGGGTCGCAAAGCCGCTCGCAAGGCCGAGCGTCAGGCCGATCGCGCCGAGCGCTGCGATCAGCGTCAGGTCGTTGCCCGCGGTCGGGATCGCGTGTACGTACAGATGCGCGACGTAGGCGACGATCGCCAGCGGCACGATCGCGCTGCGGCGGCTCAGCTCGCGCTCGCGGGCCTGGAGGAGGACGATCAGGACGAACACTGCGTTGAGGATGTAATCGGTGGTGGTCATGGGCACGATGATCGGCTGCTCGCGCCCCTGCGTCGTCGGCCTCAGGGTTGGGCTGTGGGTTGATTTTGGGGGTCAACCTGGGGGTTGAACGGAGTTTGGAATCGCGGGCGCAAGCGCAGGCACACGTTGGTTCAGCGGTCTTGACATCATCGGCTGCGTCATGGGAGGCAGCGTCGATGACCGTCGCAGCGTGGTGGCCCGCGACAGCTCGATGGCCCTTGCGCGCGAATTGCAGGAGCGATGGCTACAGGTCGCGCTCGGCCGGGCGGGCATCGACCCTCGGCGCTGGAGGCCGGGCAGCGGCGTCGCGCGGAACATCGCGAACATCGAAGCGGTCTACACGTACTACGGGCGCCTGTTCCTCGATCACCCATACCTGCAGTGGGCGGGGATGGCAAACATGATCGGACCGGCCTTCTACGCCGGCTTCAGGGACATCGGGCTGCTGCCCGACGGCGCGCGCCACGCGGTCCTGCTCCTGCTCGGCAGGCGCAAACGCGCCCTCGAAGACGACGCCGCCGGTGAGCTCGGCTTCTACGAGACGACGTTCCTCACGATGCAGAAGAAGATCTTCGAGGACCAGGCGCCGATGCACGAGGCTTATCTCGCGAACGGGATCGCCGAGCTCGAGCGGTTCTACGACGCCGGGATCGTCGACGATGCGACGTTGCAGGGCTGGCGGCAGATCGATCGCGGCAGGCACGAGGGCGACCTCAGCCTGCTCGCCGCAGGCAACCGCATGCTGCTGCTTCGCGAGCAGCGCGACATCATCGACCGCTTCTACCTGCGCATGCTCTCGCGCCGGCGCCCGGAGGGGGCGATCTTCACCTACCTGCTCACGCTCGCCGGCGCGCCGTCGGTGCCTCAGGCGCGCTCCTATCCCGAACGCTATCCGCTCACGATCGTCGTTTCGCTCCCGATCGCGAGGGTGAGCGTCGGCACGCCGCTCGCCGACGGCGACATCGCGATCTTCGCGAATCGCTGGGCGCTGATCGATCGAGACACGCTTCCCGCCTATATCGCGTTCATCGGCGAGCGCATACAGCAGGCGCGCGAGCTCGTCTCATCGTCAGTCGGCAAGCGCATGCAGCGGTACCGGATCATCCGCCGGCTGGGCAGGCTCCTCGCCGCGGCCTTCACTCACTGGCGCCTCGAGGCAGCCTGGGCGCGTCCGACGTGGCGCGTGCTCAGGACGCGTCCGACCAAGCCCGTCGCCTATGCAGCGGTCCAGACGCTGCTCGTAGACCTTCGCGGGCAGCCGCCGACGCGCGGCTCGCTTGACCTCGGCGAACATCACAGCCGCGTCTGGATGAACGAAGACAGAGCTCCCTTCTCGCTCACGGTCACGCTTCCCTCGGGACGCAGCTGCCGGGCAAGCGCCGAGATGGCGCTCGCGCTCGCCGACCGATACGGCGGCGAGCCGAACCGGCTGCACGCACAGCTCGGGTCGATCGATGCGAAGCAGGCCGAAGAGACGCTGATGCGCTACGCGGACGACTGGGACCTCCCCCGCCGGGAGATCACCGACTGGCTCGCCGAGGAGCGCCAGGCGCTGCCAGGCGATCGCGAGTACGGCACGCGCGTGTTCCGCGCGCCCCCGGACGGCTCCGTCCAGCTCGAGCTCGAGGTCGCTCACCACGTCCGGGACGGACGCTTCGCGCTCACGGCGCTCTTCTCGTGGCGTGCCGCTTCGGCACAGACGAACGCGAACATGTCAATACGGTGCATCCCTGAGCGTCGAGCATGCCAGGAGAATCGCGCCGCAAGACACGAGCGCGGCGTGAGCGCCAGCCCCGCGTCTCCGAGTGAGTGACCACCCGCGTCGCCGGCGAGCTCATCGCCTGATCTGCCCACGACACCTTACGGTTGATCTGAATCAGCCGGCTGTGATTGCGGCTATGAGTGCGGCCAGCGCCACGGCGGCCTCGTCGACGTTGTGAGACACGAAGCCGTTCTCGCGTGCCAGCGCCGCGAATGGGACGCGCCAGCTGTCGTAGACGGTCACAGTTGGAGGCCACTGGTGCTTCTTGCGCACCGTGAACACGTCGACACATGCTTCACGCACCTCGGGCAGGCCGACGTCGTAGATGTGATCTTCGAGCAGGAGGATGTCCATGAGGTCGCGGAACCGGTCGTTCTCGCGCCCTTCGTCGAAGACCTCGGTGCAGGCGTGCAGCTTCTGCGCGACCTGGTAGCGCAGCGAGACGCAGCTCACCGCCTCGGGTAGCGGAACCTGGAGTCGATCGAGCTGTACGGCCTTCACGCGATCGAGCTCGAGACCCATCTTGCCCTCCACGGGTGCCATCTCCAGCTGCACGCTGCCCCAGCTGCGGCCCTTGTAGCTCAGTCGCAGGCGGAGGCGCACCGCTTGCGTGTTGGGGATGCTCTCGGGTACGTCGCGAGCCAGGTCGAAACCGTTCCAAGGCCGGACCAACGCTTCGTCGAGGAGGTCGATCACCTCCTCGGTCCGCGCGCGAAATGCCGCGTCGTAGTCGCTGGTGGCGCGAGCTCGCAGTTGAAGGCGAAGCTCCAACGCCAAGCCGCCCTTCAGCAGGAAGATGGGCTCCCCAATTTCATCGCGGACCCGGTCAAGGACGGCGGTCACGATCATCGCGTTCAGCCATCGCTGCAACCGCGCTGGCGGCATGCCTCGAGCGGAGGCATCGGCGCCGATGAGCCGCTGTAGATGGTTGACGTTGCCCGGCAGCTTCTTGGCGCGGTCAGCCATCCAGAGCCGCCTGCGGTGTATGGCGCATAGCGGCCAGCCGCTCTGCGGCAGGCTGGGTGATGAGCCCACGAGCACGTGCCCGCTCGATCGCTTGGTCGATCAACTGCCAACCGAGGGCCTGCTCGATGCCGCCAAGAATCGCGCGCTCCGGCGTAACGATGGGAATGCCCTCATGCCTGACAACCTCGACGGGATCCAGATCCAGGCGATGCAGGCGGTATGGCTGTGGGACGGTCTTGCGGGTACGAAAGCCGCTGGGGACCGTGAGGTGGATCGCGCTCGGGTTCACGTCGCACAGCTCGTGTAGGTCCAGGGCCGTCTCATGGCTGAGCACGCCCCGCCGACCAGTCCACAGGACCGCCTCCATGTAGGCGTCGAGCGGCGTGAGGGGAACCAGCGGCATCCGATACAAGCCGCGACCGACATGCTCCAACGTGTCGCGCGCTGCCATCAAACGCAGCTGAGCCGGATCGATACCCAGCTCGCGCGCATCGTCCGGCGTTAGGTAGCCGTACCGCTGCTGGGCGTGTTCGAGCAGCGCCGTGAACGCTCTTCCGGGCATGACGCGAAGCGTATCAAAATGATACGCTTTGATCGCGCGCCCTTCTACGTCAAGCAAAACTCCACACAAGGGCCGATCTCGTGATGGTCGATCTAAAAAGGATCTCGTTTGTCCGGAGCAGCTCGCGGTTCTCGCGCTCGAGCTCTTGATCCGCTCTCGGCTTCTGTCGTGATGGTGCCCGCTCGCATGCCGCCGTCGACTTCGGCCTGTCGTACCCAGCCGCGCAGAGTCTTAGCAGAGCAGCCGAACTTCTCGACGACGGAGGTGATCGCGGGGTCACTTCGTCTCGTACTGATCGGAGTACTCGAGCACCAGCCGCACAGCCCGCTCGCGCGCCTCGGTAGGACACCTCGTGACTTTCCCATCGGCCGTCCTCTACGCTGGGCTACTACGCGACTACTTCAACTCCTGATCGCGTAGCTGCGCTAAGCGGTGGCAACCTGCACAAGGAGGGGCACCGGTGTGGCCTGGACCAGCACGGCTATTCGCGCGACGCGCTCAGAGAGTCGTTCACCGCATACATCGCCGTAACCGTCGGCCGACAGCTCCGAACACCGTACTGCGAGCATCTGCATCGTCCAGCGCATCCATGAGAGGCGCCGCCGCCGTGAGACTGTCGGCGCCTTCGCTTAAGCTACCCGCCACATGAATCGGCGCACCTCGGAGTCCGTGGAGCCACATCACCACGTCCAAGGCGTACTGCGGCCGTACCAGCGCGTGGGCGTGCGTTTTCTCGAAGACCGCGACGCTGCGCTTCTCGCCGACGAGATGGGACTTGGCAAGACGATCCAAGCCATCATGGCCGTCAGGGCGGTGCTCAGCCAGGGAGCGTCGCTGCGCGCCCTCATCGTGACGCCCGCTTCGCTACGGCTCAACTGGCTTAAGGAGTTCCGCACATGGGCGCCCAACCTCACGGTGCGCTTGGTCATAGGCAGCGCGGCTGATCGTCGGGCACACTATGTGCTCCCTATCCCAGTATTGATCACCTCGTATGAGCAGCTCCGAACCGATGTGCACGCGATGCCTACGGAGCTCAGGTTCAGCGTCACCGTGCTCGACGAGGCGCAACGAATCAAGAATGTGGATTCCTCGACATCGCTCGGCGTTCGTCTCCTTCGTCGCGAGCGCGCATGGGCTCTTAGTGGCACCCCGCTTGAAAACACGCCGACCGACATCGCGGCGATCTTCCAGTACCTCCGGCCTGGTACGGTCGCCGACGGCATGAGCAGGACCGAGATGATCGACGCCGTGCAGGGCTTCATGCTACGCCGAACGAAGAACGAAGTCCTCGGCGAGCTTCCCCCGATAATCGTTCAGGAGGTTCCGCTAGAGCTCACTGGCCAACAGCGGCAACGCTATGAGGAGCTCTGGTCACACCGCCATGACTGGCGAGACGAAGCGGGTGAGGGCGCAGCCGGCGCGCTATCCCTCATCACGGATCTCAAGCAGCTGTGCAACTTCGACCCCAGAACCGGAGAGTCGGTAAAGCTGGAGGCGCTGCGCGTCGTATGCGAGAATCTCACGGCTCCCCAGGACAAGCTGCTCGTGTTCTCGCAGTACGTCTCCAGTCTTTGCCTACTCCAGGCCAATCTCGACATCCAGACACTGATGTACCACGGTCAGCTGACAGAGCTCGAAAGGGAGAGTGTCATCGATGAATTTCGAAACCTACCGGGCCCTGTCGTGCTTCTCATGTCACTCCGCGCCGGCGCCGTCGGCCTCAACTTGCAGGAGGCCTCGACGGTAGTACTGTTCGATCGCTGGTGGAACCCCGCCGTCGAGGACCAGGCGATTAACCGCGCACACCGTTTTGGTCGCACGCGGCCGTTGCATGTGGTTCGGTTCATCATCACAGACTCGATAGAGCAGCGCATAGAGGAAGTGCTAACCGCCAAGCGCGAACTCTTCGACCTCTATGTCAACCAGCCCGACTGGGAGGCCCCGTCAGGCATCAGCAGTGAGGATCTCAACCGTATTCTTCGATAAGAGAGGTGAACGTTGGCAACCATCACAGACATGAAGAAGCTGCCGCTCGATGCACTCACGATCGGGCGCGGTCAGATCCGCCTGCGGGATGTGGCAGCAGGTATCAACGAACTCGCACAGAGCATCGCCAAGCAAGGGCTCCTCCAGCCGATCGTCGTCGCGCCGGCGGGCGAAGAGGGCAAGTACGAGATCATCCTCGGGCAACGTCGCTTCCTCGCTCACAAGGAGCTTGGCCATGACACAATCATGGCACAGATAATCGACGAGAAAGTCGATGAGATCGAGGCGAAGGTCCTGTCGCTGACCGAGAACATGATGCGTCGAGACATCAGCCGTCGCGACAAGATCGATGTCTGCACAGCGCTTTACAAGAAGTACGGCACCATAAAGGATGTCGCCCAGGAAACCGGCCTACCGCCCAAAGAGGTTAGCGAGTATGTGAAGTATGACCGGCTGCGTCCTGAGCTTAAGGAACTCGTCGACCGCGATGAGGTTCCGCTCAATGTCGCACTCCGGGCGCAGGACGCAGCGCGCATAACCGAGGATACAGCGGAGGATGCGATCAAGCTCGCCAAGGAGATGGCCGGCATGAGCGGCGCTCAGCGTGATCGCCTGGCACGCGAGCGGCAAGATCAGCCGACGAAGTCGGTCGACGATGTCATCGAGTCGGCGAAGGAGCGGACCCAGGTAACTCAAATCCTTGTCACACTCGGGGCGGGGGCGCATCGGGCGCTCCAGCAGTACGCCAGGGATGAAGGATCCAATCAGGATGATGCGGCCGCAGGTCTCATCAATGAGGGCCTTCAGGGCCGCGGCTTCGAACTGTGATGTCTGCGCTTACTGACGACGAGCGCCGTGACCTGCTCATGTCGGTGGGGACACATAAGTCGCAACGGCGTCTGTCGCCCGTAGGCGTAGCACAACGCTTCCGCAAGGCGATCGATGGAGGTGAGAGCATCTCTTCGTGTGCGAATGCGGCTGGCTTGAGCAACGCGGACATGGTCAAGCGGTTTCTTCGATTGCTCGACCTACCACCGTCTGTGCAGATGATCGTGGCGTGGCGAGGGTCGGACACGACGCTTCCGTTCACCGCCGCCTCCGAGGTCGCGCGACTGCCGAGGCGCTTGCACGAGCCAACAGCTCGCGAGGCGCTCGCCCAGCGGCTATCCTCGAGCGAGGTGAAGCACGTCGTGCAGCGGATAGCGCGCAGCGGGCGCAATCCGCACGCGGCAATCGAGGAGATCGTTGCGCTGAGGCCAGTCGTCGAGCGACGTCACATCTTCATCGGGGTGTTCTCCAGCGCAGATCTTGGTACGCGAATCGATGACCTTGAGCAGGACGAGCGAGACGAGCTTCTTGCAGCCGTGCTTGCGACGCTGACTGACGAGCCGTGCGCTGCGGCGCGCCTCACCCCAACGGGCTTCGTGATCTCTGGGGACGATCGCCTTGCAGACGCGATTTGCGGCCTTGGCGACTTCGAGACGTCGGTATCTGAAGCTATTCGCGAGCAGGTGGATCGGGCGTGAGAAGCGACTATCAGCTGGATGTGGCAGCGTCGGGGGCAGTGCTGCTCGGCCCCTTCGTCTCCTGCGACGGCTTTCACTATGGGAGCGCGATTCGTGTTCAGACCCATATCCATGCGGACCACATGGCAGGGTTTGAGACGAGCAAGGGCAACCAGACCATTGTGACGAGCGACGCAACATATGCGCTGCTCGCGGCCGACCTGAACGCAGACATACCCTACCGGGACAACATCAAGGCTCTCAGCACTCCCGCCACCTTCACGTATGGCCAGGCGGAGATCGCGCTTGTATCCAGCGGCCACATGCTCGGCTCTGTACAGGTGGCAGTCAACTCGCCAGGGGCACCGTGCATCGGCTACTCCGGCGACTTCCAATGGCCGCTCGAGCGCCCCATCGAAGTCGAGGCGCTCGTGATCGACAGCACCTACGGTGCACCTCTGAGCCTGCGCCGATATTCTCAAGAAGAGGCAGAGCAGCGCCTCCTCGAGCTTATGCTCGACAGGCTCAGATACGGCCCGGTGCACGTCTATGCTTACCGTGGCACGATCCAACGCGCGCTACAGGTGCTCTCCGGTAATGTGACATGTCCGTTGTTCGGCAGTCCTCGTCTCTGCGCGGAAATCGAGGTCTACAGAAGGTTCGGCTACCCGATCGATCTCGTAGCCAGCAACGTGACGGAAACCAAGCCTGATAAGTTCGTCATGTTCTATGGCAAGGGCGACGGCAAGCCGGTTGCGCCTGAAGGCTCGACAATATCGCTGAGCGCGTACATGTCAAGCCGCGACGACCCTGTCCTTCAGTACTCAGAGCGAGCGTATCGCGTCGCATTGTCCAACCACGCCGATTTCGATGGCACTCTCGAATACGTCCAAGCGACTGGTGCGCAGTATGTAGTCGCCGACAACACGCGCGGCAACGGAGTGCAGCTCGCGCAGGAGATAGCTGCACGACTTGGGATCGAAGCGCGCCCCTCTCTTGGAGAAGCCACCTACGAGTGGGGCGGTTAGGTTCTGAGCGGGGTCGGCTACGCCGCCTGCCTCGCAACCTGACGCAGCCTCTCCGCAGCCCGCGTCAGGACATCGGCGGCACGCGCGATCTCCTGCTCGGTGGTGAGCCTGCCGAAGCTCAGCCGCACCGACTCCCCGGCCTGCTGAGGGGATAGGCCCTGTGCGAGCAGAACATGCGACGGCTCGACCTTGGTCGTCGCACAGGCCGACCCGCTCGAGAACGCCAGCTCCTCCCGCACGGCGTGCATAAGCGCACGCGCACCGACGCCGGCGATCCGGGCGCTCACGGTCTGGGGCAGAGAGACCGCGGCAGGCGTGTTGAGCTCCACGTCGCCGATATGTAACAGCGCGTTGATTAGTTGGCGCTTGAGAGCTTGCTCGCGCGCGGCATTGCGCTTACGCTCTCGGCGCGCTAGCTGGGCCGCTGCGCCAAGCCCGACGATTCCGGGCACGTTGGCCGTACCCGGCCGCACACCGCGTTCATGGCCCCCGCCATAGTGCAGCGGCGCGATCTTGACGCGCCGCCGGCGCCTGCGGACATACAGGGCTCCGACGCCCTTGGGGCCGTACATCTTGTGTGCGGACAGCGAGAGCAGCGAGACCTGAGCGGCCTCGACGTCCAGCCTCATATGCGCCGCGGCCTGCACTGCGTCGCAGTGGAACGGCACTTCGGCCTCGGCGCAGATGTGCCCGATCTCGTTCATCGGTTGTATAGCCCCGGTCTCGTTGTTGGCCGCCATCACGCTCACGAGAGCAGTCTTGGAGGTCAGTCGCTTGCGGATCTCGTCTGGATCCACGGTGCCCTCCGCAGACACCGGCACGACGCGTACGCGTCCGCCGAGAAGTGACGCCGGCTCGAGAACCGCCGGGTGCTCGACGGCGCTGACGATCAGCTCGGCGTCATCGGCAGCACGTGCAAGCGCGCCCAGGATCGCGATGTTGTCGGCTTCCGTCGCGCCGCTCGTGAAGATGATCTCCTCCGCCGCGGCCCCCATTAGCGCCGCGACCTCCTCTCGCGCTCGCTCGACGGCTTGCTGGGCTTCGTGTCCATATAGGTGGTCTATGCTCGCCGCGTTACCGAATGTCTCGGTAAAGTATGGCATCATGGCATCGACTACGCGCCGGTCGACTGGGGTGGTCGCGTTGTAGTCGAGGTAGACCGGCCTCACTGTGAGACCAGCTCCGTGATGTCGGCGAGCGTCTTGACGCGCCGTTGCAGCACAGTGAGCCCACGATTTATGTGCGCGCGGAACCAGGCGCTCTCCTCGGCATCGGCTTGCGGCTGCTCCAGCTCCAGCCACTCCCGCAGGTACGCCATGAATAGGCGGTCCCATTCGCCGGTGAGCGTGTAACGGTTGAACTCGATGCCTCGTTCGTTGTAGCTCGCCGGGTCCGGGTGCCCAGGCTCGTTGACTGAGAGACAGAATGCCAACCGACAGAGGTATTGGCGTGTCAATCCCGTTCTCGCCTTCATCGTCTTCAGAACCTGGGTGGAGGCCTCGTCGAGTTGGATCTTCTTAGCGAGCATGAACCAGTGCCTCTTCTGGCGGGCTGAAGTAACCCTCTTCGATCGTTGTAGATGCCGTCTTTGGATCATGGTTCAGGAAGACTTGGCGTGCGGTCGCTGGCTCGATCTCCGCTGCCGCGGCGAGGTCGACCTCCGTGTCGGTGGAGAGCACGACCACTTGACGGCTGACATGCGGCAGATACTCGCGCAGGAGTCTACGTCTGTGCTCATGGTCGAGGCGGGCAAGAGGCGTGTCAACGACCACCGGCAGCGGACGTCGTGATGCCTTCGCAAGAGCCCACAGGATCGCGATCGCGAATAGCTGCTTCTCGCCTGCCGAGAGGCGTTGCTTGGGCAATTCAGCACCGTCCCAGCGCACGACCGTGACGCGGAACGTGTCTGTGTCGATCACGATCTTGCTGAGCAGCTCGCCCTTGCGGGAGAGCCTGTTGAAAAAAAGCGTCGCTTCGTGCGCGACCTGCTCCAGGCGCCGATCTTCGACCATCTCGCCGTACTCCTCGAGCAGCGCGATAGTTCGCAGGGCGAGCTTCGCTGACTGCATGCCTCGGTTCTGCTTGGCTGCGGCCTCCTCAGCGCGAGCAAGCTCCCGCTCGGCGACCTTGAGATCGTGGTCGGCTGAGCGGCGCTCCTCGTCTAGACGTGTGATCTTCGCTGAGAGCGTCCCAAGGCCACGCTCGGCTGCTTGGAGCTCACCGAGCAATGGTGCAAGTGCCTCATCGTCGGGCGCACGCTGCAACTGGCGCTCGGCCGCGTCGTGGCGAGCTTCTGCCTTGCGCAGGCGCATCGCCAGCCGATCGGCTTCACTGAAGACGCCCTTCTGCACGCTGCGCAGCTGGTCGAGCAGAACGGCGCGCTCCGCGGCGCTAACATCGTGGAGCCGCAACGCGGTGGTCTCAGTTGTGACGTCCAGCAACTCATGGAGCGACTCGATGACGGGGATATCGGTCGTGCTCCTGAGCCTGCGCTTGAGCTTGCCGCTGGCCGCCGCTATTCGACGAGCTACAATGTCGTTCTCCTCGCCTATCTGCTCAAGGGCCAGCCGACGCTCCACACTGGCAGCGATGCGTCGTGAGATAGCGAACGGCAACATCCCCGCCACCAGGCCACGCAGCTCCTCCTGGGCCGCTGCCACCTCGGCTGCCGCCTTGCGCGCGGCGTGCTCTACAGACGCGCGTTCCGCCGCAAGCGTTCCTCCCTCACGCGCGAACCGGTCACGGATGCGCTCGACGCGCCCGCCGAGTTGATCCATCTGCGCCTGTAGGTCCGCCCGCTGGTCGGCAAGCTCGGTGACACGTCCACGCGCTGCCTCAACAGCGCTCGCGGCATCTTTCTGCCGGCGTGCATGCGCGCGTCCCCTGTCCGTCGTGCCTTGGCCGGCGAAGCGACGGAGATCCGTCTGCAGCTGGGCGATAAGGTCCAGGCCGAGCAGGCGCTTCACGGCGTCCGCCAGCTGCTCCCCGTTCTCGTCATCTGCCAGCGCCTGTATCTTCTCGCCGTCGAAGAGGAAGAAACCGGCGAGCGCTGGCGGAAGCAGCGAGTCCAGGAAGTCTTGACGCGCCGCCTCGCTTAGATCGTCGAGCTCTTCGCCGTCGGCGCTAATAGTGAGGGTCTCGCGGATGCGTCCACTCGCCAGCCGGCGCCACCGTCTGGTGGCCTGGTAGTCACAGGCACGTCCTCCGTGCACGTGCTGGAAGAGAAGCGCAACCTCAGCTTCAGAGGCAACATCTTTGGTGGGGCTTGCGTGAAAGCGCGACCGAATATGTGCTTCATAGCGCTCCAGTGCGACCCGTGATCCAAGGGCACGGCGGCCGTGCATGCAGAGCGTGAACGCTTCCAAGATCGTCGTCTTGCCGGCGCCATTGGTGCCGCCCATGAGCACAATCGGCCGTCCACGCTCGGTCTGCAGGTTGAGGCACTGGCGACCCGCATACAGGCCGAAGTTCTCCACTTCCAGCGTCTTGAAGATCATGCGTTTGCTTCCTCACGCACGATCTCAGCGACAACGTCGGCCTCGCTTCGCCACTCCTGCGTCAGCACCGCGCCGAGCTGGTCCATGATGCGCGCGCGCCGCTGCAATCCCTGCAGGTCGCGCTCGGCACCGATCAGACCCTTGACGAGGCCGAGCGGGAGGTCGTGCTTCATCGTAAGCTCGGCGAGCAGCGCTTCATCGTCGCCGTTCAGATCCGCCTGGTCGTCTTCAGGTATGTCAAGCGTCTCGTCTGTCTCTTCCTCAAAGATCCTCGGCAGCGAGTCTTGCCAGTCATGGCGCTCATAGCGCCAAATACGGCGGATCTCCAGCAGTTCGCTTTCGTTGACGAGCGCGACCTCCTGACCGGCCGGGGCCAAGGCGCGCGATGCGTGCTCGGCGCGCAGAAGCCGCCGCAGCACCTCTTGGCAGAACTCCAGCGTGTACGGCCCCCGTACGAGAGGATCAGCGAGATCACCATACTGCTTGCGCATCGTCAACCCATTGCGGCGCACGTGTTGGCGCACTTCGACCTTGCGCTTTGGGTCGTGCGTCTCGGCGAGGAAATCCCGGACATCCAACAGAGGCTCCAGCCACTCCTCTCCGCCGTCGACCATCGCCTCCATCGCCTTGTCCTTCGTGACAACCGTGCACACCCAGCATCCGAACCGGGAGCTTCCGCACGACGGCGTCGTCGTATCGACGACGAGCGGACACTCACCCGCGGACGAGTTGCGATACAGGGCGAGCAGGTCGTTGTTGTCGCGACCCCAGGGGTTCGGCACCTGAAGCAGGTAGGTCCACACGTCATCGACCGAGTAGTCGCTGATGGGCGTATACACAAAAGCGTTCGGCAACGTGGAGTGTCGCGAAAGCAGCGAATTCTTGATCCGTCGCAGGCTCATGAGCTGTGATCGCGTTGCACTCTCCTGATGGCGCACGCCAAGCACCAACACTACCTCGCCATGCTCGGTGACCCGCTCGAGAATGAAGCGATTAGCCGGGCTGATCTTCATCCGAGCTGTGCACCAACGGAACCGGCTTGTCGGCGCCGGATAGCCCTTGCCTATCAAATTGACCCAGAACGACTCTTCAACCGACGGCATCACCTTGTGGGCGGAGAACGGCAGTCCCTCCTGCTCGGCTGTCTCGTTTATAGAGTTCAGCCCCTGCGTGAGATAGTCGATGATCACCGGGGTCTCGACCAGCGTGTCACCCGAGATCACGTAAACGTGCTTTCGCCGCTCGCTCTGCTTCAATCCGAGCAGCGCGTACCAGACGAGCTGCAGCGTGGCGGTCGAATCCTTTCCGCCACTGAACCCGATCACCCACGGGCGTTGATCGGCGAGGTAGGCCTGTCTGATCTCCTCGAGGGTCTGCCCGTAGAGCGTCGACATTGATGCCTTATGCGCAGACACGGCGCTCCTCTGGGAGAGTTTCCTCGAGCGCACAGCTGGTCAACGAGAGCTCCAGTCCTACGCGCTGACGCAACACGTTGGTTGTGAGCACTAGGCTTGGCCCCGACTTGCTGATGCGTCCGTTGCGAATCGCGCGTCCCTCCCAGAGTGGATTGGCACGCGCCCAATCGATGCTTGCCAACGACTCCAGGCGCGCGCGCCATCCCTCCGGATCATGCGCTACAAGTTCGCTGCCGATAGCGCCGAGCGCATGCAGCGCCACCGCGTGAGCATGGATATAGTCACGGCGCAGGTCCGCGGCTGTCATGTCGTCGCGGAGGAATCCCCACTTCTTTTGGATGAGTTCGCCGACCACCGTCCAGAACTCCAGGACCAGCCGCTCGTCTTGATCGCCCAGGGACTCGCGGCTTCTATGCCGAAGCAACGCCTGTGTCGCTTGATGGATCGAGCTGAGCGTGAACATCTTCGTCGAGCGGTTAGACAAGCTCGACCTCTCGAGCTCGGTGAGATCGATGAAGGGGCTGATCTCGGCAGCCACCTTTCGCGCAAGCCGCGCGATCCAATCGCGGTGGTCATACAACACGCTCAACGACGTGGATGGCCGGATCACATGCCGGTTGAGGTCGGCGAATATCTGCTGGCTGCGCGTCAGGCCGGCGTCAAGAAACAGCACTAGCGGAACCGACTCGTGGGCCAACTCGGGGCGGGACTTCAAAGCCTCGGTTATCGCCGCCCGCCGATGCTGCCCATCGTTGACGAGGATGCGCGCCTTGGATGGCACGACGAGGTCGCCGGCCCGGATTCCGTTCCCGGACGAGGTATGCGACTCAAAGCGCGCGTCGGCGTCGATCGACGCGGTGATCGCCGAGAGCACGTACGAGGTCGGATTCGCGCTGAGGTAGCGGGCTATCTGGGGGACGCGAGCTTTGTTCAAGACTCGCTGCGCGCGGAGATGCGCGGGCAGGTCAGGCCCATCGAAGCTGAGTATCTCCGACACGAGCCGAAGCGGGCAGGCGGTGACGAAGTACGCCCTGCCCGCTTGAACCGCACGGATCGCCGTGAACCGCCGCTCGTTCGTGCGGACTCTCGTTCCCCTAACCCGGTGCCGCCCCCCAGCAACGCCACTCGCGCCGCGTGTCTCGGATGTGGGGGAAGTGATGGAAGTATCAGCCACTGACGCCCAAAGGCTACGAGGGCGAGCGGACAGATCACGGGCCGGCATCGGTCGCTAGTCCATCGGGGAGATAGAACGATGTCGCCTAGCTTGCTACTTATCTCGGATAAGCCCCTGGGGACTTGAAACGACAGCTCGGGGTTCGAGGCGGCCGAGTCAGGCATATGATGGTTGCCTCTCGCACGGGCTGAAACACTCCAAGCGCCCTCCATCAGCGGTTGGGCTACCCTCATAGCGACGATGAGCGTCAGGGCGGCGGCTGTCGTGCCCGGCTAGCGCGACCAGTAACTTCGTAAGGGAGGCGAGGCGATCCTGCTGCTCACCTTCCGCGGGTCTCGGACCGCCGCAGCCTCGCGGACGCGCATGCCCGAGTTGAGCGCAAAGGCGGCGACTGCGAGATACTGTGACGCAGAGCCATTGACGTGCGTCAAGATGTCGGTGCTTCTCCCCGCTCTGCCTCGTCTTCCGCCGGGGCCTCCTGTCTCGCCGTCGCTTGGTCGCGTCTCGTGATCCGGGGGATTTGATGCGGGCGTAGCCTCCGCTTTGACCTGCAAGTCGAAGCGTTGGAGGTACGCCCGCAATGAGGAAGGTAGCCCCGAGCGAGAGGTTTCGCTGCGAGCT